>DBLZ01000075.1 GCA_002297545.1 Prevotellaceae bacterium UBA711 | reverse complement strand
GTGCGCATCTGGAACGAGTGGGCCGACCCCGAGACCGGTGACCTGGGCCATATCTATGGCTACCAGTGGCGGTCGTGGCCCGACTACAACGGCGGTTTCATAGACCAGATACAGCAGGCCGTGGATACCATCAAGAATGACCCCAACTCGCGTCGCATCATAGTATCGGCATGGAATGTGGCCGATCTGGACAACATGAACTTGCCCCCGTGCCACGCCTTCTTCCAATTCTATGTTGCCAACGGCAGGCTGTCGCTCCAGTTGTACCAGCGCAGTGCCGACATTTTCCTGGGCGTGCCGTTCAACATCGCCTCATACGCACTATTGTGCATGATGATGGCCCAAGTCTGCGGACTGCGCCCCGGAGAGTTCATCCACACCACGGGTGATACGCACATCTACCTCAATCACATTGAGCAGATCCGCACCCAGTTGGCCCGCGCCCCCCGCACCTTGCCGCGCATGGTGCTCAATCCCGAAGTCAAAAGCATCTTCGACTTCCGTTACGAGGACTTCACTCTCGAGGGTTACGACCCGTGGCCGGCTATCAAGGGCACGGTCAGCGTGTGACCTCATGTAGCCTTATGATAAGATGAACAGCAGAGAACTTCCCCACGATTTCGTGCACTTGATGAACGAACACTATGGCACCGAGGTTGCCCGATGCCTGTGCGATGCACTGCTTGTCACCGATCCGGAGGTATCCGTCCGCCTCAACATGCGTAAGATTCATGCCGTGGACACCCTGCGTGAGGCTTGGTGGCAGAGAGTGGCCGTGCAGGGCGGTGCGACGGCCGATGCTGCCCCTGTGGAATGGTGCCCGGATGCCTGTTATCTGGCCGAGCGGCCGCCGTTTACTTTCGACCCCTTGCTCCATGCCGGAGTGTATTATGTCCAGGAGGCATCCTCCATGTACGTGGCCGAACTGTGCCGTAGGTATGCGGATATGACTGCGCCATGCTGTGCTCTGGACCTGTGTGCCGCACCCGGGGGCAAGAGCACTCTGCTGGCCGGCCTGTTGCCCGAAGGGTCACTCTTGCTGAGCAACGAACCAATGCCCAAGCGGGCATCGGTTCTGGCCGAGAACATGCAGAAGTGGACACGCATGCCGGCAGGGAAAGAGTATCCTGTCCGTTGTATTGTCACCAACAACTATCCCGCCGACTTTTCCGGCTTCGACGGGTGCTTTGATCTTGTCTTGACCGATGTGCCTTGCTCCGGCGAGGGCATGTTCCGTAAGGACGAGCAGGCCGTGGCCGAATGGAGCCCGGACAATGTGGCACGGTGTGTGGAGCGCCAGCGCGGTATCCTGCGTGACATCTGGCATGCCCTCAAGCCAGGCGGACTGCTGGTTTACAGTACCTGTACGTTCAACCGTTTCGAGGATGAGGAGAATGCGCTGTGGATATGCTCCGAGCTGGGCGCGGAACTGTTGGAGGAGCGCCACTTCCTGCCCGGACGGGACCGTGGGGAGGGATTCTATTGTGCGGCCATACGCAAGGGTGTGCGGCTATGCGATGCCGGGGAGGGGACATTGGCCCGGATGGCCTCTGCACCGGAAGGGGACAAAGGAAGTAAGGGATGGGTCGGCGATGAAGCCGATAAGGTTCTGCGCAAGATCAAGGCTTTGCTGCGCCCTGTGCCCCTGGCTTTCGTGTGCGATGGGCCCATGGTGGAACTCTCCTACGACCAGGCGCTTGCCTACCTCCGCCGCGAGGCTGTCCGCATCCCGGCACCTGCCGGCGCCCTGACGCTCTGCTATCTGGGCACACCCCTGGGCCCGGGAAAGGGCGTGCCCGGCCGCATCAACAACCAGTACCCCGATGCCTGGCGCATCAAGACTACCTACACCAAGCGGTGGAGCCTGTTCGGTATACCGCCCGAGACCGGCAATGATTGACGTCGCATCCCCCTGTCCATCGTCCGTACGATATGCACCTGCGGCTCCTCCGCTCATGCGCTGGCATGCTCGTGCGCTCATACGTTCACATGCCAATACTACCGTTTCTATTTATCATGACCCAAGTCCTTCTGCACTGCTGCTGCGCACCATGCTCCAGCGCCATCATAGAATGGATGTTGCAACACGACATCCTTCCCGTGCTCTATTACTGCAACCCCAACATATACCCTGAGGAGGAGTATCTCATCCGCAAGAACGAGTGCACGCGCTATGCCCGTGAGCTGGGTCTGGAGATAGTGGACGAGGACTACGACCACGGCTCCTGGGCCTGTGCCATCCACGGGCATGAGGGTGAGCCGGAGCGTGGCAGCCGTTGTCTGGAGTGTTTCCGCATGCGCCTGCTGGCTGCCGCCCGACGCTGCCGCGAGCTGGGCCTGGAGACATTCACCACCACCCTGGCCAGCAGCCGTTGGAAGCGTCTGGATCAGATTGCAGAAGCCGGTCATTGGGCAGCCTCCGTGGTGGGCGGCGTACGCTTTGACGACCGCAACTGGCGCAAGGGCGGGCTGCAACAGCGACGCAACGAACTATTGCGCCGGCATGGTTTCTACAATCAGGTCTATTGCGGATGCGAGTACAGCCTTGCCGCCCGCGAACCGCACATGCAGAAGTCCGAGATACGGACATGGGTGCGCGGTCTGAAGTCAGCCTGTCCTCCCGAACAGCTTCGCGAGAGGAGCCTCCGTGCCTGTGCCCACATTTTGTCCGATGGTCTGTGGCGTGCGGCCGGAACGGTGTTGCTCTACCATGCCTTGCCCGACGAGGTGGACACGGCGTCCCTGTTGGACAAAGGGCGGCTCCTGGGCAAATGCATTCTGTTGCCACGTGTTGTTGGTGAAGAATTGGAACTGCGGGTCTATACGCCCGACACGCTGCAGCGCGGGGCTTTCGGCATCATGGAGCCTACCGGGGAATTGTTTCCGCCCTCGCGTTATGCCGAGATAGAACTTGCCGTTGTTCCCGGCATGGCTTTTGACCGCCATGGGGCGCGTCTGGGACGTGGCAAGGGGTACTATGACCGGCTCCTGCCTCTGATGCCCAATGCCTACAGGATGGGGCTTTGCTATTCATTCCAGTTGTTGGACTTTCTGCCTGCAGAGGGGCATGATGTTGCCATGAACGAGGTGGTGACAGACGGTTTGTGAAGTTCACTGTTGCGATCCAAGTACAGATGATATGGATGCGCATTGCAACTCATGTAAAAGATGTGGGCTGAAAGCCTAACCAACCCATAGCCCTGGGCAGAGCGAATCGATTCCCATGGCTATTATATTCCCACACAAGCTAACGCCTTGAAAGGGAGAAAGCCGACGGTGGTAAGACACTACACATCAATGTTATTGCCGCATGTTCTTTTGTGAACTATACTCCTGTCGCAGGGAGGATTTGTGTATAGCAGAGGGGGACTTTGACATGGTTACGGTTTTGGGGACATCTACCTCTATTTTCCGCATTTCGTGGCTTGAACCATTCTCGCTCCATACGCATAGGGTGCCTGCCGTCAGAACTTTCAACTCAAGATGCTCCTCCGTGCATGACAGTATCTCAAATGTCTGTGGTGACAGGAACTTTTCCATGATGCCCACCACTGCCCAGCCATGCCTGACGGGGCACAGGTGGAAGAGTTCGTCCGTGAAGCCCTCGAGCGTGAACTCCATCCTGCCGTCCAGTGGCACTGCCGTCTGCTTTTTCCAGTTGTATGCCACCACACGCCGGCACGGCTGTGCCTGGGCGGCAAGGCTTGTGTAGTCCTGCACGTCAATGAAACTTGGCACGCTGTGGGTGGTGGTGCTGAGGTTGTAACATATTATGCTCAGTGCGCCATTGTCCATCCTCGAGAACACGCGGTAGGACTTGTCGCCCATGAGCGGGTTTTGGAAGACGGACTCCTCGGTGGGCATGGCCGGGGTGAGGGGGCGGAACACCTTGCCCTCCTCGTCAATCAACGGCCAGACGTTCCCCGGCACTAACTGTGCAGGCGCGTCTGACAGGTACACCGGGCCGCCGGATACGGCCTTGGAGCGCGCCATCAGTGCCCCGCAGATGGTGTCGGAGGAGTGGAACATGTCGTGGTCCGGCCACACGCATTGTCCTTGGAGCAGGGTATTGGTGTAGGACTGGAACAGGTGCGACTTGGCCTTGTCCTTGTTGTACTTCTGGTAGTCTATGCTCGCGCGGGAGACATTGCTGTAGTAGGTGTTGTCCGTATTGATGACGTTCTGTGCCATGCAGTTTATCAGGCCCACGTTCTGCAGGTAGGTCTGGTTCTCCAGCGAACGGTTGCAAAGGCGTGCGTACTTCACCGCACAGGAGTCGCCCATATATATAGGTAAGGTGAACGACTGGTTGTCTATCTTCAGGAAGTCGAAGCCGTAGTCCTTCAGCGACTTCACGAAGTGCCCATAGAAGCGGTCTATGTGGAGCGAGTCCTTGCCCGGCACCATCCTGCCGTGGCGGTCCACCAGGGTGTTGCGTACGGCGGCAGGGAAATTGTTGCCGGCCGACACGCCTTCCCAATAGCCGGACAGGGCGTACCACAGCCCGAACCACTTGATCTTGTCCCGGCTCCGCTTGCCCATGATGTTGTCCCAGCCCGAGGGGAAACGCCCGGCGTCAGGCTCAAAGCCGGACAACTGCCTGCCCTTGTGCGTCAGGTGCCCGTCGTCTATCAGGACATAACGTATGGGGAGCTCCGATTTCTCGATGGCCTCGATGTCGCCCATTATTTTGCGTTCGTTAATGTCGAAGTGGTAATGTTCCCATGTGCACCATCCCAGATACTTGAAAGCCTCGAACACGGGCTTTTGGTCATGTGACACGTCCGGCGACGAGGCCAGCCGGCCATAGGCTGTTTCCAGTGCCCCATATAGGGACTTGCCTTCCTGGGACAAGACCAGCGGGGCACGGCGTGGCAACACATCAGTACCCAAGGTGGAGACATACAGCTTCAGTCCTCCGTCGCTCTCCACTGTGAGCCAGCTCATGCTGTTGTCAGCGGCCAATGCCTTCACAAACATGTAATGGCCGTTGGCCAGCCTGAGCAGCAGGGCATCGCCCAGCATGGAAGGGAAGCTGTTGGAGGGGATGCCACGGTAGTTGCCCGAGGTAAAGTCCTTGAGGTCGGTGAAGGCCCATGGCAACAGCCTGTTGGTGTTGTTGGGCCATTTGTTGGGAAGGGTGTCGGTGGCAAAGAATATGCCCTCCTCATAGGCCGGCAGCCTTACCTCGTAGGCCACGGTGTGCTGTCCGCGAGGCAACTTGCCGTCGTACACTATGCCCTGATGCCCCGGCAGTTCTATTTTCTTGTGGCTGTCAAATGCTTCCACGTCTCCATACGACTTGCCCTTGGCGTATAGGTACGGGCTTTGGGCGCAGACCATGCCGCATAATAGGAATAGGAAGCAGAGACATGTGTATCTGTTATACATGTTATACATGATTTGTTGTTTCGTGTCCATGGTGTGTTGGGTTGTTCATGAGGTGGTGGTGGGGATTGTATTGTCGGTGTGGCGGTGTGTTGTCGGCGTGGTTGTGTGTTGTCCACGTGGCACAAGAATGGTGCGCCCCGAAGGGGCAGCAAGCCACCAGCCCAGGGCAAGCGAAGCGGCGCCCTGGGCTGGTGGCTTGCTGGGCTTTCAGCCCGTCTTTGGTGTATTGCCCTGGGCGCATTGCCTTTGGCATACGTCTTTGGGGCATACGTTTTTGGTGCATTGCCTTCCTGGCGTATGCCCTCCCGGAAAGGGCTTGTCAGGTGTTTAGCGTACTACCTTCTTGCCGTCCACCACATAGACGCCGTTGCGGGCTTGCTGTACGCGGCGGCCGCTCATGTCATATATGGCGGCATTGCTTTTGGTGCCCTCCACGCCGGATATGCCGGTTTCCGTGCCGAGGTTGAAGAGGATGCATTGTGCGGCCTGCGGCGCTACTGAGGCGGGCAGGTATGCACGGTTGGCATTGTTCTTGAAGTGTGTGGTGCCTTCGGCCCCGGAGGCATTCATGTTGAGAAGTGCCTTGTACAGTGCGGTCACGCCATCCTTGTTGGCCAGGACATAGGCATCCCCCTTGACGTAAGAGTCTATGGTTGAACCCAGAAGCTTGTTGCCCGTCCAGTCGGATGTGGCTGCCTGTCCGATGCCCATCCTGAATGTCTCGCCGGCCTTGCCGCGCAGTATTGCGGCGTTGTTTGCCGGGATGTCGGCTTTTTCCTCCAGGTATGCCGTGGACTGTGACACGGTATTCACGGCGTATGCCTTCATGCCCTCCGAGGGGGCGGCATCGAACGGCAGGCACGTGGTGGCATAACCGCCTTGGTCTAACTTGACGTCCAATGACGTGGCGGGGATGATGTACCATGTGGCATCGAAGTTCTGTTGCGTATGGTATGATACCACACCGTTGCTTTCGGTCCTGATGATGCGTGCGCCTTCTCCCGTCAGGAATTTGAATTGGCCGTTGCCCATGTCGTCGAAGCGGTAACGCCATCCCGTGCCGTTTGCCAGGCAGCCTTCTCCGCTGACACCTGTTTCCTTGGCAAAGCTCAGGCCGTTTCCGTTGTTGTTGCAGGAGAGCACGCGGTAATAGTCGTAGCCGGCCTTCGTGTCATTGAATGTCAGCTTCCACACGTGCTTTGCCTCCAAGGCCTCATTCTCGCCCAGTGTCTTGGTCATGCAATCTATCGAGGTGCCGTTGGCGGCATAGGTCATGTAGCCGTCCGCGTAGTTTTGGTTGGATGCGGTCTTGAGGAAATAATAGCCGCCGTCCTGTAAGGTTATTTTGGAGTGAGTGCTCTCGAATCGCAACTTGTCATCCAAGGTGTTCACGGCCTCTATTTCGGAGCGGCAGTCTTCGCTGTAGCTGCCCACGTAGCCAATAGTGGCCAGGATGCTTTCTTTCCATGCTGCCAGCGTCTTCGCAGATTCGCTGCTTACCAATGTGAAACTATAGCGACTTCCCGGGTCGTTGCTGTTGAAAGTGTGCCCGTTATAGGTGTTTATCACCCACTTCATATTTGCGGCATCTCCATTGCCAGTACCCCTGTCGTTCAGCAGATCGCCCCCTATCTGCAGGCAGTAATATGAAGTATAGCTGGTCTTTATCAATTGGAATTCGCCAGACGTTTCTGTCCCGTATTGTAGGAAACGGGTAGTGGTGTTGTACGTCGAGTTCTGTGCGTCGGTCCAATTGCCACTGGTTACTCCTTCCAGATAGTCAACATTGCGGTTATCGGCAGTGTGGATATGGAAGGTGTTGTCTGCAGAACCTTTTGTGAAGTAGAACAACTGCTTGTAGACGTCCTGCACATTGCTGCATTGAAGGGCATTGTACCCGTTGTGCTCTCCCAAGGTCCAAAAGAACGGGAGCAAGGTCCCATCGTTGTCCCTGTTGTCCCTAATGGTGTAATAGTACCTGGTATCGTCATCGCTCATCTTGAAAATGGACTCCGAGGGGGCAATCGCGTCGCCCGGAGCCGCCTGTAGCACTGCGTCGTTGGGCCAGGCCACTTCCAGGCCGGTGTCCTTATGCGTTGGGCGCTGTGCGTTGCATGCCTTCAGGCTGTCAGTCAGTTCCTGTGAAAGCTCCTTCAACAGTTCGGGCATGGTGGCAGCCAGGTTGTTGGTCTCGCCTATGTCCTCGCGTATGTTGTAGAGGCGGCGCTCCTGTGTTTCCCAGAAGTATATCATGTGGTAGTCACCCTTCATGATGGCCGAGTATGCTCCATAGCCCTCGCCCCTGTCCTGGCTTTCGCCCCAGAGGTTGGGAAAGTGCCAGATGTTCACCCTGTCGCGCTGCAGCGAGGGATTCTTTATAATGTCCACGAAGCTGTGTCCGTCCACCGTCTGCACGGTCTTGTAGTCCTCTATGCCTGCCATTTCTATGATGGAGGGGAAGAAGTCCTCTATCATCACTCGGTTTGCATTGATGGTTCCTGCCTCGGTCACACCTGGCCAATAGACCATCATGGGTTCGTGCACGCCACCTTCGTATGCCGAACCCTTGCCGGCGCGTGCCGGATAGTTCTGTGTGTTCCACGTACCCTGGCGGCAGGATACGGCCTGCCCGCCGTTGTCCGACATGAACAGGACTATGGTGTTTTTGGCCACTTCGGGACGTGCCTCCAGGAAGTCGAGTATGTCTCCCAGGCTCTTGTCCATGCCTTCTACGAGGGCCGCATGGTTTATTTCGGAGTCGTTGAGGCGTGCATTGAGGAATGCGTCGTACTTGCCCTGGCCGTCGGCATCGCGATAGTTGGCCACGAAGCGGTCATCGGGGTCGTATGGCGCGTGTATGGCGTAGTGCGACATATACAGGTAGAAGGGCTGGTTGTCGGCTATGGGCTTCTCCACAGCCTTTAGGGCCTCTATTGTGAGGGCCTCGGTGAGGAATGTCCCTGTGCCCTTGTATTGTTCCAGGCCTGCCACATGGAAGTTTTGCCCTTCGCCATATCCGTTGGAGGCCAGATAGCTGGCCGGGCCGCCGTTGGCACCGCCGGCTATGTTCACGTCGAAGCCGAAGGACAGGGGATTCTCTCCCGTTGTCTGCCTTGCGCCGAAGTGTGCCTTGCCGCAGTGTATGGTATAGTAGCCGTTGTCTTTCAGTATCTGTGGCAACGGGGTGGCCACGGCCGTGTTCTTGAGATCCTTGGCGCTGGTTACAGTTGCCGGCTGTATGCCGTTGTAGTTCCAGTCGGGCAGGTTCAGGCTGCCGCCTCCGGCATCCGTCTTGGTGTTGTAGTCCAGTGTCCAGTTGGTCACGCGGTGGCGTGCTGCGTTCATTCCGGTCATCAGGCTGCATCGAGAGGGTGAGGATATGGCGCAGCCGTAGGCGTTGGTGAACTTCACGCCCATCTGTGCCATACGCTCCATGTTGGGCGTGCGGTAGCGGTTGTTCAACGCGGAACGGGTTTCGTTGTAGAACGGTACCGAGCACTCTTGCCATCCCATGTCGTCCACAAGGAAGAAGATGATGTTGGGCTTCTCCGGATTCTGTGACGGTTGTGTCTCTTGCGCAACTCCAGTTGCAGGGAGTATGCCGGCAAGCATGGCGCACCCCCAACGTGCGATGTGTGTAATGTTATTCATAATAGGTTGGTATGGATAATGTATAAGTTTTTGCAAAGTGTGGCCTAATGGCTTCATGGCTGTTGCAAAAGTAGCCATTATTCCCATGCGTAGAAGCATGTGTTCTCAGTCCAATGATCCTTATTCAAGAAATAGCACCAGTTTTGCCTTATGCCATTGCTTCCTCGCGTGTCATTTTCATGAATAAGGAAGGTGTCATGCCTGTGATTTGGCGAAAAGTGTCCGTGAAATTGGAATGCGACTTGAAACCGACGCTTTCTCCTATTGCCTTGATAGTGTAGTTGCCATAGTCCTTGGTATTGAGAAGGCGGTGTGAGGCTTCGCGTATGCGAAATTCGTTGACGTATGTCCTGAAGTTCTTTGCGAATGTCTCGTTGATTACTTCTGAGACATAATGTGAATTGGAGTTCACCATGCTTGCCAATTTGTCCAATGAGAATCCCGGCTGGCAAAAGTTGTTGCTGTCTTTCATCACGTCGTTTATGGCTTCCAGCAGGGCATTTCGTTGGTCATCCCTCATTTTGTACGTTGACGGGGTCTGTATTGTGGCGTTTTGGTTTGTCGAACTTGCATCCTGCTTTGCCATATTTGTGTCCGGGTCTGCTGTGTTGGTTTTGTCGGCATGGCATTGTCTGGCAACGGATTCGTACTGCGTTTTAAGCTGTTGCAGTTCCTTGTATTGCCTGAGCAGTTCCAGATTGTGCTGGTACAGGCTATGGTAGGCCTCCTGTGTTTCCTTCTTCTTGCGGTAGATCAACACGCAAAGGCATGCCAAGACCAGCATGCCCACTGCCACCACTGCCATCATCCTACGTTGCTGTTGCAACTCCATGTTTCTGATTTCTGCCGTCTCGGTCAGCATCAGGATTTTCCCGAGCTGCTTGTCCAGTTCGTACTCGAATTGCTGGTTCTTGAATGTGGTGTATTCGTCTATGTTGAGCAACGAGTCTTGTAGCAAGGCGTAGTCTTGGCGCATGGCATTGGCTTGCGCCAGGTTGCCCGTTTCGGTATAGAGGTCTATCAGTGCCTTCATGTTGGTCTTCTGCGTGGAGAGGACGCCATGCTCCCGGCAATAGGCATTGCTCAGTTCGTAGCAGTGTATGGCCGAATCGCGCATGCTCACTTTGGCATAGTTCTTTGCCAGTGCCGTGTATGCCGATACGATGTATTTGGGCAACATGCCGTTTTCCTGCGCATAGGCAATGGCATGCACGAAGTCTTCCCGCGCCATTGAATTCTCTCCGCTGGTCTCGTGGATATATCCGGCGGTCAAGTGGCTAAAGTATATGGCGTATATGTCGTTCCCGCCCTTTTCTATCATTTCCCTGCGGCATTTGCCGGCTTCTTCCATCCTGCCCATATAGGCATATACGCCGGCCAAACTTATTAGAGCCGTCAATTCCGAGCCGTCATAATCTGTCTGGCGTGACAGCTCCAATGCCTTGGTGTAGCAACGCAAGGCCATTTCCTTGTCGTTGAAATTGTTGTGTATGCTGCCGGCCACTAGGTACAGGTCCGCCAGTGTCCGTTGGAATCCGTTGGCTTCGCACATGCGTATGCCGATGAGGCAGAACCTGAAGGCATCCACGAACATCTCCTTGGGGATAAGGGCATTGCAAAGGTTCCTGCATCCGATGGCGCACAGGTTCTTGTCTTCGGTGCTCATCCGTTCGTTGTAGAGGCCTACCATTGCGGTGACATACTTTATCGCATCGCTTTCTATAATCGACAAAACGAAATGTGTTAACTTTCAAAAACGAAAAGTGTTTGTTTCTTTTTGTTAATTCTTGTTCACAATGTGACCGAAAACAAACAATGTGTGTGCTTTTTGGTCTGTTTCTCCTTTAAAAAATCTATAAATTAAGACGATGCTTAAAGGTGTTCAAACCAATTTTGAAAAAGTGTTCAAAATTTCCTTTTTCGGCTTTCTTCCCTGTCTTTTATGACTTTCAGATAACGTGTGAACGTCCTTTGTGAAATTCCCATTTGAGGAAATACGAAATGCCGCCATACGTTTAGATAACATTTGCTGTGATTCTCGGGTTCGTAATGCTCTGAAATCAACCGCTCAACCATCCCGATTCTAATTTCTGTTGCAATGCTCATTGTAATGTCTTTTTACTAATTAGCGGTGTGACTTTAATAAGTCACACCGCTAAGATACGAAATAATAGTCAAAACGCCAAATACTAAGCCGATTTACTGACAATTGCGCCAATACCTTTATTGCGTATAGGTAAGCAAACAAATCGTTTGTCAAATCCTACAATCGTTGCACGTTGCTCTGGATCATCAACCTTTGAGTACATATAAATGTCTCCATCTGCTTTCATGACCTCGTCTGTGTAGAAAGCAAAGGAAGCAAAGTTCTCCGTTTCCTGCCCACCAAAAGCGATCTTTTGTAATGTACCCTCTACTGTCTTGTATGTCGGCATATGGGCGAAAGCAAAACACCCAAAGCCTGCAAATCTCAGTGGCTCACCGTCCACGATGTTTGTTATGTCCTTATACAGTTTCAAGTCTTCCAATAACAAGTCCGAAACGTGCTTGGGGTGCAATACTAGAAAACGCCTGTCCAAAGGTATCTCCGCACTGTCAAAACGTTCCTTTAATGCCAGTATGTCCGCAAATGTCAAACGCTTTCGTCCGTTTGTTACTGTACCCGTTGTTTCGATTACAGGCGTGAAATCTGTGTCGCTTGATGGTGCGATGGCATGTGCTGCCTTAATAGCAACACTTTTCTGTAGTGTCTGCCTGTGCTGACGTATAACGCTTTCCAGTTTGTCGTAACTATATTCTATTACATCAGGACGGCGGACGATTGTGTTTTCCGTCTCAAACTTGTCGAGTAGTATCTCGTTGTCCTCGTCATCACGTCCGACCACTGCAATAGGGTATGTCGTATTGTTAATCAAGACTC
Source organism: Prevotellaceae bacterium UBA711 (assembly GCA_002297545.1). Classification (GTDB taxonomy): domain Bacteria; phylum Bacteroidota; class Bacteroidia; order Bacteroidales; family Bacteroidaceae; genus Physcousia. Next base: position 9,381 of record DBLZ01000075.1, on the reverse strand, counting down.
GTGGGTCAATTCCTGCGGATGCCATGTGGATTTTGTTGTTTTCAACCTCTGAGGAAAAGTCCAACACCTTTCTTAAAAAACTGCTGTCGGGGTAAAAGTTCTCTTTTATCTGACCGACCCAAACTTCTTTGTTTAATGCCATTTTTGTATTGTTTTATTGATGTTAAAAGCAAGTGAGACGACTATTGTTTCTTGTATTCTTGTTCTATTAGTTGTTTGTAGAATTCGGGATGTTCTTTCAGGTATTCTGGGTTGTTGCGCCTGTACCAATCCAACGACATTGATGCAGCCGTCATTCCCTCCTTTTTCCTTAGTTCCTCATATAGTTTTGGATTGCTTGCAAGTTCACGTGGTGCGTATGTCCTCCAGTCGTTCAGTGTCCATTTCCTACGGTCTTCTTTGTCGATATCGATATAACGTGCAGCCCTCATATTACTTGGCTTGATAGAGACAAGTTCTGCCAGGACGTTAGCGCCCATTGAGTACCCAATATTCTTGTATGTGGTGCGTTCCATCGGAAGCACCCTGCCTGTTCTAACGGCCTCATCCAATAGCCTCTCTACTTGCAAAGCATCCTTTCTTTCCCTTTCCTCTATGAACTTTGCAAATGCCTGCCTGTTGCTTCTTGCAAGTGCTACAAACATACTCCGTTGTCCGTTCTCCATCCAACCTTTCTTGACGGCACTGTCTATAGCCTCGTTGCTATCTTGTGCTTTTTTGCCTCGTACAAGCCGTTTTATGGCTTTATAGATGCTTTCGTCTGTACAGTTTGGGGAAATGTCAAGCAAGCGGCACAGATGCGCCCTGAAAGACCATGAGCCATCCGCGTTATTGAAACGGTAGTTGAACGTGCCGTAAATCTCTGACGGTCTATCGCTTTGCGGTATGACGTCCGTGTCATAGATACCGTCTATCAGTCCGAGTGCTAATGCCTGCTGTGCTGTTATCCAATGGTCTTTCCCGTCAAAATACAAAGTCTTGATTTCTTCGGGTGTCTGACCGCAACGTATGGAATAGATTTGGCAAAGCGTGTCCTCAAGGCTTTCCATCTCGTCAATACACATTTGCATATCTTCTACGGTTCCGTTACAAGAACCGCTTACACGGTGCAGCATTATGCGGGCATAGCGGCTCATCCTAACAGGCTTTCCGCAAAGGGCAATAACCGACGCGATCGAAGCCGCCACACCGTCAACGTAGATGCTTACGTTTCCCTCGCAGTTCCGCAACGCATTGAATATCGCAATACCTGCATACACTTCGCCCCCGTTGCTGTTTATTCTTACCTCAACGGGCTTGCTTTCCCTGCAAGCCTCCAACAGTTCCGTTACAATCTCGTCACTGCTGACAGTCCCCGAACTGTCTCCTATATCCCCGTAAAGGAATATCGTACATTTGTCTTTTTCAACTACCAGTTTGTTGTAATACTGCATTCTTGTATGTCTTTGTTGTCAAACTGATTGCGAAGATATTGCATTGTCATATTGACACAAAGCCAAAAGGACAATATGACACAGATTTATTTGAAAGACGTACTAACCCCATAAGAATTGGCAACTAAGAAGCGAATAATATGGGACATAAAAAAAGGAACCGAAGTCCCGAATAGAGGTTCGAGCCGCACACAAGGTACTGACTCATACCGATGCAAGGCTACAAATAATAATCCAATAAAGCAAGCAAATCAAAAATCATCAATTTTCTTTGCCGTATCGAAATAAATCATTATCTTTGCACCATCCTAAATTATCGTGACAATGACAAAGATTCTTTTTACGAGACAGCTATTGCGTGCTATGGTGTGGCAAGCGGAAACGCCCCAATGCCCCACGATAAGGCATAGGACACCTAAGGCACGCCTTTTCCAAATTCCTAAAATTTATCGTTATGTTTCCACAAACAAAAACTTTGCCGTTCAACGATGTTGACGGCGTGAAGTTCAATGTCTTAATCAAGACAAATTTATTGTTAAAGAATGGAGAAAACACCGTCATGCTTACGGCTGTTCCAGAAGGCCTGTCTTTCGATGATGCAATGGCTGGAATTCGCAGTGGTGCGGTATTAAGTGAAAGGGTTGAAATGATACAACACGAAATCTATTCTCTAATTAACGGAAAAGCAGAGACTTTTGGAAATAGCATTCCAAGCATTTTATCTGATAAGTAACAACCATTTTCAACGGATAGTTCCTTATCACGGCTGGAAATACAATCCAGCATAGATAAGGAACTATTTTTATTGCCCTTTGAAGAATGGTAATACCCTATATTTTATTGTCTTCTTTGGAATGTTATTTACGTTCAGTTTGTCCGCATTTTTCCTCAATATCTGCATCACCCTTGATTCACTTATAAAGAACTCGTTTTCGCTTAGCACCTTAATTGTGTCATCATAGCGCAAACGTGCCGTTTCTGTCCAGTAGATGAATCGTTCAACGAGTGTCTTATCACGCCTTCTTATTAGTTCTTCACTTCTACCTTTTCCCATATTTCGCAATCTTTGAACAGTTTTTTAACGGTATTTAAACGATGTTCTATTTTTCCTGTTGCAAAGGTATAAAAACCCATTATAACAATACCCTAAAACGGCCATTTTGACACTGATTTATTAAGCACATCTTAGGTTGTTAATTTATTTAACAATCTAAGCACAAAAAAGCCTTTCCTCTGTCCACATTGTCACTCCAAACGTCTCCCTAACTGTACACCCAATGTTCACACAATGAACAATTGTACTTTTTTGTTAATAGAGGTAAAGAAATCTTAAATACCATCATTTGAATTATAAAAAAGCACTATGAGCTCTTTGTTTATCAGTAATTTAGACGCTATGACAATAATTATGTTTTTTCAAGCCTAATGTAACATTTTCCCCCCAACATGTTACTTAAACGGTGTTCAAATGTAACATAAATGTAAAGCAAATGTTATGTTTTTGCACATTTCGTTTTTGAGAATTGTCTTCCATCATTCCCATTTATTTACATATAACTTATTTGTTTACAGCGTCTTTCAACAAGTCATTCACTACATGCCATTTTCGCATTTCGTTTTATCCCCCGTATTTCCCTGTCATGCTTCAGGCAGTACGTGACACTGTCGTTCAGTGTGGTGAGCGTCATGAGGGGGAGTGCGTCGTAACTCTGTGTGCGTGCGGACATTGCGGGCATGCATGTGGCAAAAAGGAGAAGTAAGTTAAGTATGGTGTGTAGGAGGTGCTTCATCGTCGATGGGCTGTGTCAGGTGTGGGGCGGGCTTGGAATTGCCGCAGATATCCCCCATAAGCACTGCAAAGTTAGTCTTTTTTCAGAAAAACGGTGTAGCCCAAGGCATCTTTTTGGTCCTTTTTAGTCTTTTCCGTTGTATGTTGTGCGCAGCACGCGGAACTCCGTGCGGCGGTTCAGGGCGTTGCATGCTTCGCGCTGGGCTTCTTCGGGGAGGGCCAAGATGAAGGCCTCGGTGAGGGTGTCGCCCACGTGTAGGAACGGGTTTTGTTCCACGTGGCGGCGGCCAATGACCTTCGGACGGCTTTCGCCATACCCCACGGGCGTCATGCGCTTTGGATCAATGCCACGGTTTATGAGATGGTTCACTACGCTCTCGGCACGCCGCTGTGACAGACGCATGTTGTAGGCATCGGCACCACGGTAGTCGCAGTGCGAAGACAGTTCTATGGTCACGCTCGGGTTCTCCTGCAACAGCAAGGCCAGACTGTCCAGGGCCGTGGCGCTGCTGTCCGTCAGGGAGGCGCTGTCGAACTCATAGAAGATGTTGCGGATGAGCACAGGGTCGGTCATGCTGGCCAGCGGGAACTGTAGCACATGTTCGCGCGACACGCTGCTGGTGTCGATGTGTATTTCCTGTTTATGATTGAGATAGCCCTGGCATGTGCCCAGTAGAACGTAGTCCACTCCCGGCTGTACCTCCTGTATGAACGACCCGTCCGAACGCACGGACAGACGCAGGTTGGTACCGTCGTTGCCTATCATGTAGACGATGGCCTGGGGCAGTTCGTAGCCGTCCTTCTCGTAGACCCATCCGCGTATGCTCTGTATTACTTCGGGGCATTCGAATGACATCAGTTGGTCCCATCCGCGGCCGTTGCCACGGTTGGTGGAGAAGAATCCCCGGTTGGCCAGCCCCTCGAAGGTCATGCCCATGTCATCACCGGCCGAGTTCATCGGGTAGCCCAGGTTCTCTATGCTCCAGTGCCCCGTGGTGTCTTGCACGGCACGGAACAGGTCCAGGCCGCCCATACCCGGGTGGCCGTCGGAGGAGAAGTACAGTTCACCGTTGGGGCGGAAGGTGGGGAACTCCTCGTTGCCTGGGGTATTGATCTCTGGGCCGAGGTTCTCCGGAGCCGCCCATCCGTGGTCGTCCAGCGATAGGCGCCACAGGTCCATGCCGCCCTGTCCGCCCGGCATGTCGCTGGCAAAGAACAGCCATTTGCCGTCGGGCGACACGGCGGGATGTGCAAAGGCAGACAGCGTGTCGCTGCTGATCTTCACCTCCTGCGGCTTGCTCCATGCGGCATCCGAGCGGGTGCTGGACATTATTACGGCGTAGCGGGGATAGTTGGGGTCGTGGGTGCAACGGGTGAAGTACATGGTCTTGCCGTCCGGGGCAAAGCAGCATGTGCCGTCCTCGTACTCGCTGTTTACCTCTCCCTCCACGGCCTCGGGTTTGCTCCACTTTCCCTTGTCGTCCTTCTTGCTGACGAATATGTCTGCCATCTTCACTCCTGTGACGCCGCTTAACTCGTCGCCCGTGGCCTGTGGGCGTGTGGTGGTGAAGTATAGCTGGTCCCATTCCTCGCCATAGAGGGCCGGCGAATAGTCGGCACGTCGGCTGGTCAGTATGGGTTGTTTCTTTATGCTGTAGAGCGACCCCTTCTTCTTCCACACTGCGGCCAGACGGCACCCCTCCAGACCGTTTCTGGCCTCCTTGGACTCGGGCACGCTGTCCAGATATAGCGTGTAGTTTTTGACGGCCTCGTTGTACCTGCCCATCAGGTGCTGCATCTGTGCCAGGCGCAGCATGGCTTCCGGGCCTCCTGCGCGGTAACGCACCGCATTCTGGTAGGCACCTGCTGCCTTGGCACTGTAGCCTATGCGACGGTAGCACTCTGCCATCTTCCAGGCCCGTTCCCCGCGCTTGTCCTTCTCCTTGGTGGGGGTGTGGCTGTATGCTTTCTTGTACTCCTCGGCGGCATCGAAGTACTCGCCTATGGCATAGTATCCCTCGGCCTTGCGCGCATAGTTGTCGGCACCGCATCCCGTAAGCAGGAGCAGCAGGGCTATGGGGGCCAGCAGGCGCAACAGGGTGGTATGGTGTGGCATGTTCATGTGCGTGCGTCGTGTGTGTATATAAGTAAGGTATGACACCTCCGGTTTGATATATAACGTTTGCGCGTGGTGTTTTATTTTGTTCGTGTCGGAAAAGCGTGCCTCGTGTCATGTGTATGGGCTGTAGCCCCTATGGTGCCACAGCCGCAGTGTCGTGAGAGCAGGGGTGCATATTCCGGTTTGTACGTTCCGAAGAACCGGAATATGCTGCTCCAACAACCGGAATATGCTGGTGAATGAACCGGAATATGTGCCGGCCCGGCCACAGGGGGCGCGGCAATGTGCCCATGGTGAGGGAGCCACGGCTCCACATCCCGCTTCCATGAGTCTCACGTACTGCAAGCCCACAATCTGTAATGCAGGTCATCCAATCTGTAAAATAATTAAGGGCTTTCCCGGGAAGAAGTGCTAACTTTGCACTGTAAACAGAGGGGGGACTCCCCCGTGGCGCAGGATTTGATAACATTACTAACATAAACAGCTCTTGGGAGCACAGGCATTATGGCACAGAAGACAGTAGTACAGACGGCAGGGCGCGAGCAGTTGGGCGCTTTCGCCCCTAAGTTTGCCGAACTCAATGACGATGTCCTCTTCGGCGAGGTATGGAGCCGCACGGACAGATTGGGGTTGCGCGATCGCAGCCTGGTGACCATCACGTCACTCATCAGCCAGGGAATCACGGACACCTCGCTGACGTATCATTTGCAGTCCGCCAAGAAGACCGGCATCACACGCACCGAGATAGCCGAGATCATCACCCACATCGCCTTCTATGCCGGATGGCCCAAGGCGTGGGCGGCCTTCAACCTGGCCAAGGGCGTTTGGGCCGAGGATGTGGCCGGTGAAGATGCCAAGGCAGCTTTTCAGCGCGAAATGATTTTTCCCATAGGCGAACCCAATACGCTCTATGCCAAGTTCTTCACGGGAAACAGCTATCTGTCTTTCGTTTCCCGGGAACAAATTCCTTTTGCCAACGTGACGTTCGAGCCGGGTTGCCGCAACAATTGGCACATACATCATGCCACCAGTGGAGGCGGACAGATGCTTGTGGGTGTTGCCGGCTGCGGATGGTATCAGGAAGAGGGCAAGGCGGCTGTTGAAATTTTGCCCGGTACCGTAATACACATCCCTGCCAACGTGAAGCATTGGCACGGGGCTGACGCCGACAGTTGGTTTGCCCATCTTGCCTTTGAGATACCCGGCGAGGACGTTTCCAACGAATGGCTGGAGCCGGTGACAGATGAGGAATACAGGACGGCACGCAGGGATTGGATGACACATTAAGGACTCTACACTTTGACCTACATCGGTTCATTAGACCGACAATAGTGAGTTCTTTGCCATTGCCTTTTCAGGCAAAACGCCATTTGCAATCTGATGACAGATTTGGGTTAAAGCCGTTAAAGGTTATATATGGTATACCTGTAGAGTAAAATTCTATAGGAAACAGTAATCGGGCAATATAGCCATGGATTTGCTGCACCACTTGGGACCGGGCATAAGGTCCCAAGTGGTGCAGTTGTGTTATGCGTGCGTTAGGCAGTTATTATCCTGGATACGGAATGGCGCTGCCATGGGCTTTCAGTAGCCCCTCCCCACTTGTTCATATGGGAGTTTAGTAGCGTTTGTTGTTTTTTTTGCGTGCGTATGGCATGTGTTGTCAAAAAAATAGCTATCTTTGCATCGCAAGCCCACAACGGGCTGGCAGACATATCGAAAGAAGCGTTTTCGCATCGTTCCTTCTGCTGAAACTTCGACAACTTCAACAAGGAAATATTGGACCGGTGGTGAAAGTACGCTCTCTTTGGCTTGTATAATCATACCCTATGATATACGGTCAAAGTGGAGTTGCTGTCACTTGTTCGTATTTCCGGGGAGTCGAAGCCCGCAGCAGAAGAACGGGTGATCAGAGGCTCCACTTCTTTTATGTGTCTTTGCTTTTACCAACATTTAACAGCATTGCAGGGCCGTAGATGCAGGAGGAGACAAAACAAGGCAGAGAAGGTATGCATTAACGGCTTTGGCATTAAGGAAACGCAACAGCATTGCGCCGCCGCGCCACCGGCAGGCCGATGTTTTCACTTGTAGCCAAGCAAAATCCTAACAAGCGAAATCCTTCGAGGAAGTTGTCGGGGCGGTTATGCCCGCTGGCATCTACGGGAAGAATATGGTGGCGGATGCTATTACCGGCGTTCCTCCCGGTACATGGCATCAGAAACATATAACATTAAATTGGGGTGCCGGATGCCGGCACCTCGCAAAACAAGTATTTTGAAATGAAGACATTTAGAATGATTGGCTGCCTGCTGGTGGCCGTGTGCATGTGCCTTGGAATGGTATCTTGTGGCGATGACGATGGCGGGTCGGTAGGCTCTCCGGCTGTTGTAGGCACCTGGGTTGGAGATGATTATGACACCTTCTATTCTAATGTGACCATCACGTTCAACTCAAACGGTACAGGCAGTGCCACCATTGAACATCATGGCGCATTTACGTCCATCTATCGCGGCCAGTTCACCTACAAGGTTAAGGGGAATAAGGTGACTACCAAAGGAACCTTGGCCAATGCCAACTCCGACGGCGAGACCAGTACGCAGAGCTTTGATAACACATACGAGGTAAGCGGCTCTACCCTTAAAGTAGTCAAAGGTAATACATGGTATACCGGCAGAGTAAAATCCTATAGGAAACGGTAATCGGACGATATAGCCATGGATTTACTGCACCACTTGGACCAGGCATGAGGTTCGGGTCCAAGTGGTGTTATGCGTGCGGTAGGCAGTTATTGTTTTGGATACGGAATGGCGCTGCCATGGTCCTTCAGTCCGCCCTTTTGACGTGGCTTTATGCTTTTATTCTCATATCGCGGCTTGCCCTCGCCCCAATGACGGGATTACTATGGCAAAGGCGGCAATAAAATCCGGCAATTTTGTTCTTGTGGGATATATAAGTGCCATTTGTTGCCGATGTCGGCAAGAAATGGCTATCTTTGTAGGCGAATTGATTGTCCAATGCCGATAGATTATGGATTATGTTTCAGTAAAGGAGTATGCGCAAGTCCATGGCGTAGCAGAGCGCACCATACGTAATTATTGCCTTCAAGGTAAGCTTCCGGGTGCGCGGCTGTTGGGGAGGACGTGGAGCATCCCGTCCGATGCCGCTTTGCCGTCCAGAGGCAAGGTCGGGATAAAGGCTTCCCCACTGTTGACGGCCCTTCGTGAACAGAGGGAGACGAAGATGAAGGGTGGCATATACCATCGTACGCAGATAGACATGACTTATAACTCGAACCATATCGAAGGTAGCCGCCTGAACCGGGAGCAGACACGGTATATCTTCGAGACCAACACTATAGGCATAACGGACGAGGTAGTGAATGTCGACGATATCATCGAGACGACCAACCATTTCCGCTGCATAGACTTAATCATAGATCGTGCCATGGAGCCGCTTACCGAGGGGCTGATAAAACAACTGCATGCCACCCTCAAGGCTGGCACTACGGATGCCTCGAGGTCGTGGTTTGCTGTTGGGGAGTATAAGCGCCTGCCAAATGAGGTGGGTGGAATGGAGACCGTGGCTCCCAAGGAGGTAGGCAAGGCTGTCCGTGCCTTGCTGCGGGAGTATCTGGACCTGCCTGTAGTGACCCTGAAGGATATATTGGACTTCCATCAACGACTGGAGTGTATCCACCCCTTCCAGGACGGCAACGGCCGTGTGGGCCGCCTGGTCATGTTCAAGGAATGCCTGTGCCACGGCATAGTGCCGTTCATCATCACGGACGAACTGAAGATGTTCTATTATCGGGGCTTGCGCGAGTGGAAGCACATTCCCGGCTATCTGATGGACACGTGCCTGGCGGCGCAGGATCAGTATAAGGCGATGCTTGACTACTTTGAGATAAGCTACTGAGCAGTCTCTCTTAAGGTGTGCATACATAGGGGCATTGGCTATGGAAGCCCCGTTTGTGGTCTCCGAGGAATTAGCCGCCATGGGACGCCCCGGAGGGGCAACAAGCGGTCAGCACTAAGTTTGCA
>DBLZ01000070.1 GCA_002297545.1 Prevotellaceae bacterium UBA711 | reverse complement strand
GGCCAAAGCCATGAACTGAACCAGGTGTCCAGGGCGTCCTCGTCGTGGCGAAGCTGGTCGGCGGTTATGTTCTCGTAGCCTTCGATCTTGTGTGCCTTCTCTACGGCCTCCTCACGTGTCATGGCCACTACGAAACGCTCTTCCTGTCCCTCGGCCACGGGTAGGTAGTAGGCCGGTATGCGGTGTCCCCACCAGAGCTGTCGGCTGATGCACCAGTCGTCGATGTTCTCCAGCCAGTTGCGGTACGTGGTGACGTACTTCTGGGGGTAGAAGCGTATCTTACCCTCCAGTACGGGAGACAGGGCTATGTCGGCAAAGTGTTGCATGGACAGGTACCATTGCATGCAGAGACGAGGCTCCACGGCTGTGTCGGGATTGCGCTCGGAGTAGCCCACTTTGTTGGTATAGTCCTCGATCTTCTCCATGAGGCCGGCATCCTGCAGGTCCTTGGAGATTTGCTTGCGCACGTCCATGCGATCCATTCCGATGTAGAGACCGGCCGCAGGGGCTATGGTTCCGTCGGGGTTGAAGATGTCGATGGTCTCCAGGTTGTGCGTCTTGCCAAGGTTGTAGTCGTTGACATCGTGTGCGGGGGTTACCTTCAGACAGCCTGTGCCGAACTCTATTTCCACGTAGCGGTCCTCGATGACGGGTATAACCCTGTTGACTAAGGGGACGATGACACGGTGCCCCTTCAGCCACTGGTTCTTGGGGTCCTTGGGGTTGATGCACATGGCTGTATCGCCCATGATGGTCTCGGGACGCGTGGTGGCAACGACGGCATAGTAGCGTCCGTTTTCATCCTGATGCAGAACCTCACCCTCGCAGCCTGTGGGCACCACTGGATTTGTGTCGGCGTCGGCGACGTAGTAACGCAGGTTGTAGAGGTGGCTCTGTTCCTCGCGGTAGATGACCTCAATGTTGGACAGGGCGGTCTGTGCCTTAGGATCCCAGTTGACCATACGCAGACCACGGTAGATGAGCCCCTTGTCGTAGAGGTCGCAGAATACTTTCAGCACGCTCTGGCTGCGCGTCTCGTCCATGGTGAATGATGTGCGGTCCCAGTCGCAGGATGCACCAAGGCGGCGCAACTGCTTCAGGATGATGCCTCCGTGCTCGTTGGTCCAGTCCCAGGCATGACGCAGAAATTCCTCACGTGTGAGGTCTTGCTTTCGGATGCCCTGAGCGGCCAGACGGTTGACGACCTTGGCTTCGGTGGCTATGGATGCGTGGTCTGTGCCGGGAACCCAGCAGGCGTTCTTGCCATCCAAGCGGGCCTTGCGCACCAGGATGTCCTGTATGGTATTGTTGAGCATGTGGCCCATGTGCAACACTCCCGTCACGTTTGGCGGCGGTATTACCACGGTGTAAGGTTCGCGACTATCTGGCTTGCTGGCAAACATCTTGTTGTCCAACCAGTATTGATACCATTTGCCCTCGACTTCGGAGGGGCTGTACTTGGATGCCAATTCCATAATCCTTTCTATTATAGATAATGTGTGTTTGTTATTGCGTGCGCAAAGTTAGCAAATAAAATCCACAATGTCCCAGATGCCGTATGTCTTTTCTCTGTAGACGTGGCCTTTGGAGAACGAAATAGGGTCATGCGGGTGTAATAAGTGGCTCCGGTGGAGTGTCCTTTCGATAAAAAGCCGTACATTTGCCTCTACTTATGAGCACGAGAGAAGAACAAGTGAAGGCATTCGGCAGACTGCTGGATGTGATGGACACCCTTAGGGAGAAGTGTCCTTGGGATCGTAAGCAGACCTACGAGAGCTTGCGTCCAAATACGATAGAGGAGACCTTTGAGTTGTGCGACGCGCTGATCCTTCGCGATACGCACGAGATATGTAAGGAACTGGGTGACGTGTTGTTGCATGTGGTGTTCTATGCCAAGATAGGCAGCGAGAACGGTGACTTTGATATCGCCGACGTGTGCAACCGCCTGTGTGATAAACTTATCTTCCGCCATCCGCACGTCTATGGCGAGGCCACGGCACAGTCTGCCGGTGATGTTAGTCGCCTGTGGGAGCAGGTAAAGCAGAAGGAGAAGGATGGCAACAAGACGGTGTTGTCCGGTGTGCCGCAGTCCTTGCCTTCGCTCATCAAGGCCTATCGCATTCAGGATAAGGCTCGCAATGTGGGGTTTGATTGGACCCGGCGTGAGGACGTTTGGGACAAAGTGCATGAGGAAGTGGATGAACTGCGTACAGAGTTGGAGAAGGAGGATCAGGAGAACTCTACCAACGAGTTTGGTGACTTTCTCTTCTCGCTCATCAATGCTTCACGCCTCTATGGTATCAATCCGGACAATGCACTGGAACGTACCAACCGCAAGTTCATTTCGCGTTTCACTTATGTGGAACAGCGCGCCAAGGAGCAGGGTAGGGAACTGAAAAGCATGACGCTGGCCGAGATGGATGCTCTGTGGAACGAGGCCAAGGCACGTGAGCGGGCAGCGACCCCACAAGATGAAAATGGTGAGGTGTAGCCTTTGTGCCATGTATGGCATGGTTATACTATGCCTGTTTGCGTGTCAGCCTGTTAAGACCACGGAGATGACCATGGCCGACTCATTGATGCGGGTGCAGGCTGACTCTTTCCTGGCGGCTATGCCTGCCGGCCTGCAACATCGTCAGGCCGTGGCTATCCGTAGGGCAATATCTGGGGACTGCAGTGCACTCAATGCCGTAAGAAACGCGCGGAACATGTCGCCGCAACTGTCTGACAACGTCCGTACACAGATGCTGACGCCGTCCTTGCGTCTTTATGAACCGTTGACGCACGAGAGCAGATGTCTGCCCCTGTTGATATACCTGCATGGTGGTGGATGGACGTTCGGTAGCCTGAACAGTTGTGGGCGTTTCTGCAATGCTATGGCGGCCTCGGGCAGGATGAAGGTGCTGGCCGTGGACTATAGACTTGCACCGGAACATCCTTTTCCGGCCGGCCTTGATGATTGTGTGGCGGCCATACGCTATGCGCACGAACAGGCCGCATGTCTTGGCGTAGACCCCAAGCATATTTCGGTGGGAGGTGATAGCTCTGGCGGTAATCTTGCCATAGCCAGTGCTTTGCATCCGTCATGTGGCAATCTTGTACATTCGCTTCTGCTCTTCTATCCTGTCACTAAAGCCTACAACGACCATTCTCTGTCATGGGAACAGTATGGCCGTGGATTCGGGTTGGATGCCGAGATTATGGAGGACTTCAACCGTGCATACGTTGGGGTTGGTGATCCAGAGAATACTCAAATCAGTGTGGGACTATGTTCGGACGAGATGCTGCAGCGGTTGCCGCGTACATTGCTTATTGCGGCCGGGCGCGACATTCTTTGCGACCAGGGACGTGAGTTTGCACAACGTGTGGGTGCAAAGGTCACACGGATAGAGTTTTCCGAGGCTGTGCATCTGTTTATTACTGTACCGGGGCAAGACAAGGCTTTTGAAGAGGCGGTGAGGGAAGCCATAGACTACCTGAGTATATGTTCGACGGATGTGTGCATGGAATAAATAAGAGAATTGGCATCAATTGCCTGTGCCTTAAGGAATGAACATATTTACGTGTGTTGGCGATCGCCGTCAGTCCCTTGTTATCGATAAACCTGCGAGATGAATGTTTACTTGATTGGTTGGTTCGTAAGTGTGAAACTTCCGCTTTTACGACAACCGTTGGTGCCTTTACTGTCAGCGGTCATAAGATCGAACACTCATGACTCCGAACTTATGATTACAGCCGGCAAGACTGCACTTTGCTTCTTTCTGAAATTTCTCCCAGTTCCCTCCATATCACATGAACACTTAGTTCCTGTTCTGCCCTTATTTTCTTCTTAATGCCTTCTCTTTCTCCCCTCTTTCCTATTCTTCCTCTCCTTTTTTTTCTCTCCTCTCTATTCTCAGCCTTTCCGTGCTGAGGGCGTCAGCCCGAAGCCCCGGTGTCCC
>DBLZ01000052.1 GCA_002297545.1 Prevotellaceae bacterium UBA711 | reverse complement strand
ATTGACCTGCACGGACGCATCAGCAAGGACAACGGACAGACCTGGGGTGACATCTTCACCATCGTAGAAGGCAAAGGTGCAGCCTCGCCCGACTTCATGCACGTAGGCTTCGGCGATCCCTGCATCGTGGCCGACCGCGAAAGCAACCGTGTACTCGTTCTGAGTTGCTCCGGTATGGTAAGCTTCCCCAACGGGCAGCGCACCAACCACCAGGGTATAGCACGTTTCTACAGTGAAGACTGTGGCGAGACATGGGGCAAGCCCGAAAACATTGCCGAGAGCATTTACTCTCAGTTTGACAAGCGTCTCGACGGTCCCGTACGTGCCATGTTCGTGGGTTCGGGCAAAATTTCACAGAGTAGCATTATTAAGGTTGGCGAGTACTATCGCCTCTATTGTGCTGTACTTGTGAAACTCGGCAACGGTAGCAATGTCAACTTTGTGCTTTACTCCGATGACTTCGGCGGCAACTGGACCGTGCTCGGTGACATAAACGAATCTCCCATCCCCAGCGGCGGCGACGAACCTAAGGCCGATGAATTGCCTGACGGTTCGGTCATCATCAGTTCACGCGCAAACGGCGGACGTATCTATAATATATATACTTATATTGACAGCAAGGCTGCCACCGGCTCCTGGAGCACGTCTGCGTTCTCTAGTGCAAGCAACAACGGTACTATAGCCGAGAGCAATGCTTGCAACGGCGAAATCATGTTCCTGCCTGTTGTTCGCAATGCTGACAACAAGAAGATGTATCTGGCCCTGCAGTCAGTGCCTACAGGTCCGGGCCGTACCAACGTGGGTATCTATTACAAGGGATTGGAAAGCCCTGCGTCTTATGCAAGCCCTGCCGTGGTTGCTGCCAACTGGGAGGGCCGCCACAAGGCTTCGTCAATGGGTAGCGCTTACTCTACCATGACATGGCAGAATGACAACACCCTGGGCTTCCTCTTTGAGGAATCTACCTACGGCAAGGACTATACCATCGTCTACAAGAACTACACCATAGAGTATCTTACTGACGAGGCCTATAGCTACGACCCTGCTTCGGATCGCGATGCCTTTGCATACACTGCTACCGCATTGGACGAGCGTATGGCCGAGATGCGTTCTGCTGTGGGTACCAATGTGGGCAACCTCAAGGAGGAGGGTCTTACTGCTGTCGAAAGCGCTTACAACGCATACGTCCAGGCTCCTTCTCGTGAGACCTATGAAGCTTTTGCGCAGGTCGTTGCTACTGCGGACTACGTGACCATCAATCCTGCCTTCAAGTATCGTCTGCGCAATGCCGACCGTCAGGGCGGCACGCTCTACCTGGTGGCCAAGACCGATGAACTCACGGCAGCGGCCCTGAATGCTGATGACGGCACACAACTCATCACCTTTGTCCCTGGCACTGAGGAGAACACTTTCCTTGTTTACAACGAGACTTCAAACGTTTACATCGGCCGGACCGGTGCGAATGAGACCAAGATACCTGTAGTCAGTGCCAAGGGCGATGCCAGTTACTATCGCGTGGTATCGGGCAAGGATGCCAATAGTTCACTCTCTTGCCTCAATCCCGGCGGTGCCAATTCTGCCATCCACTTGGCCGGCGACTGCACACGTTTGGTGCCCTGGAAAGCTCAGGATTCTCCCGCTTCCATGTGGGTTATCGAGCCTACCGACATCACCACCGGCATAGGATGCATCCCCTCTGTTGACGAGGAACAAAAGCTGGATGCTCCTGTCTACGACCTGAGCGGTCGCCGCGTTATCAACCCTCGGGCTGGTATTTATGTGGTGAATGGTAAAAAGAGGTTGGTAAAGTAATAAGCCGCCCTTCTAAGCACACTGACATTCAGTTTCTCTAATAGCAGCAATCCCGCAGATGCCACGTGTATCTGCGGGATTGTCATAAATGGCTATATCCTACTGATGTGTGCGAAGTAATACTGTAATTTGTTTGTGCTTTTGGGTGGATATGGCGTGATAAGTTGTATCTTTGTGGTCGTAATGGGAATGTATTGTGGTTGTAGAATAGATTTTGTGTTATGAGAAGAATTGCGGCCGTAAGCATAATGCTACTGTTAGGCATGGTCATCAAGGCGCAAACAATAGATGAGCGCATAGGCGCGGCAATGAATGCGTCTGACTTTTTTGGCTTGTACGATACGTATCATAGTGTGCCGAAGGATTCGATAAATCCGTTCCTTGAAGTGCTTTCCAGGGGCGTGATTGGCAATAGGTTCAATCGTCCGGAGTTTTCTATCCCGGCTTTTGAGGAACTCATCAAGGATTACTATGGAAACCTTGACCTGAATCTGCTGATTTCATGTTCGGTGATGTATTCCATGGACTTGAGTCGGGTTGGCAGGAACGAGGAAGCCTATAAGATTCTTTCGGCTGTCTTGGCCACGGCATATCAAATGACGGATTCTGCCAGCCTTTCTTCGTATGCTGAGATGGCCGGACGATACAAGGCCTTGAGCGAATACTCGCCTTACCGTGTATCCGTTGCCGGAGACAAGGGTGTTATACCATTCGATACGGTACAGGTTGGCAATACTAAATACCAGCCATACCTCATGCAAATAATGCAATCTAAAGTCAATGGGAAACCGGCTCGAATTACGTTCGACACAGGAGCAACTGTCAATATCATAACCGACTCGTTGGCCAAGGCCTATGGTTTGGAATTCCTGGATGCAAATGTCACGGCAAGGGGATTTGGGGAAGTGACTGGCAAATATGCCATTGCTCGAGAACTGGTGCTTGGTAACATAATGGTCAGGGATGTCCCTTTCTATGTCATTGATGCCAGAACTCATAACGAAAAGGCTGACAAATACAGTTGGGCTTTTCAATTGATTGTAGGGAGCGAATTGATATTGCAACTGAAGGATGTGACACTTGATTTTGAGGCCAAAGAGATTCAAGTATGCGGAAATGCCGTTAGACATACCGACTCCAAACCTAATATGTGTTTTGCTCCGAACATGCATTTCCTGGGCAAGGCTGAGGTCATGGGGTATCCCATGTTGATGGTGCTGGACTCCGGTGCTGCCGGGTATGGCTTGCTCAACAGACATTTTTATGACAGTAACAAGGAGTATATTACCTTTAATTGCCGAAAGGATACGATTAGTAGTGCCGGGATAGGTGGCGTTAGCCAGACATTGTGCTATGAGTTGCTTGATTCTGAATTGTCCATAGGCGGTACCTCCGTGAAGGTGCCATCCATTATGGTGCATGCCGGAGAGTGTGACGGTGATGTCAACTCCAACAACAGCCTCGGCTTGAAGAGCATGATGTTGTTTCGCAAAGTCCGTTTTAACCTCGTGGATATGGTGTTGTCTACCGAGAAGTAGTGGAAAATTATTCCATGGATGCGTAGTTTTTGTAACGTAGACTTTGCAAAGTCGTAGAAAAAACGTAACTTTGTGCACACTAAGGACAAATATAGGTATGTTGGAGACTCTCTATAGGACGCATAGGTATCTGGTGGAACATTTGGGTTCGCCTGTCCGTCGTTCATTGATGGACGAAATTAACTGGCGTGACCGCCTTATAGGAATCAAGGGCAGTCGCGGTGTGGGAAAGACAACCTTCTTGCTACAGTACGCCCAGGAGAACTTCATGCCAAACGACAGGAGATGTCTGTACGTGAATATGAACAGCTTCTTCTTTCAGACGTATAGCATGGTGAAGTTTGCCGGAGAGTTTTACAAGCAAGGAGGTCAGGTGCTGTTGATAGACCAGATATTCAAACTGCCCAACTGGAGCCAAAATCTGCATGAGTGCTACGAAAAGTTCCCGATGCTACGCATTGTCTTCACCGGCAGCACGGTGATGAGACTGAAGGATGAGAACCCGATGCTCAACGGCATTTGCCATAGTTACAGCCTGCGCGGTTTCTCATTTCGCGAGTTCCTCAACCTGAAGGCCGGCACGGACTTCAAGCCGGTTACCTTGAGAGAGCTGGAGAATCGCCACGAGCATATTGCCCGGGAAGTGCAGTCCAGGTGCAATCCCCTTGACTACTTCGAGCCTTATCTCCACCATGGATACTATCCTTTCTTCCTGGAGAAACGGAACTTCAGCGAGAACCTCCTTAAGACGATGAACATGATGATAGAGGTGGATATCCTGCTGATACACCAGATGGAGCAGAAGAATCTGCACCGTATCAAGAAGCTTTTCTACCTCCTGGCTACAGGGAGCACCGGGGCACCCAACGTGAGTCAGTTGGCTGTGGATGTGCAGACGTCGCGCACCACGATAATGAACTACATCAAATTCCTTAACGATGCTCGTCTGCTGAACGCCATATATCGCAAGGGCGAGGACTTTCCGAAGAAACCCGTGCGTCTGCTTATGAACAACACCAACCTCATGCATGTCATGACCCCCGGACATGTGGATCGACAGGACATGATGGAAACGTATTTCCAGAACGCTGTCTGGGGCAAGCACAAGGTGAAGATGGGAGACCGCTCCTGCAACTTCATACTGAACGACAAGCAACGCTTCCGCATTTTGGACGAGGTGCCAAAGCGCAAGGCTACAGACGTCATATACGTCAGCACCGGCAAGTGTGAGGGCAATGGTCAGGAAATACCGTTATGGATGTTTGGTCTGCTGTATTGACGATTGGCATGGCCTGTGCCGGATGCGCTTGGCCATACCTTATTTATATATAACATAGAGAGAATAGACATAGCAACATATTAACCTCTTCGGACGTTTTCCTCATGACTCGAGGCACACGTTATGGTGTGCGGTCTTTATGGCGCAGGCAGACAAGGGGATGCGTCCCACAATAAACAATAACACAATGGCAAAAGAAAAGAAATTTGTGACATGGGACGGTAATACCTGTGCAGGACACGTAGCCTACATGTTCAGCGAGGTAGCCGCCATCTATCCCATCACTCCGTCATCTCCCATGGCGGAACACGTGGACGAGTGGGCCGCACAGGGACGTAAGAACCTTTTCGGTGACACCGTGTTGGTACAGGAAATGCAATCCGAGGCCGGTGCCGCCGGTGCCGTTCACGGCTCACTGCAGGCCGGTGCTCTGACATCTACATTCACTGCCAGTCAGGGCCTGTTGCTCATGATCCCCAATATGTACAAGATTGCCGGCGAACTGTTGCCCTGCGTGTTCCACGTCAGCGCACGTACCGTCGCCACCCATTCTCTGTGTATCTTTGGTGACCACAGCGACGTGATGGCCTGTCGTCAGACTGGTTTTGCCATGTTGGCCGAGGGCAGTGTACAGGAAGTCATGGACCTGAGCGCCGTGGCACACCTGGCCTCCATAGAGGCGCGCGTACCTTTCATCAACTTCTTCGACGGTTTTCGCACTTCACACGAGTACCAGAAGGTTGAGCTGATCGAGGAGGACGACGTACGCGACCTTGTGGACATGAAGGCTGTCAGTGAGTTCCGTTCACGAGCCCTCACTCCCGAGCATCCCGTGGCAAAGGGCATGGCAGAGAACCCGGAGACCTTCTTCGCACACCGCGAGAGTTGCAACCGCTATTATGACGCCGTACCCGCCATCGTGGAGAAGTATATGGCTGCCATCAGCGAGCGTACCGGTCGCAAGTATGAGCTTTTCTCATACTACGGTGCCGAGGACGCCGAGAACGTCATCATCCTTATGGGCTCAGCCACCGAGGCCGCACGCGAGGCCATTGATCACGCCAATGCCCAAGGCAAGAAGTATGGCATGGTCAGCGTACATCTCTATCGTCCCTTCTCCGTGAAGCACCTGTTGAAGGCTGTGCCTGCCAGTTGCAAGCGCATAGCAGTGTTGGATCGCACCAAGGAACCCGGCAGCAATGGCGAACCTCTGTTGCTGGACGTCAAGGACGCTTTCTATGGCGTGGAGAACGCTCCGCTCATCGTAGGCGGCCGCTATGGCCTGGGCAGTGCCGACGTCACTCCGACAATGATACTGGGCGTTTTTGAGAACCTTGAGTTGCCGCAGCCCAAGAACCACTTCACTATCGGTATCGTTGACGATGTCACCTTCACCTCTCTGCCCCAGAAGGAAGAGTTGGCATTGGGCGGCGAAGGTATCTTTGAGGCCAAGTTCTTCGGCCTGGGTGCCGACGGTACCGTGGGTGCCAACAAGAACTCTGTCAAGATTATCGGTGACAATACCGACAAGTATTGCCAAGCATACTTCTCCTACGACTCCAAGAAGAGCGGTGGCTTCACCTGTTCTCACCTGCGCTTCGGCGACACTCCCATACGCAGCACCTATCAGATCAAGACCCCGAACTTCGTGGCATGCCATGTTCAGGCCTACCTGCGCATGTATGACGTCACCCGTGGTTTGCGTCCCGGTGGTAGCTTCCTGCTGAACACCATCTTCGAGGGCGAGGAACTGGTGAACTTCATTCCCAACAACGTCAAGAAGTACTTCGCCGAGAAGAACATCACAGTCTACTATATCAACGCTACCAAGATAGCACAGGAGATAGGTTTGGGCAACCGCACCAACACCATCCTGCAGTCCGCTTTCTTCCGCATCACCGAGGTTATCCCCGTGGAGCTTGCCGTGGAGCAGATGAAGAAGGCCATCGTCAAGTCATATGGCAAGAAGGGCGAGGACGTGGTGAACATGAACTATGCAGCCGTGGATCGCGGTGGCGAGTACAAGGTTCTGCCGGTAGATCCAGCATGGGTCAATCTGCCCGCCGATGAAGCTGTCAAGTACGACGAACCCGAGTTCGTCTCCAACCTCGTCCGTCCCATCAACGCACAGAACGGCGATCTGTTGCCCGTCAGTGCTTACAAGGGTATCGAGGACGGTGCATGGGAGCAGGGCACTGCCGCTTACGAGAAGCGCGGTGTCGCCGGCTTTGTGCCTGTATGGAATAGTGAAAACTGTATCCAGTGTAACAAGTGTGCATTCGTCTGCCCCCACGCTGCCATCCGTCCTATTGTCATGAACGACGAGGAGTTGGCCGGCTACGATGGCGTCAGCCTGGAGATGAAGGCTCCTGCTACCATGAAGGGCATGCACTTTGTCATCGCTGTTGACGACAAGGACTGCCTTGGATGCGGCAACTGTGCCGACATCTGTCCCGGTAATCCCAAATTAGGTCCTGCATTGAAGATGACTCCCTATGACGACTCTTCCGCCGAGGCACAGAAGAACGCCGCAGACTGGAAGTACTTCATGCAGAAGGTCAGCAGCAAGCAGAACCTGGTAGACATCAAGCAAAGCCCCAAGAACAGCCAGTTCGCCCGTCCTCTCTTCGAGTTCAGCGGCGCATGTGCCGGTTGTGGCGAGACACCCTATGTCAAGCTTATCAGCCAGCTCTTCGGTGACCGTCAGATGGTTGCCAACGCCACCGGCTGTTCATCCATCTACTCAGGTTCCATCCCCTCTACTCCCTATACCAAGAACGCCGAGGGCCAGGGTCCCGCATGGGCCAACTCTCTGTTCGAGGACTTCTGCGAGTTCGGCCTGGGCATGGTGTTGGCCACCAAGAAGATGAAGGCACGCATCAATGCGCTCCTCAACGAGGCCATTGCCTCGGAGCATACTCCCGCGGACTTCAAGGCAGCTGCCGAGCAGTGGATTGCCGGCCAAAACGATGCCGACGCTTCCAAGGCTGCCGCTGCAGCACTGAAGCCCCTGATTGCCGCAGGTGCCGAGGCCGGTTGCCCCGTATGCGCACAACTGAAGGAACTCGATCACTATCTGGTTAAGCGTAGCCAGTGGCTTGTGGGTGGCGACGGTGCTTCCTACGATATAGGTTACGGTGGTCTGGACCATGTCATCGGCTCAGGCGAGGACGTCAATATCTTCGTCATCGATACCGAGGTTTACTCCAACACAGGCGGCCAGGCTTCCAAGGCTACCCCCATCGGTGCCATTGCACAGTTCGCTGCCAACGGTAAGCGTGTGGGCAAGAAGGACCTGGGCCTGATGCAGGCCACCTACGGCAATGTCTACGTGGCACAGGTGGCCATGGGCGCCGACCAGTCACAGTGTCTCAAGGCCTTCCGCGAGGCCGAGGCATGGCACGGTCCCTCACTGGTAATAGCATACGCCCCCTGTATCAATCACGGTCTGAAGGCCAAGGGCGGCATGGGCAAGAGCCAGGCCGAGGAGGCCAAGGCCGTAGAGTGCGGCTATTGGCACCTGTGGCGCTACAATCCTGCCCTGGCCGAGGAAGGCAAGAACCCCTTCCAGCTGGACAGCAAGGAGCCCGATTGGGACAAGTTCCAGGCATTCCTCGAGGGCGAGGTACGCTTCCTCTCACTGAAGAAGGCCGCTCCCCAGGAGGCACAGGAACTGTACGATGCATGTAAGGAGGCTGCCAAGCGCCGCTACAAGACATACATCCGCAAGACCCAGGAGGACTGGTCTCTGTAAGGTATTCCGCGGTACAACAGATACTTGAAACATCAGCCAGACACCTCTTCGTCCTGCAGGCGGAGAGGTGTCTGGCGGTTTTTCGCACGTGTATTGTTGAATTATCGTGCACGTGCATAATATATACAAGGTGTAACACGTAATAGATATTAGAGGGGACAGACGGGTCGGACCGGTCTGACGGGGCAGACCATTCGGACAGGTCGAATGACCCCCGCCCCTGTAGTGCAACAATAAGAATACAGATAAGAACATGACAGAACTACAAAACAGCGAGTACGTCCAGGAGCTCATAAGCAAGGGCATCGACCTGGGCATAGAGGCAGGCAAGAGTATCATCATTGCCGCCATCATCTACTTTGTCGGCAAGGCGCTTATTTCGCTCATCAACCGCATGCTGGGCAGCATGATGGAGCGTCGCAAGGTAGATCCCACCATACAGACCTTCCTTACCAGTCTGGTGAACATAGTGTTGTTGACACTGCTGGTCATCAGCGTGGTAGGCGCACTCGGCGTCAACACTACAAGCTTTGCCGCCCTGTTGGCATCGGCCGGTGTGGCTGTGGGCATGGCACTCTCCGGCAATCTGCAGAACCTGGCCGGAGGCATCGTGATCTTGCTCTTCCGTCCCTTCAAGGTGGGCGACTACATCGAGGCTCAAGGCGTGGGCGGTACTGTGTCCGAGATACAGATATTCCACACCATCCTCACCACTCCCGACAACAAGAAGCTCTTCCTGCCCAACGGTGCGTTGTCCAGCGGCAACATCACCAACTTCAGCCGCGAGCCTCTGCGCCGTGTCGACTTCTCTGTCTCCATCGAATACGGCGAAGATACCGACAAGGTGCGTCAGGTCCTGTTGGAACTCCTGACTGCCGACGAACGGATACTACGTACACCCGCACCTTTCGTAGCCCTCGGTGCACTGGCTGCGAGCGGCGTCAACATGACCGTGCGCGTCTGGGTCAACAGCGCGGACTATTGGGACGTGTTTTTCCAGACCAACGAGGCCATCTACAAGGAGTTCAATAAGCGTGGCATCAAATTTCCCTTCCCGCAGCTTACTATTCATCAGGCATAAGTCTCACGTGGTGTGAAGATACTGTACGTCATAGAGCACATCTCCGCCATGGGAGGGCTGGAACGCATACTCATCGACAAGATGAATGCGCTGGCCGAGGACGCCACCTTGGACATCACCCTCCTGACGGTGTGGAAAGATACCTACGGGCCTGCCTATCCTATCAGCGCGAGGGTGGGGCAGGCCTGTCTTGCTCTGTGTCGTCCCGCGTCGGCATTTGGGATGATGGCCGCCATGCCACGTGTGCTGCACCGCTACAACCGTGAGGTCAGGCGCCAAAATCCCGACATAGTGGTCTATTTCCGTGCCGTAGGCGCCATGCTGGCGGCATGGTCTTCGTGGCGCGGACGCTGTATCTTCGAGACGCACTCCGCCCGTCCGTACTGCAACCATCGCTGGATGTATTCACTGATGGAGCGCCGGGTCTCTGCCGTAGTCTGTCTGACACAGGGCGATGCGGCCAACTATCGTCGCGCCGCCCGTGTGGAGGTGATTCCCAACTTCACCCGAATGACATGTCCGTCTCCATCGGAGGCGCACCGTGGTCAGAGACGCTGTGTCTTTGTCGGACGTCTGTGCGACGAGAAGAATCCCATGCGCCTGCTACGGCTGTGGAGAGAGATTGTGTCGCGCATGCCCGGATGGACGCTGGACATATACGGCACCGGCGAGTGGGAGGAACGCATGAAGGAGGAAATACGCTGGTCTGCCCTCTCTGAGAGCGTCACCATGCATGGCTTTGCCCAAGACGTTGCCAAGATCTATTGCGGAGCCGACATCCTCCTGCTTACATCCATCACGGAGGGCCTGCCCATGGTCATCATAGAGGCCATGCGTTGCGGTGTGCCTGTGGTCAGCACCGACTGTCCTTATGGTCCTGCCGATGTGATACTCGATGGCAGGACAGGCATTCTCGTGCCCCGCGAGGATGATGCCGTCTATGTCGATGCCGTATGTCGTCTGATGCAGAACGCCGCCATGCGTGAGCAGATGGGACGCGAGGCCGTGGCATGTTCCCGGCGGTATGGCATGCCTGAGATACTGACGCGCTGGAAATACTTGTTTGCAGAGCTGAGATGAAGATACTGCTTGTGGGAGAATACAGCAACGTGCATTGCACCCTGGCCGACGGACTTCGGGCGCTGGGATACAGTGTGACGGTGGCCAGTGGCGGCGATGGATGGAAGAACTATCGACGCGACATAGACCTTCGTCATCGCCTGACGCCAGGTGGACACATTTCCTTTGCCACGCGTCTGCTGCGTGCGCTGCCTCGCCTCAGGGGCTACGACATAGTGCAGATCATCAATCCCGTCTTCTTCGAGATGCGCCCCGGACCGCACCGCTTCCTCCTGGATTATCTGCGGCGCCACAACGGCCGCCTGGTTCTCGGAGCCTTTGGCATGGACTACTATTGGGCCCAGGTCAACCGCGACATACGCCCCATGCGCTACAGCGACTTCAACATAGGTCCAAGCATACGCACAGATGCGGTGGCTCAGGCCGATGCCGACATCTGGATAGGAACTCAGGCCGAACGCCTCTGCCGTCATGCCGCTACCGTTGCCGACGCCATTGTTGCCGGACTGTATGAGTACTGGGTCACCTACCGCATGGCCGAGGGTGGGGCACTGGCGGCCAAGACTACGTACATCCCGTTTCCCATAGCCATGCCACGGGAGGGTGGTTCGTCGGACGAGGCCGACTGGTCGGACATGTCAGACCGGTCAGACAAGTCTGACCGGTCCTCCTGGCCTGAGCTCTCAAAGGAACCGTCCGTCACCTTTGTCCGTCCCCTCAGGATTTTTGTCGGCATAAGCAAGGGCCGTTCCGCCTACAAGGGTACGGACATAATGCTGCGTGCGGCCAGGCGCCTGCAACGGGCCTATCCCGACCGTGTGCGTCTGCTGGTGGCCGAGGGTGTCCCCTTTGAGCGCTATCGCAAGATGATGAATGGCAGCGACGTCATTCTTGACCAGCTCTACAGCTACACGCCCGCCATGAACGCCCTCCTGGCCATGAGCAAGGGCATCATCTGTGTGGGGGGAGGCGAACCGGAGCACTACGATCTCCTTGGCGAAAAGGAACTTCGCCCGATCATCAATGTGGAGCCAAACGAACAGAGCGTCTATTCCGCCTTGGAGGACCTGACGCTGCATCCCGAACGCATCCCGGAACTGAAGCGGCAAAGCAAGGAGTATGTCCGCCGCCACCACGATGTGCAACGTGTGGCCTTGGCCTACGAGGCTCTCTACCTTGGCCTGTTGCGCCAGGCTTGATCACATGATATGCGGACGCCATCGCCACGGCGCACCACCATAGCCCCTATGGCGACGGGAGGGTATATTCCGGTTTATTTGTCTGAAAGAATAGGTTTATGGCATCACAAAAACCGGTTTATGGTGGTGAAAGAATCGGTTTCCTCAGTCTCCATGACACATGAAGGCGGCCTGCGCGTGCCGGGATTTGCCTTCTGTCGCTGTGCCGCAGCATGGTCTCTGTACCGGTGAAGCGCATTATTTCCGTGGTCAGAACGGGCATATCGAAGTTTGCACCGCACGGAATGTGCGGTAGTCTCCGCTTGCAAGCGACATGGCCGCATGTCGCGGTGCATAAGGCAGGCGTGAGATGGCAGCACGGTCGGACAGCATGTCGGCAAAGTATGTGCGCGCCAAATTGGCGAGGAGGACAAATGTGGCCTGCATGGCCTCTTCGCTGCCCAGCGTATGAATGGTGGTGGCAGTGGACAGGGCATCCTGAACGAAGTCGGCAAAGAGTTGCGGTGTGGCCCGGTGGCCCGAGGCAAAATAGTCCGCAAGCACTCGCCGGCTGACCCACAACGACTCCACGGCACGGGGGCGTCCCTGATAGGAGTGCATGATGGAGGCCGTGTTGTTGCGATAGAAATAATGCCTGCCTGGCACCTGTATGCGCCTGTGGCAGAGGGGGTAGAGGTAGAAGATATTTATTGTGTCCTCGAACCAATAGCCCCTGGGGAAGTGCACCGTGCGGAACAGTTCGGCACGGTATACCTTGCCCCAGGCCACTCCGTGGGTTGTCGTCAGCCTGTCCGTGTTGCCCTCGGCTATGTCCGCATTCTGCTCCACGGCGGCAGACATCAGGCATTCTATGGCACCGGGCAGAAGCCGGTCGTCGCTGTCCACGAAGGTTATGTATCGTCCACGGATGCAATCCAGCGCTCTGTTTCTGGCCATGGAGGGACCGCCGTTGGGCTGATGTATGACCTCGGTACGGTAGTACATGGCGGTTCCTTTCATGTTCTGCAGGTATCTGTCCAGCATCTCCGCACTGCCGTCCGTGCTGCCGTCGTCTATGATGGAGACGAAGAGCGAGAAGCGTGTCTTCTGCCCGTAGACCGAGTCCAGGCATTCAGTCAGGTAGGGCCGGGCATTGTACACGGGTATGATGATGTGCAGGTCGGCCACTGGCCTGATCTTGTTGCGGCAAAGACAACTGCCTCCCGTGTCGGGATGCAGGGCCGTCAGCACGGCCTCGGCTTCGTCCCTTGTCATGGACACATGCACAGGGAAGCGCCTGCACGTGGTGCGCCGCAGGATGGGCAGGCGAAGTGGCATTGCTTGCCGCAGGATGTGCTTGATGAGATTCTTCAGAGCGTGCGTCATAGATTGCCTTTTATCATCCGCTTCACTGCCATGTATAGCTCCAGTTGCAGACGGAACAGCCACCAGGCGGGCATGTGCATCATGCCGGGCTTGTACTTCACCGCCGTGTGCACCCGTGGCATGTCGGCCTGCCAGCGCATGGAGCGGATCAGGCGCAGGGCTTCATGTCGGTCGGACTGCGACAGGTTTTGCCTGTGGATCCAGTAGTACTGATAGGCTTCCACGATGCTCTCCCAAAAGGCGGTTTCGTGGAGACGCAGCACATCTTCGCCGAAGCCTTCCTCGTGCAGCTGCTTCCTCATGCCAATGAAGCGCATGTTGCCCCGTATGTTGTTCAGGCTGACGCGGTGAGACAGTGACGCCTCCAGCAGACGGTGGTAGTAGATTCCCTCGCAACTGCACACTTCCGGCGAGGCCAGAAACTGCATTTGTGCCGTATTGTCCTCGCCATAGACACGTTCGCAGTTGTCGAACGGGTAGCGCATTTGCAGCTCCCGCGTCACTATCATCCGGCCTGTGATCCCCCTCCAGTGGATGCTGCGACGGTATGCCTCCATGCCTGTTATGGTGCCAAAGGAGTTCTTCTCCCTATGCTCCAGCAGGCTGCCGTCGGGCAGAAGCCTGACTTCGCGAAAACACACGCATTGCAGCCCCTTTTGGGCATTGAATGTGTCCAATGCCAGTTGCAGGGCATCGGGGGAGAGGAAATCGTCGTGGTCCAGGGTGGTGATGTAGCTTCCGCGCGACACCTCTATGCCTGCGTTGCGTGCCAACTGTGCCCCGCCGTTGCGGTGTTGCCACACGATGCTCACGCGGCTGTCCTTCAGGGCATACTCCCTCAGAATGTCGGCGGTGCCGTCTGTGGAGACGTCGTCCACCAGTATCAGCTCTATGTTCCTGAGGCTTTGGGTCAACACCGACTCTATGCACCGTCGTATGTGTTCCCGCATGTTGTGTACGGCAACCACCACACTTACGCCGACTGTCGCTGTCGCCTCATTTCTCATTCCTTATGTCCTTTCTTATGGTACGGTAGCTGTACAGGGCGGACAGCATGGTGAGGGGAATGCCTGCCCCAAGGCGCACGGCCGCACTGTGACCGATGCACAACAGTATTGTTGTCAGGACGAGGACGGTGCCAAACGCAATGTTTGTCAGGTTGGCGTACGAGATGCGCACGCTGTACACCAGCCGGTTGACCAGCCAAAGTATCAAGGTGTTGATGATACCTATGACAGACAGGGCAATGCCTATGCCGTTGAGTCCCCACCGCCCGTAGCATACGTACACGCTCCCTATGATGAGCACGTTGTAGATGCCCTCCAGGATGAGGAACATCCACGAGTGGCCGTGAGCCAGGGAGACGTATTCCAGCGGCAGGGCCACCGAGCGGTGCAGTTGGAACAGTCCCGCCAGTATGCACATGTTCACTATGGGCAGGAATTCTCGTGTAAAGAGGGCCACGACTATGGCCGGCATGGCTAGAAGGAAGAGCATCACCAGAGGGGTGGTGACGGTGAAGCTGACGCGGATCTGCTTGTTCACCGTCTCGTTCTTTCGCTCCGTATCGTGACAGACCGAAGTGAGCCTGGGAAAGTAATCGGTGGAGTTGGAACTGAAGATCATGCCTATGTAGGCTATGATGAGCGTGTATCCTATCTTGTACAGGCCAACCTCGTGGGTGGAGGTGATGATCTTGTAGAGCAGGGTGGTGGTTACCGCACCCATGATGGCCGTGACGGCGTATGGTATGCCGAATTTCAGCAGTGGAATGCCCCGCTTCCACGTATCGGCAGAGAACATGGCTATGCGGTAGGGGAGAATTTGGACGCTGAAGGCGAGGTGGGCGATGGCTGCAACAGCTATGCACAGGTTCAGCGTCAGAATGATGCCGTCCAGGCCCAGCCAGGGATAGACGCCCAGGGTGCATGCCACGGCGCCTATGGCCGAGAGCAGTTCCACCATGGCTACGCGCTTCAGGCGCTGCATGCCTTTGAGAATGGCACACTCTCCTGCGGTGATGGGGAACAGGAAGGCAGTCGGGGCAAGCATGAGGATCTCTGTGGTGTGGCTGTGGCCATCGCTGAAGAATACGGAGCCGAACCACATGGAGGCCACTATGCAGCCAAGTATGTTCAGGCATGCCACGGCCATGGACCATGTGCGTATGACCCGGGCCATATCGGCGGCGGCATCCATGCGTTCGGTGGTGTCGATCTCGCTCATACGTTGTATGCTGGCTGTCTCCAGACCAATGTTGGTGCAGGCGTTCACCACGTCCAGCACGTTCTGGTATATGGCTATCATGCCGGCGCCGAAGGGACCGAGAAAGTAGGCGGTTATCTTGCCGCGGGCTATGTCGGCCAGTTTCTTCAGCACCTCTACGCTGCCAAACAGGCCAATGTATGTGAGTATGTGGCTGGTGGATGTGTGCTTTTTATCGTTCATTCTGGGGGTAAGTTTTTGGGGGTTAGGGGGCTGGTCGGACTGGCCGGACTGGTCGGACGTGTCTGCTTACTTCTTCTTGTGAGTGTGGGCGTCAGAATCGTGTGCTTGCCCGCGCATATCCCGTTATGCGGTCGTAGCGTCCGCCGGGTTCCCGGTAGTAGATGAAGGCCTGGTACTCGTTTTCTGTCTGCCAGAAGTCGCCCATGGTTTCGGCCGTGGCGCCGTCGGCCGTGATGTAGAGGTAGTCGTAGTAGCCCTGTTTGAGCAGTACGGCGGCCTCGTAGCATTCGTCATCTTCATTGTATTGCATCAGGCATTCGGGAGCGGTCTCGCCGTTGCTCCAGTTGCCGCTGACATACACGTCTCTGTCCAGGCGCGGCGACATCAAAGTGAAGTGCACTATGGCGTATTCGGCTTGTGTGTCGTTGCCCTCCTGGCCTGCAGTGCGTGGATAGAAGGCTCCGTTGCGGTCTTCCTCCGAGAGGTAGTTGGCAGGGCGCTTGTCCTCCCACAGTGTGGCGTGGTAATAAGGCTCATACCATCGCATGTTGTCCACGTTCATACCGGAGTGGTTGACGTCCAGTATCTCGAACTTGTGGTACTCGTTGCCGGCAGGGAATATCAGCGGGCGGCAGTGCTGCCACTCCAGTCCCGTGGCTTTGCTGATGTCGGGCCGTATGCCTTCCACCGTGCGCGACGGGCGTCGGTTCTGTATCACTCGGGCATAGATCTGCTCATCCGGATTGGTAACGGTGAGGGAACCGTAGTTCAGGCTCAGCGCCACCTGCTGATGGCAGTCGTTGAAGTCTATGTCGGTGTTGGGCGATACGTGCATGGTAAGGTTCATGGCGTTCTCCACCACACAGAAGCGTATCTCCAGCGTAGGGTCGCTGTCCTCGCGCCCGTCGTCATATATCAGCAACTTGTAGTTGCCGCTGAGTATGGGTGCGGCATCCCTGTTGGGAAAGGTCAGGGAGTAGTGTGTGTAGATCTGGGTGGTGTTGAAACTGGTTTCGTAGTCTTCCACAGGCAGGTTGTTGCTGCCATGCAGATAGTCGCTTTCGAACAGTCCCTCCGTGGCCTCCCAATCCCGTGTGCAATGTTGCAGGCGATAGGTGTAGCGGTGGTAGTCGTGCGACATCTCGTCCCAGGAGATGCGCAGATATGCCGAACGTCCCTTGGTGAGTACGGGTGGCAGCAGCGGGTTGTCGTTGAGTGTTACCTGAAGCGTGTGCACATTACTGTCATACACCTTGTGCTGGCCGCGGACAAGGACGGTCAGCATGAGGCAGGGCAACAGTATGAACAGACGTTTCATGTATATGGAAATGTTGTGCGGGCAGAGGGGGCTAAGCCTGTGAGTGTCATTCGCCTCTTACGATTGGCAGATGCCAGTGGAACTTGACTGCAAGGCAACGCACCGCTATGACCACCACGCTGGAGAACAGCGCGTTGATGGAGGGGTCGAAGCCCATGGTGTGCAACACGGAGTAGACCACGCCGCCTGCCACGCAGGCCAGGGCGTAGATCTCCTTGCGGAAGATAAGTGGTACCTCGTTGATGAGTACGTCGCGTATCACGCCGCCGGCGGCACCCGTCACCGAACCCATTGTGATGGCCGTC
>DBLZ01000026.1 GCA_002297545.1 Prevotellaceae bacterium UBA711 | reverse complement strand
TTTTTAAGGGGGGGGGGGGGGGTAACGGCTATTACGACTTTAATCGTTAACTTTGTTCGCAGAAGAACCATTAGCATGATAACCAAGGGTATGATTAGAGAAGTACGTAAAAGAGTTGGGTTGGCCATGTTGACAATTTTGCTGGCTGTGTTGCCGGTGCATGCAGATGTTACACCGGATCAGTTGAAATTTACCGAGACCGAAGGTGGCTATGCCGTGAGTAAGGCAGAAGGAGCTACACTGAGTGGCGCACTGGTGGTGCCGGAAACGTTCAATGGACTGCCTGTGGTGCTCATAGCGGATAGGGTGCTCATAGCGGATAGGGCGTTCAATGGCTGCAAAGGTCTGACGGCTGTGACGCTTCCCTTCGGGGTGAGGAAGATTGGGACCGCCGCTTTCGCAGGTTGTGATAGCTTGGCGAAAGTTACGCTCCCTGAGGGACTGAAGTATATTAACACGATGTCATTTTCGGGAGTCGAATGCTTGAAGTCCATTGACATTCCGGCCAGTGTAACGTTTATTGACTTCGGCGCCTTCTGGTATTGCTACAATCTCGAGAACATCAACGTGGCGGAGGGCAATGCCTCCTACCGTTCCGTCCGGGGCATAGTGTACGACCGTTCCATGCAGACGCTTTATCGTTGTCCGGGAAAGTACAGCGGCAAGGTGGCTGTCCCCGAGGGTGTTAAGACCATTGCCGGCGGTGCTTTTATCGGTTGTGCCCACGTTACGGCTATATCCGTCCCCGCCAGTGTGGAGAAAATCGGAGGGATGGCCTTTTTCGACTGTCATAACCTCAAGAGAATAGATGTGGCACCGGAGAATGCTGTCTATCGTTCTGTTCGTGGCGTGCTCTATGACCACGACATGAAGACGGCTCTGCGCTGTCCAGGTGGTTACCGTGGCAAGATTGTCATACCGGCCAGTGTTACATCCGTTGGCCGGGCATTAAGCGCTTGTCATCGCCTGACTGCCATCCATACAGCGGAGGACAATGCCACTTACCGTTCCGTAGATGGTGTGCTTTACGACAAGGATATGCAGACGCTTCTCTTTTGTCCCGGAGGACGCCGCGGCACTGTGGTAGTGCCAGAGGGTGTCACAACGATTGCCCATGGAGGGTTCTTCGACTGTTTCCACTTGAAGCGTATAGACCTGCCATCGACTCTCGAAAATTTGGGCTATCGTGTCTTCTGGCATTGCAAGGCGCTGGAAAGTATTACATGTCGTGCCACCACGCCACCACAGACCAAGCGGGATACCTTTGAAACCCTCTACGAGGAAGATGCGCATTACCAGTCTCTTCCGCTCTACGTTCCGGCTGCATCGTTGGATGCTTACCGCCAATATGAGGCCTGGGGACGCTTCCGGAACATCCTGCCGCTGGAGTGACGGAGGGGGGACTATAGACTTAAACAAAGTACGTTCGGAGATGGCAACCGGCTCTTAGTCCCGGGCAATGCCTCGGGGAGTGTGTATGTTTGTTTTTCAGATGCCCTCTACTATCGCCTTGTCATCCTCCACACGGAAGCGGATGGTGCAGCCATGGAACTCGAAGCTGTAGATGCGCGACGGATCGTTCTGGTAATGCGGACGTGGGTCATTGGCGAGGATGTGGGTCAGGGCTTGCCACAGGCGAGGGGAGAAGTCGTACTGGCAGCGTGCTTCCTCCGGGATGATGACACTCAGTGGGGCGGTGTGTACGTCTGAGGTCCAGCCGCTTGTGGCATCGGGATGCGCATCGGTGAATGGCAGGTAAGGCTTGATGTCCAAAATTGGCGTGCCGTTCATCAGGTCGGCGCCCTCAACGTATATTACCGGTCCGTCAGGAGTGTCGGGCTCTATGCGGAGCATGCGCACAGAAGAAAGCCCTATGTTGTTGGGACGGAAAGGAGAACGTGTGGCCCAGACCCCCATACGGCGGTTACCACCCAGGCGGGGCGGACGCACGGTGGGCGACCACTTGTCGGTGTGGGCCATGCTGAAGTCCCACAGCAGCCAGATATGCGAGAAACCGTCAAGTCCACGCAAGGCCTCCGCGTTGCGGTATTCCGGGGTGAAGACTATGCGAGACTCCAGCCCCTCGACCAATCCGCTTTGGCGCGGGATTCCGAACTTGCCGTCGAAGTCGTTGTGGATATGGGCTATGGTTATCATGAGAAAGGGTAGGGGGAGGATATTGTGTGCTTGGTTTGTCGGGTGGCGGCGTGCCTTGTCTCTATGTATGCCGAACTGTCATGCCCACAGAGCCTTGAACAGGAAGAACACCACAGGCACGAAGAGCGAGGGCAGCAGGTTCAGCGTCTTGCAATCCTTGATGCCAAGTATGCCCAGGCCGGACGCGGCAATCAACGTCCCCCCGACAATGCTCATCTCGCACAGCAGGTTATCGGGGATTATGTCCCCAAACAGTTTAGCCGTCATGTACCATGCTCCTTGCCAGCAGAAGAGTACAGGTGCAGCCCACACCATGCCGTAACCGTAGGTAGCGGCAAGTACCGCGCTGGTAACGAGATCCAGTGTGGCATTGGTCAGCAGGAACGTCTCGTCTCCCAGCAGGGCACTGTTGATGGGGCCCAGGATGCTGAGCGTGCCTATGCAGTAGAGCAGTATTCCCGTTGACAGACCTTGTGCCAGGTTGTGACCTGGGCGCAGGCCTGAGGTGTCGGCCTTGTCCTTCCCCCTCAGCCGTGCCACCAGCCCGTCGAAGCGCCCGGACAGGTCCAGCATTGTGCCAAGCAGGGAGCCTATGGCCAGGGAGAGCACGAAGAGCACGGGGTAGTGGCTCTGCGGCATGTTCTTGCACACGGCATTGAAGCCGAGGGCCAGGGAGGCCAGACCCATTGCCGTGTACAGCACGTTCTGCCACTCCGGACGTATGCGTTGCTTCAGCATGGCTCCCGCCAGGCTGCCTATGATGATGGTGCTGGTGTTTACTATGGTTCCGAGCATGGGATGGGGGGATTTGGTCGGACGGGTCAGACATGTCAGCCCCGTCTACTATAGTTCTATCACTTCCAGATCGTGGAAGTCTTTGCCTGTCACGCAGAAGCGTACCAATGTGCGTACTGTCTGCCAGCCCTGCAGGCCGGCGGCACCGGGATTGATGTGCAGGCACCGTAGTTTGTCATCGTACAGAACCTTGAGGATATGGCTGTGGCCGCTGATGAACAGGTCGGGGCGCTCCTGCATCAGACGTGGGCGTATTCGTGGGGCGTACTTGCCAGGATAGCCACCGATGTGGGTCATCATGATGCGGGCATCCTCGCACTGCCATGTCAGAACTTCCGGAAACATGCGGCGCAACTCCCCACCGTCTACGTTGCCATATACGGCACGCACGGGGCATATCTCTTGCAGACGTTCCACCAAAGCCACGGAACCTATGTCGCCCGCGTGCCATATCTCGTCGCACTCGGCAAAGTAGCGTGCAAAGCGTTCGTCCCAATGTGCGTGGGTGTCCGACAACAGACCTATCCTCTTCATCGTTTCCTCTGTGTGTGTTTGGCTCGGTATGACGTATGCCTCAGTCCAGGTTTTTCCTTATCTTGGTCAGGTAGGCATGCATGGCCTCCTCGTCCTTGTCGTCGATAATCTGTATCAGTTGCTTCAATTCGGCCCGTATGTTCTCCACGTGGTGCTTGGTGCGGGGGTTGAAGAGAATTTCCCGCAGCAGTGTGTCATCCTCCGATAGCACGCCACGTGCTATCTTGTGATGACGCTTGAACGTGGTGCCGGGAGCATCCTGATGTTTCATGACAGCGGCGAAGACGAACGTGCTGACGAACGGTACGGAGAGCGAATAGGCCATGGCCTCGTCGTGCTCCTCGAAGGAGTATTCGTGCACGTGCAGGCCAAGGCGGCGGAAGAGGTCCAGGAAGAAGATGCGCCCCATGTAGTCGCCCTCGGTGATGACGATGGCGTTCTCCGTGCTCAGTGCCCCCAGGTTGGCAAACGTGGGGCCGAACATCGGGTGCGTGCTGACGTATCGCATGCCCGTTCCCTCGTAGAACTCCTTCAGCCCCGTCTTCACACTGGATATGTCGCTGATGATGCAGTCCTTGGGCAGGTAGGGGATGACCTCCTCGAAGACCGACAGAGTGTACTTCAGCGTGACGGCGTTGATCACCAGTTCCGGACGGAAGTCGCGTATCTCCTCCATCGTGGTGAAACGCTGCGTGTTGTAGAGGAAGCGCATGCGGCGGCTATCTATCTCGTAAACGGCGCACTCATGGTCGAAACTGAGCACGTCCGTGAAGAAGCTGCCCATCTTGCCGGCCCCCAGAATAAGTATTCTCATGGCCTCACTTGTTGATCAGTTCCATCTGCTGGCGCACGCTCTCCTCGTGTATGCTCTCGAATATCTTTTTGATGCACTCGGCGTCTATGCCCTTCAGTGCACCCTGAGCGGCCCGTTTGTCCAATATCTCGCTGTAACGTTTGGTTTGCACGATGGTCATGCCGTTGTCGCGCTTGTATGCACCTATCTCGC
This sequence comes from Prevotellaceae bacterium UBA711, assembly GCA_002297545.1. Lineage (GTDB taxonomy): Bacteria > Bacteroidota > Bacteroidia > Bacteroidales > Bacteroidaceae > Physcousia. The sequence goes on along the minus strand of DBLZ01000026.1, from coordinate 17,560 downwards.
GGGATATGCCCATGCGTCTGGCCAGGAGGTCTATCAGTTCGTTGTCAATCTCATCGATGTTCTTGCGCAGGGTACTGAGCGATGCAGTGAGGTCTACGTTCTCGCGGATGACCAAGATGGACAGGATGTAGTCCAATACCTCCGGTGTCACCTGCTGTGAAGCGTCGCTCCAGGCACTGTCGGGGTCGCAGTGGCATTCCACGATGAGGCCGTCCATGCCCAAGTCCATGGCCTGCTGACACAGGGGTGCGATGAGGTCACGACGTCCACTGATGTGGCTGGGGTCGCTGACGATGGACAGAGCGGGTATGCGGCGATGCAACTCGATGGGTATCTGCCACATGGGCATGTTGCGGTAGAGTTTCTTCTCATAGCTGGAGAAGCCACGGTGTATGGCACCAAGACGCTTGATACCGGCGCCGTTGATGCGCTGCAGTGCGCCTATCCACAGTTCCAGATCGGGGTTCACTGGATTTTTTACCAGCACTGGCACGTCCACGCCCTTCAGCGCGTCGGCCAGGGCCTGCATGGCAAAGGGGTTGGCCGTGGTGCGCGCCCCCACCCACAGCAGGTCGATGCCATACTTCAGAGCCAGTTCCACGTGCTCCGGCGTGGCCACCTCGGTGGCCGTGAGCATGCCGGTCTCCTGCTTCACCTGCTGCATCCAGGGCAGAGCCTTCTCGCCGTTGCCCTCGAAGCCGCCCGGTTTGGTGCGGGGTTTCCACACGCCGGCACGGAACATGTGGCAGCCCTTGCTGGCCAGTTGCTGTGCGGTGGTCATTACCTGTTCCTCGGTTTCGGCCGAGCACGGGCCTGCTATGACGAAAGGTCTCTCGCTATCGCAAGGGAGGTTGAGGGGTTGAAGATCTAATTCCATATCAATTGTAAGCAGTTTAAGTCTTGTGCCCTTACGGGGCGTTTGTGATTATATGTCGTTTGCCTCCGGGTGTAGCTTCATCATATTATATAATGCCGGCGTGCGTCGGGGGCGCAATGTGTTGCTGACGCGTGCAAGGGGGGCGCCGCTGTCAGTCCCAGTTCAAGGCACGTATCCTCTCCACGGCCTCGCGGAACTTGTCGTCCTTGGCACAGAGGCTGATGCGGATGTGGCGGTTGCCGTTGCTGCCGAAGATGAAGCCCGGAGTGATGAACACCCCGGCCTCGTGCAGCACGCGCTCGGTCAGTTGTTCCACATCCTCGTAGTGCTCCGGGATGCGTCCCCACATGAACATACCCGTCTGGTCCGGGTCGTAGGTGCAGTGCAGCGTGTCCATTATCTCTCGAGCCATGGCGCGACGGCGTGCATAGGTTTGGATATTGGCAGCCGTGTGCCACTCGTCCGTATTGTCATAGGCACGTGCCGCTGCCAGTTGCAGGGCGCGGAACGTACCGCTGTCTATGTTGCTCTTGACTTTCAGTATCCATGAGATGAAAGTGGCGTTCGTGGCCAGCATGCCCACGCGCCATCCCGGCATGTTGTGGCTCTTGGACATGGAGTTGAACTCTATGCAGCAGTCCTTGGCTCCTGGTACTTGCAGTATGCTCAGTTTTTCTCCCTCGTTCAGGATGAAGGAGTAGGGGTTGTCGTTCACCACCACGATGTCGTGTTCCCTGGCAAAGCGCACCAGGCGTTCGTACGTCTCGCGGCGTGCACGTCCGCCCGTGGGCATGTTGGGATAGTTGGTCCACATCAGTTTGATGCCAGTCAGGTCCATACGTTCCAGCTGGTCAAAGTCCGGCTGCCATCCGTCGTTCTCCCTCAGATCATAGTTTACTATGCGCGCGCCCAAAAGCTTGCTCAGTGACGTGTATGTGGGATAGCCCGGGTTGGGCACCAGCACGCCTTCGCCGGGATTGACCAAGGCCAGTGTCACGTGCAGTATGCCCTCCTTGGAGCCTATGAGGGGTTGTATCTCGCACGTAGGGTCCAGTTCCACGCCGTACCAGCGCTGGTAGAAGCGGGCCATGGCCTGGCGTAACTGCGGTATGCCTGCCGTGGGCTGATAGCCATGGGCATCGGCTCTGCGTGCCTCCCGACACAAGGTGTCCAAAGTCTCGGGCGAGGGCGGCATGTCGGGGCTGCCTATGGCCAGTGATATGATGTCTGCGCCCTGTGCATTAAGGGCGGCCACTTCCTTCAGTTTGCGCGAGAAGTAGTATTCGGTGACGGTGCTGAGCCTGTCTGCTGGTTGTATCATGTCTTGTGAGTTAGGCGATTTTGAGGTTGAATGTCGTGGCATCGGGCGTGCCGTCAGATAGTCTGTTCGCCCTCGCGGTATATGCCCAAGGTCTTCAGCTCCTGTGTCAGGGGTGTGATGGCGTTGATGGCCTGATGGAGGCGTTGCAGGTTGTCGAAACGCACGTCCACGTAGAACATGTATTGCCATTCCTTTCCTATGATGGGGAGGGACTGTATCTTGGTGAGGTTGAGCTTGTAGAACGACAGCACGGACAGGATGGCCGAGAGGGAACCCTCCTCGTGCGGCAGGGTGAACACCAGACTGGCCTTGTCGGCTTGCCGGATGTCGCGCAACTTGCCCGCATGGTCTTTGTCGGCCAGGACCAGGAAACGGGTGAAATTGTGCTTGTTGGTTTCCACGCCCTCCTGCAGAACCTTCAGCCCGTAGATGTCGGCCGCATCGCGGTGGCAGATGGCGGCGTGGCCGCGCATGTGGCGTGTGGCTATGTCGGCTGCGGCTCCGGCTGTGTCGGCCACTTCCACCACCTTCAGCTCCGGGTGCGTCTCCAGGAAGGCGCGGCACTGCATGAGGGCTACGGGGTGGGAGTTTACTTCGGAGAGGTCTTCCCAGTTGTCTTCGGGCAGGCACATGATGCTGTGACGTATGCGCAGTTTGTGCTCTCCTACGATAGTGGCGCCGGAGTCGCGCAGCAGTTCGTAATTGTGCAGCAGCGAACCGGCTATGGTGTTCTCTATGGCCACAAGGGCAATCATGTCGGGGTCCTGAGTCATGGCGTCGAACACCTCCTCGAAAGTGTTGCACTGCGTCAGCCTGACCTCCTCGCCACGGAAGAAGCGGTGCGCCGCGATATCGTGGAAACATCCCCTTATTCCCTGTATAGCTATCTTCTTTGTCATATTCGGGTGCAAAGGTATATCTTTTTGGCAGTATAGCGCCATTTCTACCAATAAAAACGATAAATACTGCCGATAAAGGTAGAAAGCTTACCCTAATTCCACGTTCCCCTCAGGCAGGCACGTCCATGGTGCAGGCAAAAGGCGCCTCCCCATGTTGGGGCGATGGTGCCCGACTGCCGTGGGGCTGCATCACTGTCGTCGTTGCCACCACTCGTGATAAACCGGTTTATACGGTCTTAACAACCGGAATATGCGTCGCAAAGAACCGGTTCATTCGCATGGATAAACCGGTTTGTGCGTGGTGCACCATGTGGCCATTGGCCGTGCAGGTCGTGGGTTTGGGGCCGGAGCCCTACTTGTGGAACTCCCCGCTGATGCCGTCCACGATGCTGGGGTCCAGTGCCACGGCCTTTCGGAGGTCGTCCATGGCGCCTTTCTTGTCCCCAAGTACCATCCTGAGCCTGCCACGCTCCTTCAATATGTTGGCATTGGGTCCGTCCTGCTCCAGTTCCTGTGTCATGGCCTCTATCATGGCCTTGATCATGCTGTTGTCCATCCTGTGTGATATGCTTGTTGTTTATGTGCGTGTAATTCGCTCTGCATGGCTTATGCCAACCGGTGCGTGGCTATATAGTCTATCACCCTTATGTTGACCTCTTTCAACGCCCTGCATGCCTTGCTCAGGTTGCGCGAGAACTCCTCGTAGGTCTCTGCGCCGCCATCGCACAGGTCGGTTACGCTCTTCACGAACATCACAGGCACGCCCATAAGCGAGCACACAAAGGCCACGGCCGCTCCCTCCATGTCCTTCAGGCGTCCGCCGTTCTCGCGTATGATCTGCAGGTCGCATGGTTGCATGTCCAGCGAGGAGCCTGTGGTCACCTTGGCCATGTCCAGGCCGAGTGTGTGTGCCAGAGTCTCGGCTCCGCTCCATACGGGATAGTTGCCCAGGGCCTGTGTGCCCCACCGGTCATCGCCCGGCACACGGCGGTCGTGAAACATACATGAGTTGCCTATGTACACCCGTGCTATGTCGGCTCCGTCGGCGCGGAAGGCTCCGCATGTGCCGCTGTTGATGACAATGTCGGGGTGCAGCTTCTCTATGGCCGCAAGGGTGGCCACGGAGGCCGCCTCGCATCCCACCAGGTCGCTGCCGTGCTGCTGTCCGTTGCACACGATGTTCAGACGGACCGGTTCGCCCGAGGTCACGGCTATGTCGGCACGGTACAGCCGGCAGGGCAGGGGAGAGAAGAAGTCCGGCACCTCCTGCACGCCAAAATGCTCTATGAAGGGCTCGGCCTCGGCCTGCATGGCAATGATGTATGTTATGTTCATGCTTGTATGAGGGTTAGTTTGGGATTATGTGTCAATCTTCGTCGCAAAGGTATAAAAAGTATGTGGCATGGGACGTGTATTGGTGGAAAAATAGTACCTTTGCGTCCGATTAAGCTTTACAAAACACCCTTCGAACATGGTTTTTACTGCCGAGAACATATTACTGGTGGGCGCGGTGCTGATATTTTGCAGCATAGTGATAAGCAAGACGGGTTACCGTTTTGGCATACCCACGTTGCTGTTGTTTTTGCTCGTGGGCATGGGTTTCGGTACGGACGGTCTCGGCCTGGAGTTCAACAGTCCCCAGGACGCGCAGTTCATAGGCATGCTGGCGCTGAGCATCATCCTGTTTACCGGCGGCATGGATACCAAAATGAAGGAGATACGCCCCATCATGGCACAGGGCATTGTGCTGTCCACTCTGGGTGTGATCCTCACTACGGCCCTGACCGGAGGTTTCATATACTTGCTGATGTCTTTTCCCGAAATGCACCTGAACATGTCCATAATGGCGTGCATGTTGCTGGCCGCCACGATGTCGTCCACCGACTCGGCCTCGGTCTTCAATCTGCTGAGGTCCAGGGGCATGAATCTGAAGGAGAACCTCAAGCCCATGCTGGAGCTGGAGAGCGGTAGCAACGACCCCATGGCCTATATGCTGACCATCGCCCTGATACAGGTGGTGGCCGGAGGAAGCGATTTCAGCCTTGGCATGCTTGCCCGCGACCTGCTGGTGCAGTTCTCTGTCGGCAGTATAGCCGGCTATGCCTTGGGACGCCTGACCGTGTGGCTGCTGAACAGGATAAACCTTTCCAATAGCTCGTTGTATCCCATACTGTTGCTCAGCCTGGTGTTCATGACCTTCACCATCACCAATCTGATGCAGGGCAACGGCTATCTGGCCGTGTACATCCTTGGTGTGGTGGTAGGCAACGAGCGGCTGGTCTTCCGCAAGGAGATAAACACCTTCATGAACGGCCTGACGTGGTTCTTCCAGATAGTAATGTTCACATCCCTGGGACTGCTGGTCAATCCCCACGAGATGCTTGCCGTGACGCTCAGTGCCCTGCTCATAGGCGTGTTCATGATAGTGGTGGCGCGTCCGTTGACGGTAATGATTTGCCTGGCGCCATTCCGCCGCATGACCTGGCGGGCCAAGTGCTTTGTCTCCTGGGTGGGACTGCGTGGCGCCGTGCCCATAATCTTTGCCACCTATCCCGTGGTGGCCGGCATACCGGGCTCGCAGGTCATCTTCAACATTGTGTTCTTCATCACGCTCCTGTCGCTGCTGTTCCAGGGAATGACAATCGCATCCGTGGCACGATGGCTGCACCTTGACCTGCCCAGCGAGAATGAAAGTAACGAGTTCGGCGTAGAGATTCCCGATGAGATAGACAGCCAGTTGACGGAGGTCACCCTGACCCTGGATATGCTGGAGGGTGGCAATCGCCTGATGGATATGGGCATTGCCAAGGGTACACTGGTGATGCTGGTGAAGCGCGGCAAGGAATTTATCATTCCCAACGGTCGCATGGAACTGAAGGTCGGGGACAAACTTCTGTACATATCGGAGAACAGAAGAGATGAGGACGGCGATGCAGCCGTCCGTTAGCCGACATCAGCGCACGTACATATAATAAGGTATTTAGATAGCCGTTAGAGACAGTAGGTATGGTATTCTCTGATTTGTTCTTCCTGTTCGCATTTCTGCCGAGCTTCTTCCTGTGCTACATGCTGGCAACGTGGGCAGACAAGAGATGGTTGGATTCCAGCCCGAAGCTGCGCAACATCTCACTGGTCTTCTTCTCGTTGCTGTTCTATGCGTGGGGCGAACCCGTGTATGTATTCCTGATGCTTGCCTTGGTCTTTGTCAACTTCCATGTGGGGAGGGTGATAGACTCCACCTCGATGCACCGTAAACTGGCTCTGAATGTCGGGGTGGTGGTGAATGTGCTGGCCCTGGGCGTGTTCAAGTATGCCTCGCTCACGGTGGCCACGCTTAATATGGTTGGCCTTGGCCTGCCCGACCCAAAGATCTCGCTGCCCATTGGTATCAGCTTCTACATATTCCAGAGCATATCCTACCTGATTGACGTGTACAAGCGCGAGAGTCCTGCCCAGCGCAGGTACATGGACCTGTTGCTGTACATAAGCATGTTTCCGCAGCTCATTGCGGGCCCCATTGTCCGCTACGGCACGATAGCCGAGGAGATAAACCGACGGAATGTGAGCCTTCGCGACATGGCCGACGGTGTATTTCGTTTCATCTATGGCCTGGGCAAGAAGGTGATAGTGGCCAACCAGATGAGCATAGTGGCCGAGCAGTTCCTGGTGCACGGTTTCGACGGGTGCACCACCACCGGGGCGTGGGTAGGGATAGTGGCCTACTCGCTCCAGGTGTACTTTGATTTCTCCGGATATTCCGACATGGCCATAGGTATAGGCCGCTGTCTCGGCTTTCACTTCAACGAGAACTTCCGTCACCCGTATTGCTGCAACTCCATCACGGACTTCTGGCATCGTTGGCACATCTCCTTGGGCAGCTTCTTCCGCGACTATGTCTACATCCCACTGGGTGGTAACCGCCGTCATCAGTGGTTCAACATTTTGGCCACATGGTTTCTGACCGGTTTTTGGCACGGAGCCAGCTGGAACTTCGCATGCTGGGGTCTGTACTTTGGCGTGATACTGCTGTTCGAGAAATACACGCTCATGAAGAAGGTAGGGGCACCGCTGCCTACACCCGATGCCAAGGGACGTCCGCGCTACCGCAAGGTGATGGACTACATACCGTCCCCCCTGCTCCATATCTATGCCATGGGCATGGTGACGCTTGGGCGCGGGCTGTTCTACTTCACCGACTTCGGCCAAATGAGGCAGTTCTTTGTCAAGGCTTTCGGCGGTGCGGACGAACTGCATTCCTATGTGAGCATCAGTGCCATCACCGACCATTTCTGGCTGTGGATAGTGGCCATACTCTTTTGTATGCCTGTGAGGGAATGGTGCTACAATCGCTTGGCACGTTATGCGGGCGAGGAGAGTGCGTTTACGCAGAATACCGTCTTCCTGACACGCACCGTCCTGTCGCTCGCCATCATGGTGCTGAGCGTGGCCCTGCTCATAGGTGAGACCAGCAACCCGTTCATATATACGAGGTTCTGATCTGCATAGAGGTGTAGACGGAGATATGCTATCATACATATAATTATACAAGGCAATAATGAACCGTGACAAAATATACCTGACGCTGGTGACCGTGCTGTTTGCAACCTTTGCCATCGTGTTCGATACGTTCCCACGTACCCGCTACTCCGAACTGGAAAAACGTGAACCGCTGTCCTTTCCTGTGTTTTCGTCCGACAGTCTGTGGAGCGGTGCCTTTGCCGAGGGGGTGGGGGCGTGGTTCTCGGACTCCCAGCCGTTCCGCGACGACTTCATGACATTCTCCATGATGGTGAAGGACTGGGCTACGTTGAAACTGGACGATGACAATGTCACTTTTCATGCCTCCACCGATGGCATGGAAGACTTTGTGGAGGTTGACATTCCTGAGAAAGAGGAAACGGACGGCGACGAGCGCAACCCCGAGGAGTATGTCAACCGTCTCACAGCCAATGAAAAGGCCAAGGTGGCCAATGCCGGCATAGTGATAATAGGCAAGGGTGAGAACGTCCGCGCCTTGATGTGCTTCGGCGGTAGTGCCAAGGCAGGAACATCCTATGCCAGGGCGTGCAACCGCTACAAGCAGGCGTTCCCCGACGTAAATGTGTACTGCATGGTGGTGCCATCGGCGGCGGCATTCTATATGCCGGAGAAGGTTAGCAAGATGAGTCGCGACCAGTCGGCCACCATACGCAATATCTATAACAACCTGGACTCTGCCGTGCAGGCCGTGGATATATACACGGTGCTGGGTGAGCATGCCGGCGAGGACATCTACCTCCGCACGGACCATCATTGGTCGCCCCTCGGGGCGTACTATGCAGCCCGCAAGTTCGCCGAGGTGGCCGATGTGCCTTTCCATGACCTGGACGAGGAGGGCTACTACAGTACCGACACGGTTCACCGCTTTGTGGGCACGATGTACGGTTACTCGCAGGACATTGCCGTGAAGAATGCGCCCGAGGACTTCATTTATTACATGCCGTTGAAGGCCGAGTACGAGACCACGTTCCAGAACTACACGATAGATGAGAACTACCAGATTACGTCCGTAGGCCGTAGTCACAAGGAGCCTTACTTCAAACGGTTCAAGGACGGCAGTTCCATGGCCTACAGCACGTTCATGGGCGGCGATACCAAGCTGACACAGGTGCGTACCGGCGTGGGCAACGGGCGTCGTCTGGTCATCCTCAAGGATAGTTATGGCAATGCCCTGCCAGGGTATCTCTTCTATTCCTTTGAGGAGATACATGTGGTGGACGGCCGCTACTTTACGCATAACATGAAGCAGTATGTGCAGGACAACAAGATAACCGACATACTCTTTGCCAACAATATATTCCAGGCCTGCGGCGGCCGTTATCGTGCATATGAGTTCTTCCTGACGATGCCCGAGGGCAGCACCGACAATCCCAGCACGTCGTTTTATAAAAAACGTCCCAAGAAAGATGCCGAGGCGATGGATAGCCTGTCGTCACATGAAGGGGATACGGCCAAGGGGCAGGCTGCCGTCAGGCCCGTGTCCGTGCCGGCATCGGCTGCGGACGATGGGGGAACGCCTGCTACGTATGGCGAGGGGCGGCAGGTGTCAGATGATTTGCAATCACTTGACACGGCTTCAGTGGCGCAGTAGCACGTAGAAGGCATTTGCTTATGAAGCTGCAGAAGATTATGCTGGACGGCGGATTCACCTGTCCCAATCGCGACGGGCGTGTGGCCAGGGGCGGATGTACTTTCTGTCTGTGTGAGTCTTTCAATCCGCAGTATTGCCGTCAGCATAGTTCCATATCCCGGCAGATGGAAGTCGGCAAGGAGTTTTTCCGTGGAAAGTATCCCGATATGAAGTACCTGGCCTATTTCCAGGCCTACACCTCTACGTATGCTCCGCCGGAGGAACTGCGGCGCAGGTATGATGAGGCCTTGGCCGTGTCTGATGTGGTTGGTTTGGTGGTGGCGACAAGGCCGGATTGCATAGACCCGGAAGTCCTGGATTTGTTTAATTCCATACGCCGGCGCGGTTATTCCGTGACGCTGGAGCTGGGATGCGAATCTTTCTACGACAGCACTTTGGAGCGCGTAAACCGCGGACATACGTCTGCCTGTTCCGTTGAGACCATCCGCCTGTGTCACAGATATGACATCCCCGTGACCGTACACCTGATGCTTGGACTGCCCGGAGAAAGTTGCGATGACATCCTGCGTGAGGCCGATATCATCAACACCCTGCCCGTGTCGTCCCTGAAATTGCACCAGCTGCAGATACTTCGCGGTACCCGCATGGCCGTGGAGTGGGAGCAATGTCCCGAGGACTTCCTGCATTTTACCTTGGATTCGTACACTCGCCTGGTGGCCGATTTCGTGCGTAGACTGAGGCCTGATATACACATAGAGCGCTATGCCTCGTCTGCTCCCTGTGGCCTGCTGTCGGCCCCCAAATTCGGAGTGAAGCCGTCGGTGGTGGAACGACGTGTAAAGGAACTGTTGTGGCAGGCTAAATGACATGTCTCAGTCTCATGTGGGGCCTTTTTGGCGTGTCGTGGCATGCTAAATAGTATGTCAGTAGAGATAAAATGCACCATTAGTTTGCCAATGTCAATACAAATCACTACCTTTACAGGACAAAACACCTAACTCCACATCAATATGAAAGGTATTGTGCTGGCAGGCGGCTCAGGAACACGCTTGTACCCTATCACAAAAGGCATATCCAAACAATTGATGCCCATCTACGACAAGCCGATGGTCTATTATCCCATTAGCGTGCTGATGCTGGCGGGCATACGCGAGATACTTATTATATCCACGCCCTTTGACCTGCCCGGTTTCAAACGCCTGCTGGGCGATGGGTCGGACTACGGAGTACGGTTCTCGTACGCCGAGCAGCCTTCGCCCGACGGTCTGGCACAGGCGTTTACCATCGGTGCGGACTTTATAGGCGACGATAGCGTATGTTTGGTGCTGGGTGATAATATCTTTCATGGCGCAGGCTTCACGGGGATGCTTCGCGAGGCTGTGAGCACCGTTACAGAGGAAGGCAAGGCCACGGTCTTCGGTTATTGGGTCAATGATCCCGAACGTTATGGTGTGGCTGAGTTCGATGACAAGGGTAACTGCCTGTCTATAGAGGAGAAACCCGAGCGGCCGCGCAGCAATTATGCTGTGGTTGGACTTTATTTCTATCCCAACAAGGTGGTGGAAGTGGCCAAGAATATAAAGCCCTCGGCACGGGGAGAGTACGAGATAACCACCGTAAACCAGCATTTTCTGCAGCAGGGCGAACTGAAGGTGCAGACCATGGCTCGCGGCTTTGCATGGCTGGATACCGGTACACACGACTCGCTGAGCGAGGCATCTACATATATAGAAGTGCTGGAGAAGCGTCAGGGCCTGAAGATAGGCTGTCTCGAGGGCATAGCTTATCGCCAGGGTTGGATTACGGAGGAACGCATGCGCAAACTGGCCGAACCAATGCTGAAGAACCAGTACGGGCAATACCTGCTGAAGGTGATAGACGAACTGAAGGGCACACGCCGATGACGCCCTGACCAAATGGCAAGAATACATGAGAGAATTTGATGAGTTGAAGATAGCCGTGGCCGGTACAGGCTATGTAGGCTTGAGCATAGCCACGTTGCTGTCGCAGCACCATAGTGTGTTGTCTGTGGACGTTCTGCCGGAGAAGGTGGATAAAATTAACCGTCGCGTTTCGCCCATTCAGGACGAATACATAGAAAAGTACTTTGCCGAGAAGCAACTGGACCTGACGGCTACGCTGGATGGCGCCGCGGCATACGCCGATGCCGACTATGTGGTGATAGCAGTGCCTACCAATTATGACCCGGTCAAGAACTTCTTTGACACGCACCACATAGAAGACGTGATAGACCTGGTGCTGGAAGTGAATCCTCAGGCAACCATGGTGATCAAGTCCACCATACCTGTGGGCTATACACGTTCGCTTTATGCCAAGTATGCTGACGTCTTTGCTCAGCGTGGTTGGACCGACCGCAAGTTGAGGTTGCTCTTCTCGCCCGAGTTCCTCCGCGAGAGTAAGGCTTTGTACGACAACCTATATCCTTCGCGCATAATCGTGGGCTATCCGCGTACAATAGATGCCTCCGAAGAGGATAGTATGATGAACGACGCCATCAGAGACATTGCCGCTCCCGATCTGGAGGATGCTGCCCGCACTTTTGGTCGCCTGTTGCAGCAGGGAGCCATTAAGGAGAACATTGACTGTCTGTTCATGGGCACCAAGGAGGCCGAGGCCGTGAAACTGTTTGCCAACACTTACCTGGCTCTGCGTGTCAGCTACTTCAATGAGTTGGATACTTATGCGGAGATGAAGGGACTGGATTCTGCCGCCATAATACAGGGCATCGGCCTTGACCCACGTATCGGCACCCATTACAATAATCCGAGTTTCGGCTACGGCGGCTATTGTCTGCCCAAGGATACCAAACAACTGCTGGCCAACTATCAGAATGTGCCGCAGCAGATGATGACGGCCATCGTGGAGAGCAATCGTACACGAAAGGACTATATTGCCGATGCCGTACTCCGCCGTGCCGGGTGGTATGGCTATAGCGCTAACAATCAGTATGTCCACTCTGCCTCGGGAGAGGCCATGGAGGCCCCTGTAATAGGCATTTATCGCCTGACGATGAAGAGCAACTCAGACAACTTCCGACAGAGTGCCATTCAGGGGATCATGAAGCGTATCAAGGCCAAGGGCGCGCAGGTCATCATATTTGAACCTACTTTGGAGGACGGCGCCATGTTCTTCGGGTCTCAGGTGGTGAACGATCTTGGCCGCTTCAAGGCCATGAGCCGTGCCATCATAGCCAACCGTTATGATTCCGTTCTGGATGACGTGAAAGAAAAGGTCTACACGCGCGATATATTCCGTCGGGACTGAGTACTGAGCCTAAGTGCGACAAAGGTAACATCAGTCATCCACTCGCAAGAAATCTCCCCGGCGGTTGTAAATCAGTTCCACGCCGTTGTCCAACTCTATTGCCTGTGTGCTGCGTTTCTTTTCCCATTCCACGATGTTGGCGTTGGGATACGTCTGCCGGACATGTTGGGTGATCTTTACTGGCAACACGGATTGTGGTAGCGGAGTTCGGTTGTCGAGGGAACTTATTTCGGTTATGTTCCCGTATTTGTCGAACTCCAAGCGGAAGGATGCGCCGTTGTGGTTGATGTACACCTTGTGCTCCATATCCAAGAGTTCGGCCTCCTTTTCGTAATGGTTGATGGTGCTGCTTTGGAAGTGACGTGAGATGTATTCCTTGGCGTTATCGGGCAGACTATTGCGGTTTTGCGCCCTAACGGCCTGTGTGGCGAGGGCTGAGAAGATGATAACAAGGGTGAAAAATAATGTCTTTTTCATGGTGTGGTGTCAAGTTTTAGTTGTTATGTGTATTATCGGTGTATCGCCGCTTTTGTAGAGGCGTATATAATTAGGTGGGGTATTCGCTTGCGCCCCGTGCCTGTACTGTAGATGGCGCATTTACTCACCTTTTCCATGTCAAATGTATGCCTATTTGCTATATTGTCCAAATGTGCTTTTGCTTTTGTAAATACTTTGGTGCGAGTGTTAGCATTTTTTGACAAAAAACACATTCCCTCTTATATTTGTGTGGATGACGGCGACTTGTGAAAAGGGATACGGTGGGGGCGGGCAGCGATGTGGGCGTGGTGTCTTTCTAAGGCAGTTCACACCCTGATATCCGGGGCATAATACAGGCAGGCATGTGCACTTGACATGGCTGGTTACGACTTGTCGGAAATGTTTTTGCTTAAATAACCATGCCTAATCTTTTGTCAAGTGGACAAAAATGTGTAACTTTGGGACGTATTCCCGGACGAACCGTGCCATTGGCATGCGGGAGGCGGGCTAAGGCAGTCATAATAACATTACTAATATAGAGTATACTATGTACGGAAAAATGAAAGAGCATCTCTGCCAAACTTTGGCCGAGATTAAGGAAGCAGGACTTTACAAGAACGAGCGTCTCATCGAAAGCCCTCAGCAGGCAGCCATTCAGGTGGGTGGAAAGGAAGTGCTGAACTTCTGTGCCAACAACTACCTGGGCTTGTCCAACAATCCTCGCCTGATCGAAGCAGCCAAGAAATCTTTGGACAGTCGTGGTTTCGGTATGTCCAGTGTGCGCTTTATCTGCGGTACCGCAGACATCCATAAGGTGCTGGAAGCTGAAATCAGCGAGTATTTCAAGACCGAAGATACCATCCTTTATGCTGCTTGCTTCGATGCCAACGGCGGTGTCTTCGAACCCCTGCTGACCGAGGAGGATGCCATCATATCCGATGCCTTGAACCACGCTTCCATTATTGATGGGGTGCGTCTGTGCAAAGCCAAGCGCTATCGCTATGCCAACGCCAATATGGAGGAGTTGGAGAAGTGTCTTCAGGAGGCACAGGCACAGCGTTTCCGCATCATCGTTACCGATGGCGTGTTCTCTATGGACGGCAACGTGGCTCCTATGGACAAGATTTGTGACCTGGCGGAGAAGTATGATGCTCTGGTGATGGTGGACGAAAGTCACTCTGCCGGTGTGGTAGGTGCTACGGGTCACGGCGTGAGTGAATTCTTCAATACCTATGGACGTGTGGACATTTACACAGGTACACTTGGCAAGAGCTTCGGTGGTGCCATGGGTGGTTTCACTACAGGCCGTAAGGAAATCATAGACCTCCTGCGTCAGCGTAGCCGTCCCTACCTCTTCTCCAACTCTTTGGCTCCGTCATTGGTTGGTGCGGGCATAGAGATGTTCCGTATGCTGAAAGAGAGCAACGCTATACATGACAAACTGGTGGAGAACGTCAACTATTTCCGCGATAAGATGATAGCTGCCGGCTTTGACATCAAGCCCACACAGAGTGCCATTTGCGCCGTAATGCTCTATGATGCCAAGCTGAGCCAGGACTTTGCCGCACGTCTGCAGGATGAGGGTATCTATGTTACAGGTTTCTACTATCCCGTGGTTCCCAAGGATCAGGCACGTATCCGCGTGCAGGTTTCTGCCGGACACGAGCGTGAGCACCTGGACAAATGTATCGCAGCTTTCACTAAAATTGGCAAAGAGATGGGCGTGCTGAAGTAAGCATGGCCAGACGCATACTGCCGTCCGCCGGACTTCGTCCTACACATAGACGGTCTTCGGTGGACGGCTTTTTTGGACGTGGCATATACATTGTAATATATTATAATAGACATAGATGTTATGAACGTAGGAGACAAGATACCCGAGATATTGGGTCGTGACCAGGACGGCAATGAAATCAAGGCCGAGGACTACCGTGGTCGCAAGATGGTACTCTATTCTTACCCTAAGGCCAATACTTCCGGTTGTACTGCTGAGGCATGTTCGCTGCAGGCTCACAAGCAGGAACTGGAGGCCGCAGGCTATGCCATCATTGGCGTCAGCAAGGACAAGGAAACCTTGCAGAAGAAGTTTGCCGAGGCCAACGGTCTGGAATTCCCTCTGATAGCAGACACTGACACCACGCTGTTGCAACAGTTAGGCTGCTGGGGCGAGAAGGTGGCTTGCGGCCGTCACACCATAGGCATATTGCGCACCACATATCTAGTCAACGAGGATGGCGTGATAGAGAAGATTTTTACTCCCAAGGAGATAAAAACCAAGATACATGCAGAGCAAATACTGGCATACGTAAATGGAGGTAATTGAGACCGGCATAGAAGGAGTCTTGATCCTGGAGCCGAGGATATTCCGTGATGCGCGCGGCTATTTCTTCGAGTCATTTTCTCAAAAGGAGTTTGACGAGAAGGTAGGTCATGTGGATTTCGTACAGGATAACGAGAGTATGAGTACCTACGGTGTGATGCGCGGTCTGCATTTTCAGCGTCCACCTTTTGCACAGAGCAAGTTGGTGCGCTGTGTCTGCGGCCGTGTCCTGGATGTGGCCGTGGACATTCGTCTCGGGTCACCTACATACGGACAGCATGTTGCCGTTGAACTGACGGCGGAGAATCATCGTCAGTTCTTTATATCCAGGGGCTTGGCACATGGCTTTGCGGTGCTGAGCGAGACGGCCGTTTTTCAGTATAAGTGCGACCAGTTCTATCACCCCGAGGCAGACGATGGTATAAGTATCCTTGACCACAGCCTGGGTATAGATTGGGGCATACCAGAGGATCGAGCCATACTATCGGAAAAGGATACCAGACACATGCTGTTCAAGGATTTTGCCAGTCCCTTTACCTTCAACGCGCAGGATGCACGGTAATCATATAGCCCGTGGCAAAGCGAAGTGATGCCCTGGGCTATATGATTATATGTCATACACTACCATAGTTATTCCATCATGAAGAGAAGCATAGTCATCACCGGCGGAGCCGGTTTTATAGGCAGCCATGTCGTGCGCTTGTTTGTCAACAAGTACCCCGACTATCATATCATCAATCTTGACAAGCTGACTTATGCCGGCAATCTGGCTAATCTGAAGGACGTGGAGCTGCGTCCAAATTATTCATTTGTTCGTATGGACATCTGTGATTTCGATGCTTTCCATGCCCTGATGCAACGCGAACACGTTGACGGTATCATCCATTTGGCTGCCGAAAGTCACGTGGATCGTAGCATCAAGGATCCGTTCACTTTTGCCCGCACCAATGTCATGGGTACGCTCAGTCTTCTGCAGGCTGCCAAACTGTATTGGGAATCTTTGCCAGAGCGCTATGAGGGCAAGATGTTTTATCACATTTCCACAGACGAGGTGTATGGAGCTCTGACTATGAATTGCCCCGAAGGAGTGCAGCCTCCGTTTACCACTACTGCCTCTTCCACGCAGCATCACATGGCCTATGGCACCGAATTCTTTACTGAGGCCACCAAGTACAATCCGCACTCTCCATATAGTGCCTCCAAGGCGTCCAGTGACCATTTCGTTCGTGCCTTTCACGACACCTACGGCATGCCCACGGTTGTTACAAATTGTTCCAATAACTACGGCCCCTATCAGTTTCCGGAGAAGTTGATACCTTTATTTATCAATAATATCCGTCACCGTCGCCCTCTGCCAGTCTATGGTCGGGGAGAAAATGTTCGCGACTGGCTCTATGTTGAAGATCATGCCCGTGCCATAGACTTGATATTCCATCGTGGAACCCCGGCCGAGACATACAACATCGGCGGCTTCAACGAATGGAAGAATATAGATATCATCCATATGGTTGTTCGCGTCGTAGACCGTCTGCTTGGTCGTTCCGAGGGTGCTGACCTTGACCTTATTTCCTATGTTACCGACCGTCTTGGTCACGATGCGCGCTACGCCATAGACAGCAGCAAACTACAGCGCGAACTGGGCTGGGAACCCAGCCTTCAGTTTGAGGAGGGCATCGAACGCACTGTCCGCTGGTACTTGGACAACGAGGAATGGCTCAATAATATCACTTCCGGCGAGTATGAAAAGTACTATGAAAGTATGTATGCTGGTCGTTGAGGGGGGCTGTAAGTCATATTACAGCATAGAGTTCTGATGTGTTGTTAGAGCAATTTATAGATACAGCTTGGCAGAGTTGCCCATATTGTCTGTCATAGGGATCTGTATCTGGTTTGGCATGTCATTTGGGACAATGATGCGGAATGCTGCGTGTCCCAAATCTTAGTGGTTAGTGACCTTTGGGGATTATGTCCCAATTCCACCGAGGTTTAAATGAATGCTTTCCTACCATGATATATGATGGACCGCAATGGAATAGATATGTAATGCTTGAGGTATGTTAATAATGTATTAGTTCGAACTTTGCTGTGCTTGTATGCTTTTGATGTAAGTCGTTACAGATATCATTATCTCTTCAAGTAAGCCTTATTGCCGTAGATTCTATGACTGATTTTCTGTGCTTTCGAGTCTGCATGTTAGTCACTTAAAAAAATTATTACTGTCCGCTAAACCATAAAGCAGTGAGTCCAACTT
>DBLZ01000093.1 GCA_002297545.1 Prevotellaceae bacterium UBA711 | reverse complement strand
GCGTGGAGGTAGAGATACTTCTTGGCCGCAGAGGCGATAATCTGGTGAGTGAGGTCAGCACGGCGCGCGAGATACGCCAGTTGGCCAAGCGTGGTGCCAAGGTATGGCTTTGCGAACAATGTTTCCATCACGACAAGGTGATGGTGGTGGACGACTCGCTTTGCACCATCGGTACGGCCAATCTGGACGCACGTTCACTAAGCTTCGACTACGAGGTGAACGCCTACTATTTCTCACCGGAACATTGCCGCGAACTCAACAATTATTTTGAGGAGCACCGCCGTAGCAGCGTGTTGTTGACCGAAGACAACTGGGCGGAGATATATCCGCGCTCCAAGCGTCGCTTGGGATGGTGGCTCAAGGGCATCCGTGGCATACTGTAGACCGTACTGTGGTGGGGGGACTGGAACATTGGCGGATGGCGCTCCGCCCTTTAAGCAAACTGATTATAAAACGATAGATTATGGATGAGAGAGTGACAGGATGGCTGTTGAGCTGGGGCATACCTTCTCGCTTGGTGGAGTGGGGCTATTGGCTGGCTGTGGTGACGGGCATTGCCTTGGCTATATATGTGGTGAACCTGCTGTGCAGGCGCGTCTTTATTCCGCTGGTGGGGAAGCTGACCCGCGAGACCGCTACCAAGTGGGACGACATATTGCTGAACGAGACTCTGCTCACCGATTGCTCGCGCCTTTTCGCTCCCGTCATCATCGCCGTGTTCCTGCCGATGGCGTTTGCACCCGAAACGCAGATGCTCGACTTCTTGCTCAAGGTAAACCTCATATACATGCTGGTGATCGTGGCCAAGTTGCTGTGCACGCTGCTCAGTTCCCTGTACGTGCTTTCCAACAATAACGACAAGCTGAAGAACCATCCTCTGAAGGGTGTGTACCAGATGCTGAAGATAGTTGTGATATGTGTCACGATAATCATCATCGTCAGCATCCTCATAGACAGGAACCCCGGCTATATACTGACGGCCCTGGGCGCATCGGCCGCTGTGCTGATGCTGGTGTTCAAGGATATGATCATGGGGCTGGTAGCGGGTGTGCAGTTGTCGGCCAACGACATGTTGCGCCCCGGAGACTGGATTTCCATGCCCAAGTACGGGGCCGACGGTTCTGTGAAGGAAGTGACCCTGACCACTGTGAAGGTGCAGAACTGGGATATGACCATCACCACCATACCTCCCTATGCTCTGGTCAGCGACTCCTTTCAGAACTGGCGCGGCATGGAGGAGAGCGGAGGACGCAGGGTGAAACGGTCCATATACATAGACATGCGCACCATCAGTTTCGTGACCAAGGACAAGCAACGCGAGTTCAAGGAGAAGGGGTGGCTGGACAACATAGAACGCGAGGATCATATTGTGGTGAACCTGCATGTGTTCCGCAACTATCTGGAGAATTACCTGCGCAATCATCCCAGGGTCAACAAGAGGCTTACCGTCATGGTTCGTCAGTTGCAGCCCACGGTTCAGGGCCTGCCGCTGGAATTGTACTTCTTCTTCGACGGCACTTCATGGGTACCATATGAGCACCTGCAGGCGGAGATTTTTGAGCACGTCTTTGCCATGTTGCCCGTCTTTGGCTTGCGTGTGTTCCAGGCTCCCATGGGCATAGACTTCAACGGCAGTAACATACAAGCATGAAACATTATGAAGAGACTTGTCATCTTTGACCTGGACGGTACGTTGATCAATACCATAGCCGACCTGTCGGCTGCCGTCAACCATGCTTTGGAGCAATGTGGTTATCCCACCCACACGGTGGACGAGGTGCGCTCCTTTGTGGGTAACGGAATAGGCAAGCTGCTGGAGCGCTCACTGCCGGTCTCAGAGCATTCGCATGCGCAACTTGTACGATTGCGGGAGGAGTTTCTGGCATACTACAATGAGCACAATGCCGACCTGAGCAAGCCGTATTCCGGTGTTGCGGATATGCTGTTGCGCCTGCAAGGTCGGGGACTGCTGTTGGCTGTGGCTTCCAACAAGTATCAGGCAGCCACGGAAAAGCTGGTGGCGCACTATTTCCCTCATGTACGCTTTGCCAAAGTGTGCGGACAGCGCGAAGGCATTCCCACCAAGCCCCATCCAATGGTGGTGGGGGAGATACTGGATGCCGTGTGTGTGGACAGGGCCGATACACTGTACGTGGGCGATTCGGACGTGGATATGCAGACAGCCATCAATGCCGGGGTGGATGCCGTGGCCGTTGCATGGGGATTTCGCCCGAGGACGGAATTGGAGAGCTTTCATCCTTTGGCCGTGATAGACACTGCCGAGGAACTGGACAGGTATTGCTGAGGCATCCTGTTGTCCTTTTCGCCGCTTCGTGTGCCTGTCCTTGCGTGGTTGTGGATGTTCTCTCGTGGCAACGGCCTGACGAGAACGTATTCATCGGCCTGCAACAACCGGTTTATCCGTCTGCAACAACCGGTTTGTCTGTTCGTGACAACCGGTTTATTCGGGCTGCGCTCCACGGTAATCGGGGCACTTTGCCGTAGGGCGCCGTGCAGAGTCATTCGGTCTGCTGTCTTTTTCCTCACGGGTTTCTTTTGCCGAGACTGCATTCCGTGGGGCTATTCCTTTTGCCTCTGGCCGTTTGGACTTGTTGCGAAAAGCCGTCAAGTAAGCATCATTTTCGTTCCTTTTCTTGTGTAACTCGCCAAAAATGGCTAAATTTGTACGGAAATAGGCCATAAGGCCACGAAAGACGAGATACAACACTAAAGTTTTATAAATGGAAGATCAGGAAAGAATCATCAAGGTGGACATTGAGTCCGAGATGAGGAAGAGCTACATTGACTACTCTATGAGCGTCATAGTGGCTCGTGCGTTGCCCGATGTCCGTGATGGCTTCAAGCCGGTGCATCGCCGCATACTCTACGGCATGGAAGGCTTGGGTAACACACACAACAAGCCCTACAAGAAGTGTGCACGTATTGTGGGTGAGGTGCTGGGTAAGTACCATCCGCATGGCGACAGTTCGGTCTACGGCGCACTCGTTCGCATGGCCCAGGAGTGGAACATGCGTTATACATTGATTGACGGTCAGGGTAACTTCGGTTCGGTGGACGGCGACAGTGCGGCTGCCATGCGTTACACCGAGGCGCGTCTTGGTATGATGGGCGAGGCCATGATGGAGGACTTGGAGAAGGAGACCGTGGACATGGTGGACAATTTCGACGGATCGCTTCAGGAACCTACCGTAATGCCTACGCGCATACCCAACCTGCTGGTAAACGGAGCCACCGGCATAGCCGTGGGTATGGCTACCAATATCCCTACGCATAACCTGGGTGAGGTGATAGACGCCTGTGTGGCATACATCGACGACCCAGAGCTTGATAGTGATGGGCTGATGCAGTATGTCAAGGGTCCGGACTTCCCCACAGGGGCCTACATCATGGGTGTGCAGGGCATCAAGGATGCGTATGAGACCGGTCGTGGTCGCATCATCATGCGTGCCAAGGCGGACATAGAGGCTCATGATCTGCACGATAAAATTGTTGTGACCGAGATACCCTACGGCGTGAACAAGGCACAGTTGATAGAATACATTGCCGATCTGATGAAGGAAGGCAAACTGGACGGCATCAGCAACGTGAATGACGAGAGCGATCGCGAGGGCATGCGTATAGTGGTGGATGTAAAGCGTGATGCCAATGCCCGCGTGGTGCTGAACAAGTTGTTCAAGATGACACCGCTTCAGGTCAGCTTCAGTGTCAATGCCATAGCTTTGGTGAAAGGACGCCCGCGTCTGCTGACCTTGAGGGATTGCATCAGCAATTTCGTGGAGCATCGTCACGAGGTGGTCATCCGCCGTACACAGTATGACCTGCGCAAGGCCGAGGAACGTGCCCACATCCTGGAGGGCCTGATCATAGCCAGCGACAATATAGACGAGGTTGTACACATCATACGTGCCAGCAAGACGCCGCAGGAAGCACAGCGCAACCTGGAGGTGCGATTCTCTTTGGATGAGTTGCAATCCAAGGCCATTGTGGACATGCGACTGAGTCAGCTTACGGGTCTGCGTCAGGAGGATCTGCACAACGAGTACGACGATCTGCTGGAGAAGATAGCCTATTATAACCGGATACTGACCGATGACAATCTGTGCCGCCAGGTGATCAAGGATGAGCTGGTGGAGGTGAAGGAGAAGTATGCCGACGAGCGCAAGACGTGCATCATGCCCAGCACCGAGGAGTTCAATGCCGAGGATTTCTATGCCGATGACGAGGTGGTGATAACCATCAGTCACTCGGGTTACATCAAGCGTACCCCCCTGGCAGAGTTCCGGGCCCAGGGACGTGGCGGCATAGGTTCCAAAGGATCTGCCACACGCGACAACGACTTCATAGAGCACATCTATACAGGCACCATGCACAACACCATGATGTTCTTCACGAGTTGTGGCCGTTGTTACTGGTTGCGCGTGTACGACATTCCGGAGGGAAGCAAGCAGAACAAGGGGCGTGCCATACAGAACCTGCTGCAGATAGAGCCGGGAGACAAGGTCCAGGCTTGCCTGCTCATACGCAAGCTGCAGGATCCGGACTTCTGCAAGTCGCATTACGTCGTGTTTGCCACCAAGGAGGGCATCGTGAAGAAGACCTGTCTGACTGAATATAGCCGTCCGCGCACCAACGGCGTCAATGCCATCAACATACGCGAGGAGGACGAGGTGATAGCCGTGAACCTGACCAACGGAACCGATGAAATTATAGTGGCCAACCGCAACGGCCGTGCCGTGCGCTTCAGCGAGTCCGATGTCCGCACCATGGGTCGCGTGAGCACCGGTGTGCAGAGTATCATTCTGGATGAAGATGGCGAGGATGAGGTGATCGGCATGGCTGTCATCAACAATCCCGAGGCCGAGAGTATCATGGTAATGAGCGACAAGGGATGGGGTAAGTACACATCCGTGGAGGCTTACCGCAAGACCAACCGTCATGCTAAGGGTGTCAAGGCCATGAACCTTGCCGACGACAGCAAGCTCATTGCGCTGCAAGTGGTGACCGAGGAGGACGATCTGATGATCATAAACAAGTCGGGCACAGTGATACGTCTCCACGTGGAGGACATCAAGGAGACCAAGAACCGTGCTACACAAGGCACCAAGGTGATAGAACTGAAGAAGCGCGGCGACAGCATAGCCCACGTGTGTGTGGTGCCGCGTTCCGACGAGGAAGAAGAGGACTCTGCCGACCTTGCCGTCGACGTTCAGCAGATGCCGGCAGATACTGATGCCGCACCCGCAGAGAAAACCGGCGGCACCTCTCCGCAGGAATAATGTCACACATGCATTAGAGATACATGATATTACCAACCACTTAACAAACAAAGAAAAGTTATGAAGAAGGTTATTTTCGCTCTTGCCATTGCCCTGCTGTCCGGCAGCGCAATAGCACAGACTCCGGCAGACAAGGAAGCTGCCAAGGCCGCCAAGGCCGCTTTGAAGGAGGCAACGAAGGCTGCAAACAAGGAACTGTCCGACGGTATGGACTGCGCTCAGCAGGTGCAGATGTGCCAGCAGGCTATCCAGATGGAGCAGCAAAACGGTGATGCTGCCAACAAGAAGGTGATTGCCGAGAACGAGACCAAGATACAGACTCTCTCGCTCCAGGGCATAGACCATATCATGACGGCAATGGGTACCGGGTACATCAAGGACAGTAAGAAGTTTGAGGCTTACCAGGCGTTGGACAACATGGCTACAGTTGTGCTCAATGAAGAGCTGGTGAAAGCTTCCAAAAAGGAACCTTTTGACCGTGCTGCTATGGGTAAGGCCGTTTTTGCCCTTACAGACGCTTGCCACGGACAGATAGCTTACGGCAAGGCTGATGATCAGATGCAGAATGTCATCATACAGTCCGTGAGGTTGAAATTCCCCAAGACGCATGCATATTATGCATATCTCTGTCAGTTCTGCATTGAGGCTAAGGACCTGGATGGCGCCCAAAAGGCATTGGATGCATATATAGACTTCCCCAACAAGTATCCCGAGATTGCAGACAACGAGTTGGTGAAGAACCCCGAGTATCCTGCTGAACAGTTTGCCTTCAATATATTCTATACCGCCTTTAACGACAAGAATGTCGAGCTGATGGACAAGTATTATGAGCAGGCATTGCTCTTCGACAACAAGGAGAGTCATAGCTTTGTGTTGCGCGCCAAGGCCCAGCTCTTGAAGGATCAGGGCAAGACGGAAGAGTGGATGGCTGCCTTGAAGGACATGATAGCGTCTGATCCTAATGGCGAGCTTGGCGAAATAGCGATGCAGCAGTTGATGTCACACTTTGAGAAGCATGACAAGGATGCCATGGATGCATACACCGTTGAGATGGTGGAGAAGTATCCCGACAGCCGTATGGCCAACTACTGCCGTGGCTTTGCTTACTATTCCAAGAACCAGTTTGAAGATGCTCTCAAGTATTTCCAGAAGTCAGTGGAGATAGACCCCAACTACGCTGATGGTGTCTACAATTGTGGCTACTGCCAGTACCAGCATGCATTGGAGAAGGCACGTGCCATCAGTGGCAAGCAGATGAAGTCTCAGGCTGCCATCAATGCTGCTGAAGCAGAGGTTAAGGCATTGTTCTCTAAGGCCGCTCCATATTTCGAGCGCTATCGTGAACTGGATACCAATGCCGATGCCACCAAGTGGGCCGACCCTTTGAAGATAATCTACAATAACATCGGCGAGAAGGATAAAGCTGCCGAGATGGAAGCCTACCTCAAGTAATCTTCCGGCGTGTGAGATACATCGTGCGTCGCAGGCGTTGATGCCTGCGATGCACGATGGTTGATATGTATATATAATATAATAAGGTGTATCGGACGCGCTGCAATGCTGCTGTGCGGCCCATACCACGTATATTTCGACACTGTTGCTCAATCAAGGATGAAGCGAATACTGTTGATACTAATATCTATACTGCTTTCGTCTCCTTACGTCATGGCTCAGAAGAAGATGACTGTGAACAAGAGATTGAAGGAAGCGCGTGCTGCCATCAAGTCCGGCTCGGGACAGGAGAATATCGAACGTATCCTGCTGGACAGCATGGCGCTACCCACCACCACAGACGAAATCAAGGCCGAGGGATACCATACGTGTGCCCTGTTGGAACAGAGCATGAACGATGGCCTGAACATGAATGCCTACCTGAAAAATAACATTGACACCGTTCGCCTGTACCGCACGGTGCTTAGTATATATGACTACACTCTCCGTAGCGACTCCATAGACGAGAAGGACAGGTTCCGTGATAAAAATCGTAAACTTCGTGCATTGCACAGGTGCAATCTGCTGGGCGGAGGCAAATATCATCTGCGCTCTTCAAAGTGGGGTGACGCTTATCCGTTCTTCGACATGTTCCTGAGGACCCGTACCACCGATATGGATAGCGTGGTGGGGCGTGTGGCCTATTGGGCTACTGTTTGTGGTATGAATGATAACAATCCACGTCACGTGATGCGTCATGTGGATACGGCCATAGAACTGATGCCCGAGAAGGAGCGACCTGCCTTGTCGGAATATAAGGCCCGTTCTTGCGTCAATCTGGGCGACAGCTTGCAGTGGCTTGGCATTCTGGAGGATGGAGTGAGACGTTATCCCGGGTATAATTATTTCTTCCTCAATCTGATGGATTATTATATGCGCCATGGCAGTTCGGAGCGTGGACTGGAACTTACCGACTCCTTGCTCCACAATGATGGTGACCGTGCCATGTACTGGTTCGCGCTGAGTATGTTCGCTTTGAACGGCGGTGAGTATGAGAGGTGCATAAAGATGAGTGACGAATGTCTCAGCCGGGAGCCGGACAATGTGGATGCCCTTTACAATAAGGGTATCTCGCTACTCAACATGACATTGAACGAGAAGTCTGCGTCCAGGAGGAAGGTACTCTACCGTAGGGCACTGGAGCCTATGGAGCGTGTGCGCGAGCTTTCGCCTGAGGATGTGGAGCGATGGGGCAATCCTTTGTATCGCATTTACCTGAACCTGAACATGGGTAGCAAGTTCGAGGAGATAGATGCCCTGTTGGCAAAGCATCTGGATGCCCAAAAGGCAGAGCAGGGAGATGGTATATCTGTTGAGCCTGTCTCTGGCATGAAGAAAGAAAAATCGCGCTTGGACAAGCATTTCGGCAATTGACATATAGGGTAAAACAATGTGGAGAAACTGCGTACTCGTCATATTCACGACATTGCTGTTCGCTGCATGCACGCAGCGGGACACGGCACTGCCCGACGATTTTAACCGTCGGGCATATGCTCTGCGTTACGTGGATGTGGACCAGTCTCTGCATTATGCCGATCTGGCCTATGCGCTTAGCAGTGACTATCCGGATGGCATAGCCGAGGCCATGAACCACAGGGCTTTTGTATGGTATCAGCAGATGCTATTCTCCCGCGCCATGGAGGAATTGAACCGTGTGGACTCGGTGACCAGCAACCAGGTGGAGCTGCTTTGTGCCGATGTCATGCGGATGAAGATATCGCAGCGTACAGGTGAATTGAGAATGTTCTATCGCGCATGGCACAATGCCGAGAGGAGGCTGATGCGGATAGACGAGGAACTGGAACTTCTGTCCGACCATCATAAGGAGCGTGTATTGTATGCCCGGACGGAAATGCACATTATTGCTTCCACATATTATTTCTATACGCAGCAGATCGCTGCATCGAGGACGGAAATCCATCTCATGGATTCTTACATGCAGTTGCCCAAGGACACTGCTCAATGGTGCAACTACATGTACATGCTTGGTGACGGGGGATTGCTGGAGGGCGACAGCATTCTGGTGGCTATAAAGGAGTTTGACTACCTTACACATGTGTTGTCTTTGGCACGACGTCGTGGCGACAAGTATTTTCAGGCCAATGCCCTGCAGTCACTTTCCATTGCCCTGGAATCTCCGACACACCGGGAGTGGATCAAGGGAATGAGTGATGGAGGCTGGGATTATATTATTGGACAATATGCAGACAATGTTGCCAGCGAAGACTCGTTGCCGCTTGTCCTTGTGGAGCATTCGTTATCATTGTTTCGTGAGTACCGCGACCGCTTCCAGACAGCTAACGTCCTGCGTACTAAGGCAGAATTGCTCTTCCGCCAAGGGCGTTATGCCGAGGCTTTGGCACCGTTGAAGGAGGCATTGGATATAGTGGAGGAACAGCACCGGAACGATGCGAAGTGTGTCCCTTACTGGGAAGCACGTATCTACGAGCGTCTGTCTCTTACATATAGTGCATTGGGCATGAGAGATCTGGCACTGGAGGCACGAGGCATATATCTCTCGCTGCTCAGTTCCACGCGTCAGAATCTGGAGAAGGATGTCCGTGCCGAGGAATTGCAAACGTATAACAACCGTCTGTACATCAGCCTGTCGGTTGTTGCCGCTATGGTGCTTGTTGTCATAGCTGTGTTTTGGCTGTTGCTGAGGCGACTCAAGAAGAGAACGTTGCGTCAAGAACGTGAGGCTGAGGAGACGTTGCAGCTGACTAAGGACGAGACGTGCGCCAGGGAAATGGAACTCGCCCGGGAGAAGTTGCTGAACATAGAGCGTAGAGCAAGCGTCAGTCTGGCGGAGAATGTGGTGCCGTATATCAACCGCATGTTGCATACGCACGATATGGAGTATGTGTCCGAGTTGTCGGCCGAGATACTCCGCATCAATAATATCCTCACTGAGTGGATACAGGTCAAGCGTGGTATGGTGGCTGTGAATATCAGCACGTTTGCACTGCAACCGTTGCTGAACACCATTGCCAGAAATCGGGCCACGTTCCAACGTCGCAACCTCATTCTGGATATTCCGCAGGTGGATGTCTCGGTGAAGGCCGATCGCGCCCTCACGTTGTTTATGATAAACACCCTATGTGACAATGCACGCAAGTTCACGCCCCCTGGCGGACGGATAAGCATTACGGTGGATGCCAGCGACACGGTTGTGGAAATCTCTGTCTGTGACACGGGGTGCGGCCTCAGCCCTGAGAACGTTGATACCATTAACAACAGCAAGGTCTATCGCATTCAGCCATCCGATCCTGTCCATCAGACCGGCGCAGAGGGACGCGGTTTTGGCTTTGGCCTGATGAACTGTCGTGGCATCATAGAGCAAATGAAGAAACTCTCTTCACGTTTCAGTTGCTGCGATTTCGGCGTGGAGAGCACCGAGGGGCAGGGTAGCCGTTTCTGGTTCCGCTTGCCACGGGTGCTTGGCATGGTCATGGCATTTTGCATTGGCTTGTCTGCATGGGCACAGGATACCGATCCGGCGGATGCCCCGGCCTATTACAGGGAAGATGCCTCCTCGGAGCACGAACCTCAGGATATTGCCGAGGTTGAACCCGACTATGATGCAGCATGGGAAGCTTATCAGGGTCTGTGCAACAGCAACGCCAAGTCGCGATACCGCGAGGCCATAGACTATGGACATCTGGCCATTGCCTTGGTGCCGAAGGACAGCATCGTCTTGAGAATGCACATAGAGAACGAGATGGCCTTTGCTTCGCAATCCGTATGCCTGTGGAATGAATACCGTTACCATAATGCGCAATGTTCTCGCCTGCACAGGATACTGACGGAGGACCCCAATCTGCCGGCCTATGCACAACAGCTGCACACGCTGAAGTCCGAAATCAGCGGTGTCCAGTTCCTCATGATCGTGTTATTCATGTGCTCGGCCTTCTTCCTCGTACTGGTGATCAGACGCTCTCGCCGACGTCGAGGCGAGATGTTGCGGCAGGAGGATATGCAGGAGTTGCAGAACGAAGCCTTGAACCGCGTGCAATACGAGTTGGATCGTGTGCATATCCAGAACCGTATCCTGGACAATTGCCTCTCCACCATCAAGCATGAAACCATGTACTATCCGGCACGCATACAGCACATGGCACAGGGCAGCGACGTTGATGCCGGAGAGCTGTCACAGCTGATCCATTATTATAGCGACGTCTACACCATACTGCTGGAGCAGGCGCAGCGTCAGATACCCACAAGGCTTGCCTTGGACGAGAGCCTTCTGGCAGAACTGAAGCGCAGGATAATGTCCGCCATAGGCAATGTCCCGTCCACGGTAAGCGTCACCGAGAAAGACAATATCATGGAGATAAGGGTCCGCCCGTTTCAGGCACATGTTCCCAATAATCTTTTTACCCCCGACGCAGGCAATCTGGATGCTTTCGTCGCACGAGAGATAGTGCGTATGCACGATGCCGCATGCGGCTATCCAGGGTTGAGACTATATGTAGATAATAACGAAATCATTATAACACTATGGAAGAATTCAAGGTTATCATCGTTGAGGACGTTCAGTTGGAGCTAAAGGGCACCGAGCACATCTTCAGAAGCGAGATTCCCGAGGCTACGATAATAGGTACGGCACAAAACGAGGCCGAACTTTGGAAGCTGATGCGTCAGGGTGTTCCCGACATGGTCCTTTTGGACCTTGGCTTGGGGGGCAGCACCACCGTTGGTGTGGACATCTGTCGTCAGCTCCGCGACAGATACAGCACCCTGCGCATACTCATTTTCACCGGAGAGATACTGAACGAGCGCCTGTGGATTGAGGCGCTCTCGGCCGGTGCCGACGGCATTATTCTAAAGACCGGCAATCTGCTGCAGCGTGACGACGTGCTGTTGGTAATGCACGGTCGTCGTCTGGTGTTCAATGAGCCTATACTGGAGAAGATACTCTCCCGGTATCGCAAGAGCGTGTTGAGCGAGGTACAGCAGAGCGATGCCCTGATAGACTACGATATTGATGAATACGATGAGCGATACCTGCGCCATTTAGCCTTGGGCTATACGAAAGATATGATAGCCAACCTCAAGGGCATGCCCTTTGGCGCCAAGAGTCTGGAGAAGAGGCAGACCGATCTGATCAATCGACTGTTCACTGGCAACGAGCGTGTAGGTGTCAATGCCACACGTCTGGTGACAAAGGCACTGCAGTTGCACATCATAGATTTGGATAACCTGAAGCCCGATGAGGAATAGTGTGCCACTGGGATCGGTGGCAAGGATGTAAGGGAAGAGTATAACGATGGATGAATTGTTGAGATATCTGTGGCTCCATGGCACGGAATGCGCGGCATCGGAACTGTTGGTCTACACCATTCTGCTGCTTGCCGCCATTGGCAGCGTGTTGCGCAGCAAGATACTGATCGTGAGAGATCCGGACGGCATTATTGCGGCCATCGTCGTAGCGATCATCGCCAATGCCATGTTGCTTGCGGCTGCCTTGCTGCCTGGCAGTCCTTTGCTGGGCGTCACAGGTAGTGTCTTCCCTTCGCCCTGGAGCAATGGTCTTTTTCAAAGTCTGTGTATAGAATGCATCCTTATTTCCTTCGTCTTTGGTCTGGTCTCTGGCACTGTGCACTCGGTACGCGATGCTTTGGATCTTGTCACCTACGGCATATCGCGCTGGCCATGGGCCATACTGCTGGCCATGGTGGTATCCTTCTTTGTCAACAGTCTTTGATGCTCTTTCCTACAAGTACACACGATGAACATAGATAACTTATCCCAAGAGCTGAACCATAGTCAGTTGGACGCGGTCTTGTGCAATGATGCTCCCTCACTGGTAATAGCCGGTGCCGGTTCGGGCAAGACTCGTGTGCTGACCTATAAGATTGCCTATCTTCTGCATTGTGGCATGCAACCGTGGAACATATTGGCCCTGACCTTCACCAACAAGGCTGCCAAGGAGATGCGCCAGCGCATAGGGCGTATGGTGGACGAACGTACTGCTTCGGGGCTGTGGATGGGTACGTTTCACAGCATTTTCTCACGCATATTGCGGCAGGAGTGCGACCTTCTGGGCTTCGGGCGTGACTTCACCATCTATGATGCCTCGGACAGCAAGAGCCTGGTGAAGAATATCATCAAGGACATGCAACTGGACGACAAGACCTATAGGCCCGGCAGCGTGGCCTCGCGCATCAGCATGGCCAAGAACCGCCTGATACTTCCCGACGCCTATATGGCCGACCGACGCAACATCGAGGCCGACAGCCAGGCACGTATGCCGGCCATAGGTCAGATATATCGGCGCTATTGGATGCGTTGCCGCCAGTCCAATGTCATGGACTTTGACGACCTGCTGCTTTACACGTGGTTGCTCTTTGACCGTCATCCCGAGGTGGCACGCAAATGGGAGGAGCGTTTTCTGTACGTCCTCGTGGACGAGTATCAGGATACGAACTACGCCCAGCATCAGATCGTGTGGTTGCTGACACAGCATCGTCAGCGCGTGTGCGTGGTGGGCGACGACGCTCAAAGCATATACTCGTTCCGGGGGGCCAACATAGACAATATTCTCCGCTTTCAGGAGCGATACACGGGTAGCCGCCTCTTCAAGTTGGAGGAGAACTACCGTTCCACGCAGACTATCGTCCTGGCCGCCAATTCTCTCATAGAACACAATAGCGAGCAGATACACAAGGAGGCGTACTCACAGAAAGCAAAGGGCGAGCCCATAAGCGTGCTGCAAACCTACAGCGACATAGACGAGGCAAATGCCGTGGCCAGGTGTGTGCGGGAATTTCGGGCCAACGAGCAGATAGCGTATAGTCAGATGGCAGTGCTCTATCGCACCAATGCACAGAGCCGTGCCTTTGAGGAGGCGTTGCGCAAGTCCTCCATCCCTTACCGTGTATATGGCACCACGTCGTTCTATCAGCGCAAGGAGATAAAGGACGTCATAGCCTATCTCCGTCTGGTGGTCAATCCCAGGGACGAGGAGGCCATGCACCGTATCATCAACTATCCGGCGCGTGGCATAGGCCAGACGACTATTGACAAGGTAAACCGTGCCGCCCTGCAGCACGAATGCACGCCATGGGACATTCTGTGCTCCACGCATCTGTTGGATGTCAGTGCCGCCACGCGCAACAAGTTATCGTCCTTTGTGCAGATGATCAACACGTTCCACGAGCGCCACACCACTGACGATGCCCATGCTCTGGTGCTGGACATTGTGCGCAGCAGCGGCCTGCAGGCCGAGGTCAATCGTGGCCTGGAACCTGAGGATCAGGCACGGCGCGAAAACCTGCAGGAGCTTTTGGATGGTATGGCGACATTTGTGCAGGAACGCAAGGAACAGGGCGAGAGCGCATTGCTGACGGACTATCTGCAGGAGGTCTCACTGCTGAGCGATGCAGAAGAGAACGACTCGCTCAGCGAGGACCGCATTGCACTCATGACGGTCCATTCGGCCAAGGGGCTGGAGTTTAGGGTAGTTTTCGTGGTGGGCATGGAGGAGGATTTGTTTCCCTCGCAGATGTGTGCCGACAGTTTGCGTGGTCTCGAGGAGGAGCGCCGTCTGTTCTATGTCGCCATGACACGTGCCGAGGAATATCTCATTATTACAACTGCCCGCAGCCGTTTCCGTTATGGCAAGGTGGACATTTCCCGCCCGTCACGCTTTCTGAAGGAAATAGATCCGCGCTATCTGCATGTACGTGGCATGGGAGGGGCCTTGACCGGAGGTGGTGTCCCCTTGGCACGCGCCGAGGTGCCGCAGCGCCCGGCAATGCCTGCTCCGGCACCTGTCACTCCCCGGGTTGCCGACATGGGACGTTTCGTCCGCGTCAGCAAGGCCACACCGCCGCCGGCCACGTCCTCGGCCTCTGCACACATGCCTGACATATCTGTGGGCACGCGCATACAGCACGACCGTTTCGGCAACGGGGTGATCACGGCCATTGAGGGCAAGGGCATAGATACCAAGGCCACGGTCTCTTTTGAGAACGTGGGCTCCAAGCAGTTGCTCCTGCGTTTTGCCCGCTTCAGGATAGTGGGGGATTGAGTGTAGTAGCTCTGCGCAAGTCAGTTTGTCCACCGTGTGGATGGGGTGGGGGACGCCGTGTGGATGGTGGTGTCGCTGCCGGCGGAGTGTGGCTCTGTTCCCGCCGTCATGGCGCTTCATAAACCCGAATATGCGTTTTCATGAACCCGATGTTACGTTTGCATAAACCCGATGTCGCTGGCTCATAAACCCGAATATGCGGCGCACTCCCCGTGACGACGGGGGCTACACAATACGGGCACGGCCGTCTTCCTTGGTGGAGACGGCCGTGCCCGTATTGTGCGTATGTACATTTAGATGATGGACTCAATCAGCGCCTCGGGGGTGAGCAGGGACTGCTCACCGGTGAGCATGTTCTTCAGCGTCACCTTGTTCTCTGCCATCTCGGTGTCACCAACTATGGCCACGTATGGGATCTGCTTGGCGTTGGCATACTGCATCTGCTTCTTCATCTTGGCGTTGTCGGGATATATCTCGGTACGGATGCCGTGCTGACGGGCTGCGGACACTATGGGCAGTGAGTAAGCCACCTCGGCCTCGCCGAAGTTGACAAACAGCAGTTGCGTTGCCGTGCGCACCTGCTCGGGGTAGAGGTCCAGTTGGTTCAGTACGTCGTATATGCGGTCTGCGCCGAAACTGATGCCAACGCCGCTAAGCCCCGGCAAGCCGAATATGCCGGTAAGGTTGTCGTAGCGGCCGCCACCGGTTATGCTGCCTATCTGCACGTCCTGCGCCTTCACCTCGAAGATGCAACCGGTGTAGTAGTTGAGGCCACGTGCCAAGGTGAGATCCAGCTCTATGGGATTGTGCAACCGGCACTGTGTCTGCAGGGTCGACAAAACGAAGGCAACCTCCTCCACGCCCTTCAGTCCTGTCTCGCTTTGGGCCAGTACCTGACGCATGGTTTCCAACTTCTCTTCGTTGCTGCCGCTCAGCTGTATGATGGGCTGCAACTTGTCCACACCCTCTTGAGGAATGCCAACGGACAGAAGTTCCTCGTTGACCTTGTCCAGACCTATCTTGTCCAGTTTGTCAATGGCCACCGTGATGTCCACTATCTTGTCGGCCTGGCCTATGATGTCGGCTATGCCGGAGAGGATCTTGCGGTTGTTTATCTTCATGCACACACGTATGCCGAAGCGTGTGAACACCGTGTCCACGATCTGCATCAGCTCCACCTCGTTAAGCAGTGAGTCACTGCCCACAACATCGGCATCGCACTGGTAGAACTCGCGGTAACGTCCCTTCTGGGGACGATCGGCACGCCACACGGGCTGTATCTGATAGCGTCGGAATGGCATCTGCAACTCCTCGCGATGCTGCACCACGTAGCGTGCGAAGGGCACTGTCAGGTCGTAGCGCAACCCTTTCTCGGACAACTGTGAGGTCAGTTTTCCCAGCGTGTTGCCAGTCCAATCTTCTGCTGTGACGGGAGAGCGGAAGTCTCCGCTGTTGAGGAGCTTGAACAGCAGTTTGTCGCCTTCCTCTCCATATTTGCCCATCAGCGTGGACAGGTTCTCCATGGCGGGGGTTTCTATCTGCTGGAAGCCATATAGCGCGTAGACGGAACGTATGGTGTCGAAGATGTAGTTGCGGCGAGCCATTTCCATGGGGCCAAAGTCGCGTGTACCCTTAGGTATGCTTGGTTTCATGTCTGTTTGTGTGTTGTGGTTATTCGCTTGTGTGGCGGTTACTTGTTTTGTACAAAGGTAAGGATAAATGTCCTAACGGCACACCTTATATATAAATAATCGCAAAAAGGCATGGCACTGACCCAAATAATGTCTCCTTGGTCGCCCCGTTGTGGATTATATTTGCTATCTTTGCGGAAAATACCATGTATCCGATGAATCCACACGATAGCGAAGCAGCCAGTGTCATGCATCAGCGTATGAGGGATGCCTTGCGGCTGGCGCAGACACGCATGCAGAACCTGGAGGAGAACCTCAAGCGCTTGCGCTCTCTGCAGAGTAAACTATACATCCATCAGCAGCTGAACACCGAGTTGGGCATTAACTCCAAACGTCTCTTTGTGCTCAACAAGGAGTACGCTTCCATGTCGGACGAGGCTGACGAGATGGATCGTTTCGAGACATTCGAGAGCGTGATGGCACCGTTCCTGAGGATGCAGATGCTGGAGCAGGATGCCGAGGAGAACCGGCGCAATGGTAACGAGTTGGAGCAGGAGATGCGCCGTACCGCAGACGAGATAGAAGAACTGCGCAAGAACCTCATGCACAGTCGCGATGTCACCAAGATCGCCGATGCCCGTCATCGCGACCTCTGCCATACGGTGGATGAATGCAGCAGACATGATGGAGCGTGTGCGGTGATAGAGGACAGCGTGAAGCGCATCACGCAGTTCTTGGCCTCGGAAACAGACCGTCTGGACAGCATCAAGAGTATGTTGGCCGGTCAGCAGACGATGTGCGCGGAGTATGAGCGCAGGCTGGAGACTCTCAATGCACGGCGTCATACCATGGAGAGCCACGAGAGCATGCTGGAGCGTGCTGACTTGCTCTTGATGATGCTGCAACGCCTGGAGGAACTGGCTGAGAATCTCAACCGCAAGACCATGCTATATGAGCGCAATGCGGAGGAACTGCAACGCTGCAACGAGGAACTGGCGCGCATCATCTCACGCCACGAAGACGTATGTCAGCAGATACAGAGCCTTCAGGACGAGATACGCATACATCGCGACAATATCAGTGGCATACAGAGCTATGAGGTGCAGGAGAGGGTGATGGAGCTAAAGAGCCGTCTGCTCCTGTTGAGCGCGGCTCACAGCCTGTGGCGTCGTATAAGCACAGGCTATGCCATCATAGAGGAGAAGGCTCAGCTTATCAATTCGCTGCGTCTGGAAATAGAGCACGACATGAAGTCGGAACAGGAGCTCACCATCACGGTTGCCACGCTGAAACGTCTGGTCAGCGATAAGGAATACTCGCTGAACATGAGCAAGAGCCAAAGCCTAATCAGCCTGAGGGCGGATTTGGTCGAAGGGACGGCATGCTCTGTGTGCGGTGCCACTCACCACCCATATCATAGCGACACGATGCAGGATCAGTACAAGCTTATCAGCGACTTCCGCAGCGACTACGAGTCCTTGTCCGGCGAACTGCAGGGGCAGGAGAAGCAGCTTGCTTTGTTGCACGACAAACTCACGCGCAACCTCGGCCAGCAGGTGGCAGAGCAGCAGAATATGGAGGTAGTGCGTGTTCGTCAGAGCCAGGATGTGAAGGAGTGGAGAGTGTTTGCACAATTGGACCCGACATTCGCCGATTGCTCTGCCAGTACCGACAGCGATGCCCGCATGGCCACCATACGCCAGCTCCTCGACAATGCACAGAGAGACATGCAGAGTGCCGAGTCAGCACTTAGCGAGTTCAATTATCATACATCGCAAATCACTATCCTTTCGGGCAAGATAGCACAGTTGGAGGAGACCAAGTCCGATATAGACATCCGCATGAATGAGGCCAAGTCGCGCTGCCGCATTATGGTATCGCAGGAGGAGAAGTTGGCTCAGTCACGCAAGTTGGCCCAGGAGAAATACCATCGTCACTACGACCTGCTGCAGCAGGAGATAACCCTGCCGGAGTGGTTCCGCTCATGGCAGCGCAATGCAGAAGGCTTGTATATGGATATAAAGCAAATGGCCTCCGACTGGCAGCAAGTGAACGTCGACATCGCCGATGCGGATCGTTTGCTCTCGGAAAGCATGATCAAGTGCGACATGTTGGTTTCCATGCAGAAGCAGTGCGAATACGCCTTGGACACCATGCGCGAAGAGTTGCGCTTGAGTAAGGGGAAGTATGGCGAACTGTACGAACAGCGTCAGTCGCTCTTGCCGGGCATAAGCACGAGTGAAGCATTGGACAACTCTCTGGACGCCTATCTTAAGGTGCAGGAGGAGCATGCCGCCTGCATAGAGAGACTGAACAATCTGGTTTTGCAGCGCAAGGAGCAGGAGGGTGCTTACCGTAGTGTGCGGCAAGCCGGTGAAATGCTGGACGAGAAGGCGCGTGCCCAAAAGAACCTTGTGGACCTGTGGATACGATCCTACAACGCTTCGCATCCACCTGTACAGTACGGTGAGTTGAACGACGTGCTTACACGCAATATAGATTGGAACGACAAGCGCAAACGTATCAGAGAGAACCGCATCAACACCCTCCTGCAACAGCAGAAGGTGAAGGAATTGCAGGCAGAGATCATCGCTTTGGAAGTGGACACCGGCACCTTGACCATTGATCAGTTGACCGAGAAGCAACTGGCCACTGAGCAACAGATCGAGCAGCACGAGGCTTCGCTACGCGATGTGACCATGCAGATTGCCAAGTTGAAGATAGAACTTGGATTATAAGGCTCTGCCTTTTGCAATAAAGGCACACACATACAAAGACAGGAGAATTTCGCTTATGGCAAAGGAAAACAACACAGAGGGCCACCGGGTGAAGGATGCTTCGTATGCGACTTCGCTGAGTACACTCCTCGTAGAAACCATCTACGAGAAGATAATGTTGAAGTTCGTCGTTGAGAAGAAGTACCGCAATCCTGCCTATACCGCAAAGATGATGTCCGAGGAGATCGGCTACAATGTCCGTTATATCAGTGCCGTGGTGCGCCTGAGGTACAGGGGCAACTTCTCGCAGCTCATAAATGACTTCCGTATAAGGGAAGCCATGTACATGATGACGGACAAGCATTTTGCCAATATGAGGATGGAGGACATAGCCACGGCCACAGGCTTTGCCAATCGTCAGGGCTTCTATGCCGTGTTCTCACGTATGTGCGGCATGAATCCCACGGACTACAGGCTGAAATATGCCCAGCACGAATGCAATTGACACACAAGAAACCACTCACCGACATGGATATTTTTGAATACGAAGACATACGTTTCGCCGACATACAGTTGTTGAGGTACAGGGTTCCTGCCTTCGACACGTTGTCCCTGAAGCAGAAGCTATACGTCTACCACCTCGCGGAGGCTGCCCTGTGGGGGCGCGACATTCTGTGGGATCAGAACTGCAAGTACAACCTTGGCATACGGCGTCTGCTGGAGGACATCCTGTTGCACTCGTCAGTCGCTCGTGATGACGAGGATTGGACTGCATTTATGACCTACCTGCGCCAGGTGTGGTTTGCCAACGGCATCCATCATCATTACAGTACTGACAAATTTGTTCCGGGCTTTTCTGCCGCTTGGCTCAGGGGGGCATACTCCGGAATACCCTCACCCGTAATAGGAGAGGACGAATTCTGCATGCTGTCGTCAGTCATCATGGATCCAGACCTCATGTCCAAGCGCGTGTGCCAAGATGCCGATGACCTGCTTATGGCTTCGGCCTGCAATTATTATGCCGATGGCATCACTCAGGCCGAGGCGGAGCAGTTCTACCGTGCCATGAAGGCTGCTGCCCCCGATGCCGACCGTCCCGTGATGTACGGTATGAACAGCAGGCTTGAGCGTGCGGAGGACGGAACGTTGAGGGAAAACACGTATGGCACCGGAGGATTGTATGCCCATCACTTACAGCAAATATCCTTGCATCTGCATAGGGCGCAGGAGTACGCAGAGAATGACAAGCAGAGAGACATTATACGCCTGCTGACCGAATTCTATCGCACAGGCTCCCTTGACACGTTCGACCGTTACACCATAGAATGGATAAGCGAGACCGAGGGTATGGTGGACTTCGTCAATGGCTTTACCGAGGTGTATGGCGATCCTTTGGGGTTGAAGGCTTCCTGGGAGGGTTACGTGAACATTCTGGACAGGGAGGCCACGCATCGCACCCGGGTTCTGAGCGAGAACGCGCAGTGGTTTGAAGACCATAGCCCTGTGGACTCTCGCTTCAAGAAGACGGAATGCAAGGGGGTGACGGCACGTGTCGTTCAGGCTGCCATACTGGGAGGAGACCTGTATCCATCCTCGGCCATCGGCATCAATCTGCCCAATAGCAATTGGATACGCTCAGTATATGGCAGTAAGAGCGTAACCATAGGAAATCTTACCGAAGCCTATGACCAGGCAGCCAAAGGTAATGGCTTCCGCGAGGAGTTCATCCCCGATGAGGCCACCCGCGACATGGTGAACCGCTATGCCCACGTGCTGGATGATCTGCATACCGACCTGCATGAGTGCCTGGGGCATGGCTCCGGACAGTTGCTCCCCGGCGTGGATGCCGATGCCCTTGGCGTGCATGGCAGTACGATAGAGGAGGCACGGGCCGACTTGTTCGCTCTCTATTATATAGCCGATGCCAAGATGTATGATCTGGGACTGACACCCACGGCAGATGCATGGCACAGCAACTATTACACATACATGCTCAACGGTCTTCTGACCCAGTTGGTCCGCATACAGCCGGGATGCCGCATAGAGGAAGCACACATGCGCAACCGTGCCCTCATCGCCCGTTGGTGCCTGGAACAATCGGCCTATTGGGCAAAGGCCTTCGGCATGGAACCTGCCATGGAACTGATGAGAGTGGGGGGCAAGAGCCGACTCGTCATCAGGGACTATGCAACTCTGCGTCAATACATAGGCCAGTTGCTGGCCGAGATACAGCGTGTGAAGAGCGAAGGCGACACGGTTGCTGCTGCCAAGCTGGTGGAACGATATGGTGTGGATGTGGACGGTGCCCTGCACGAAGAGGTGCTGGCACGTTACCGGGCATTGGATCTGGCACCATACAAAGGCTTTATCAATCCGCGTTACACTCCGGTCAAGGATACCGACGGAAATGTCGTGGACGTGACCATCTCTTACGATGAGACTTACGACGAGCAGATGTTGAGATATGGAAGAGACTATTCGTGACATAAAGAAAGAATTGCGCGCCAACATGAACGGCGTCGCCTCGGCACAGATGCGCGAAGGCGGCATGCCGCATCATGTGGTGTGGGGAATCGAGCTGCCTCGCCTGAGACACATAGCGTCCGAGTTTCCGCGCGACAGGCGCCTGGGGCAACAACTTTGGAGCGAGAACGTCCGTGAGAGCCAGCTCCTGGGCATACTGCTCACACCGCCCTCCGAGTTTCTTCCCGAGGTGGCTGACATCTGGGTGAACGAGGCACGCACACCCGAGGCCGTGTCGCTCCTGGCCATGGAGTTGGTGGTTCCGCAGCCATGGGCATCGGACATCGCTTTCCGATGGATAGCGGGAAAGGCTCCGTTGCCTGCATTGGCCGGATGGCTGACAGTGTGTCGCTTGCTGCGCCGGGGCGGAGTGCTGATGCCGCGTTCCGAGGCGGAACTGCGGGACCATGCTGCCGCTGTTTCCATCGATGCACCACTGTTCCTGCGCAAGGCCGTGATGCAGACCATGGAGGCTCTGGAGGAAAGTGTCGGCATGGCGGACGAAGCGCCTACTGTATGAGGAAAGTATGGCATCATGTCCTCCACCGCGTGCATTATATATTAAGGTATAACGATGATAATAACATAAAACCATGCTCCCTTACGACCGGCCGGGCGGGTGTAGACGCGCCCTGAGGCGTGGGTCGATGCTGTGGAGCAACAAACCAACATAACAATATGGCAAAAGGTAAAGTTGATGCCCTTCTGGGCATAGTATTCGGTGACGAGGGAAAGGGAAAGGTTGTGGATGTGTTCACACCACGATACGATGTGGTTGCACGTTTTGCCGGCGGTCCCAATGCCGGCCACACCATCATTTTCGGTGGCAAGAAGTTTGTCCTGCGCAGTATTCCCTCCGGTATCTTCGACGAGGGCAAGCTCAACATCATCGGCAACGGCTGTGTCATAGCTCCCGACCTTTTCATGGGCGAGGCTATGGAACTGGAGGAGGCCGGCTATGATTTGAAGAAGCGTCTGCACATCAGCCACCGCGCTCACCTGATACTTCCCACACATCGTGTTCTCGACCGTGCGTACGAGGCAGCCAAGGGCAAGAACAAAGTGGGTACCACCGGCAAGGGCATAGGCCCCACGTACAGCGACAAGGCCAGCCGTGTAGGATTGCGCGTTGGCGATATCGAGGAGAACTTCGCACAGAAGTACCAGGCTCTGAAGGCCCGTCATGAGCAGATATTGCGCGACTTGCACTACACCGACTACGACCTCACGGAGGAAGAAGAGAAGTGGATGGCAGGCATCGAGTACATGAAGCAGTATGTGCTTTGCGATACAGAGTTTGAAATCAATCAGGCTCTTGCCGAGGGCAAGAACGTGCTTGCCGAGGGTGCACAGGGCACCATGCTGGACATAGACCATGGCACCTATCCCTTCGTAAGTTCCTCCAGCACATGCACCGGCGGTGTCTGCACCGGCCTGGGTGTCGCTCCCAACAGCATAGGCGAGGTGTTCGGCATATTCAAGGCCTACAGTACACGTGTAGGTTCAGGTCCGTTCCCCGTGGAGCTGTTCGACGAGACAGGCGACAAGATCCGCGAGATAGGCCATGAGTACGGAGCCGTCACTGGACGCAACCGTCGTTGCGGATGGGTGGACATTGTGGCCCTGAAGTACGCCATCATGGTCAATGGTGTTACCAAGCTTGTCATGATGAAGAGCGATGTGTTGGACACCTTCGACACCATCAAGGCATGCGTGGCCTACGAGAAGGACGGTGTACGCACCACACAGATGCCCTATGATACGGCAGGATGGGAGGCTGTGTACGAGGATATACCCGGATGGAAGACCGACCTCACAGGCATGACTTCCGCGGGAGAATTCCCCAAGGCTTTCCAGGACTACATCGACTACCTGGAGAATGCATTGGAGCGTCCAATCAGCATCGTGAGCGTGGGTCCCGACCGTGCACAGACCATAGAACGTTGAGGCACATCTATCAGTGAACGGTAAGTTCACCGTCTCGGCACATTTTGGCCGACATCATTCATGAGGGTGTGGCAGAAAGGGTATATGCGCTTTCTACCCGCCCTCATGAGTGTATTATCTGTCGCATGCTGTCAGTCTGTTGATTGTGGAGAGAAAGAGAGGCGGACTTGCAATCTTATTACCTATTGGGCGGGGTGGGGGAAGAGCAGACAGTCCGTGGCCTCTGAAGCCTTGTAGCCGCAAGCAAGCACCACAAGAATGAGGGAATGGCAATTATCGTGATAGGCTCGCGATGTGTTGTATCACGTGTGGCGTGAGCCGATGCCATGTGGTGAGTATGGTGAGAGAATCGGTTGTTGCAACAGAATAAACCGGATTATTACGACGCATAAACCGATTTTTGCAGGTCGATAAACCGGTTTGTTTTTGCCTCGTCCCAAGGGGAGAGCGTTGTTGTGCCGTGAGGACACCACATGGATGTCGCGGGGACGCCACATGGATGCTGCGAGTACAGTGTTGCCTACTTGCCGTTCTCTTCCGTGGAGTCCAGCTTCGACATCATGTGCAGCATTTCGTCTCGCAGCTGGGCTGCCAGAGTGAAGTCCAACTTGCGTGCGGCCTCCTGCATGCGCTGACGGGTGGTCTCGATGGCCTTCTTCAGCTGTTTGGGGGACATGGCCTCCACGATGGGGTCGGCCACCTTCTGTACAGGAGTGTCCATCTCCACATAGGCACGCTTGTCGCCCATCTCCTTCTGCAGTTCCAGCAGGTCGGTCATGGTCCTGGCCTTCTGTATCTGTTTGGGTGTGATGCCGTGTTCAGTGTTGTAGCGGATCTGTTTCTCCCGCCTGCGTTCCGTCTCGTCTATGGTCTTCTGCATGGAGCCGGTGATGGTGTCGGCATACAGGATGGCAAGTCCGTTGACATTGCGCGCGGCACGACCTATGGTCTGTGTCAGGCTGCGGTGACTGCGAAGAAACCCCTCCTTGTCGGCATCCAGAATAGCCACAAGCGACACTTCGGGCAGGTCTAGACCTTCGCGTAGCAGGTTGACGCCTACCAGCACGTCGTATACGCCGCTACGGAGTGCATCCATTATGCGTATTCGTTCCAAAGTGTCCACGTCCGAGTGTATGTAAGTGGTGCGTATGTCGTGTTTGAGCAGAAACTCCGACAACTCCTCTGCCATGCGCTTGGAGATGGTGGTTACGAGGACACGTTCGTGACGCTCGATGCGTAGCTGTATCTCCTCCATGAGGTCGTCTATCTGGTTGTGGGACGGGCGTACCTCTATCTTTGGATCGAGCAGTCCAGTGGGACGTATCAGCTGTTCCACCACCACGCCCTCGCTCTTCATCAGTTCATAGTCGGCAGGGGTAGCGGACACGTATATGGTCTGAGGCACCATCGCCTCGAATTCGTCGAACGTCAGCGGCCTGTTGTCCTTGGCTGCAGGCAGGCGGAAACCGTATTCCACCAG
>DBLZ01000032.1:43261-59497 GCA_002297545.1 Prevotellaceae bacterium UBA711 | reverse complement strand
TTAGTGCTGACCGCTGTTGGGCCTTCAGCCCGCAGCCTATACCCGCGACTTATAAGGTGGGCGACGGGGGACATCGCGGCCCTAAATCACTTTTGACACACCCTCCTGACGTCTTGTTGCCCCTCCGGGGCGCCAATGGCGGCTAATTTCTCGGAGGCCTCACCAACCGGAAATATCCGCTGACCCGAATTTCATTTTCTTTGGCATGGCGGGGCATAATCCCAGGGATTTGTCGTATATTTGTATCGGACCAGACGGTCATAGCGGCCATTACCTTATATATATAATATGATGAAACATACACTTCTACTTATGGGTGCGGCAGGCATGGCATTGGCATCGGCCGCACAGCAGACCGGGCGTCCCAACGTTATCTTCCTTTTGGCTGACGATTTGGGGTGGGGCGACATCTCGTGTTACGGTGCGGAGAGGGTTGCCACTCCCGTAGTAGACAGTGTGACCAAGGCCGGTACACGTTTCCTTAACGCCCATGCCTGTGCCAGCACAAGCACACCTTCGCGCTATGCCATACTCACCGGCGAGTATCCGTTCCGCAAACAGGGAACCGATGTGGCTGCGGGCAATGCGGGCATGATTATCTCGCCCGACCAGTACACCGTGGCCGATGTCTTCCGGCAGGCTGGCTATGCCACGGGAGCCATAGGCAAATGGCATCTGGGACTGGGCAGCCGCACGGCGGAACAGGATTGGAACGGGAAACTGGACCAGGACCTCTCCGACCTTGGGTTTGACTACCATTACATCATGGCTGCCACGGCCGACCGTGTGCCCTGCGTCTTCATAGAGAACGGCCGTGTGGCCAACTACGATCCCTCGGCCCCCATAGCCGTGAGCTACCGACGTAATTTTCCCGGAGAGCCTACTGGTGCCGCCAATCCCGAGGTCTTGACCAAGTTGCGCCATAGCCACGGGCATGACATGAGCGTGGTCAACGGCATAGGGCGCATAGGCTATATGAAGGGCGGAGGCCGGGCACTGTGGCAGGACGAGAACATAGCCGACTCCATAGCGGCCAAGGCAGTGGACTTCATAGGGCGGCACCGCGAGCGCCCCTTCTTCCTGTACCTGTGTACCAATGACGTGCATGTGCCGCGTTATCCGCACGAGCGTTTCCGAGGCAAGAGTCCCATGGGGTTGCGCGGGGAGGCCATAATGCAGTTCGACTGGACTGTGGGGCAGATAACCGAGGCGTTGAGGCGCAACGGCCTGGCGGACAACACCATCCTCATCATTACCAGCGACAATGGCCCCGTACTGGACGATGGCTACGACGACCGGGCCGAGGAATTGGCGGGTACGCACAAGCCTGGCGGACCATTCCGTGGAGCCAAGTACAGTTCCTTTGAGGCAGGCAGCGTGATACCCTTCATAGTCAGCGGTCCGGGTGTGCAGGCCGGCAAGGTCAGCGACGCTCTGGTGTCCCAGATAGACGCCTTGGCCACCTTGGCCCAATTGGCCGGCACCAGGATTCCGCAGGGAGCGGCACAAGACAGCCGCCCGTTCCTGAAGACATGGACAGGTCGCAGCAAGGCATCGCGCCCATTCGCGCTAAAGTATGCCGCTAACCATAACATAGTGGCCCGTTCTGGCCGATGGAAGTACATTCACCCCATGAAAGGTCCGGCCATGATTCAGTGGGGACCAAAGGTGGAGACGGGCAATGCCCCTGAGCCTCAACTCTATGACATGTCCACCTCGCTTGGCGAGACAGCCAACCGGGCCGCTGACCACCCAAGGCAGGTGAAGGCATTCCAAAAGCTCATACATGATGTGAGTGCCACCAAGGGCTATGCCCCGAAACGTCCCATCAAGTAGATCTTATACTCACCTAAATTCTACCGGCCTGAGTGAACTCGTCTCAGACACACTCAGTGAAGCACTACCCGCATTCTCGCTCTTGCCCTTACCGATCCAAAGCCGTGAAAGTGTGTGTCAGAGTGGGCGGCCCCTGTAGAAGTCTATTATCTTGCAGCGGAAGAGGAACGAGTATCGAGCCTTGAGTCCCTCGGCCTGTGCCTTTAGCAGTCGCGTCTTTGCCTCCTGATATTCGGTGGCTGTGGCCTGGCCGTTCTCGAACTTGGCTGTCATCAGCGCAAAAGCAGTCTTGGAGGCTTCCTCCGCCACGTTTGCG
The DNA here is from genome assembly GCA_002297545.1 of Prevotellaceae bacterium UBA711. Classification (GTDB taxonomy): domain Bacteria; phylum Bacteroidota; class Bacteroidia; order Bacteroidales; family Bacteroidaceae; genus Physcousia. Next base: position 57,345 of record DBLZ01000032.1, on the reverse strand, counting down.
CTGGAGCATTGTTCCTGTGCCGCCACGGCATTGTAGTAGGCCTGCTGTATTTCCTTGAACATATCCTTGCGAATCTGTTCCAGAGCCAGCTTTTGGCTTTCGAGCTGGACACGTGCCGAACGCATTTGGTTGCGTGTGGCAAGCCGGTCGAACAGAGGTACACTGAGCGTCACACCTACGTAGCGGCTGAAGTTGTCCCTCAGCTGTTGCCCGAACGGTGCCGTGTCGAAGCCTGAAGTATGGTAGTAGTTGGTTCCCAGGCCGGCCCCCAGGCTGAGTTTGGGGAAATAGCCCGTACGGGCCAGCAGTATATTCCTTTCGGCACTGCGTACACGGTACTCCCCAGCCTTGATTGAGGGCTTTATGCCAGATGCCTCTGCCATGATGGCATCGGGCAGAGGCAGTGTCACTTGCTCTGATTCGGGAATCTGTGGTGCCTCCACAATGAAGCCCTCGGGCGAGGGGAGTTCGAGTAGTTGCGACATGGATAGCAGGGCCAGACGGTAGGAGTTCTCGGCCTGTGTCTCTGCCAGGCGGTCGGAGGCGACGAGGGCCTTGGCATCGGCCCATTCGCTCTCGGAAGCCTTGCCGGCATCAAAGAGCTTGCGGATGCGTTCTTCCTGTGACAGGGAGAGTGCGCACTGCTGTCTTGCCACTCTGAGCTGCTCTTGCTGGAAGAGCACCTCCAGAAATTCCGATGTCACTTGCAGGCTGAGGTCCTCGCGAGCCTTATCCAGGTCGGCGAGCAAAGCCTGCAACTGCAGTTTCTGTGCTTTCAGGTTGTGGGTGGTCTGTCCGCCGTCGTAGACCGACACGTTGGCGTTTAGCCCGAAGGAGGTGCTCATGGTGTTGCGGTTGACATAAGTATTCTCCGCCGTAAGTCCCCTGCCGAAGTTGAAACTTTGCGATACTGAGCCGTCAACCCCTGGCAGGCGGCTATTTCGTGTGGTACTTAGTGTGATCTCCTGCTGTTTCACCTGCTGTGCGCTCTGCCTCACCTGCAGGTTGTGCTCCACTGCATGTGCTATGCAGCGTTCCAGGCTCCAGGCTTCCTGTGCCTGCCCGGGCAGGCATGGACATAGGGCAAGGAGCAATAACGAATATATTAGCCTCATAATGTCTTCATGTTCAAGAGATGTTCAACATTCCCCTCACCTTCTCGCCAACCTTCACTCCCTTGCGCACCTGCATGTGCAGGCCGTCGCTGAGACCTGTATCTATGCGCCTGCGCTCGAACTTCTGATTGGGCACTGAGTCCACAAGGACATAGACAAAGGTGCTGTCTCCCGAGAATTCCAAGGCTACTTCGGGCACGCAAACGGCTTTCTCAGCCCTTTGCAGGACTATCTCGGCATTGGCACTGTACCCGCTTCGTATGTTGGCGCTGTCGGGAAGCTCTATGGCAGCCTTTATTTCAAACTGGTTGGCACCGTTGACCTCCACGCCCTTGGGGCTGATATACTCCAGGGATGCATCAAGGCTAAGCCCCGGCAGTGCTCCTACGGTAATCTTCACCGGCATTCCTTCGGACAGGCGGCCCACCTCCGTCTCGTCTATGTTGCCACGGAAGATGAGGTCGGTCATGTCGGCCACGGTGGCTATGGTGGTACCGTCGTTGAAGCTGTTGCTCAGGATAACGCTGTTGCCCACCTTCACCGGCACGTCCAGAATGAGGCCGTCCACGGTGGAACGGATGAGCGTTGTGCTCAACTTGGCATTGCTTAGCGAGATGCCTTCACGCACTATGTTCAGCGCGTCCTTGGCACCGGACAACTCGAGGAGAGCCTGGTCGTATGTCACCTTTTGTTTCTCAAAGCTCTCGGCACTTACCACCTTCTGCTCATAGAGGCGGCACATACGGTCATAGTCGGTCTGTGCCTGCTGCAGGTTTACCTCGGCCTGTCTCACACGGTGTTCCGCGGCGCTGAGGTTGCCCATGTCGGGAATCACCTTCACCTTGGCTATCACCTCGTCCTTGCTGACTGTTTCGCCAGCCTGCTTGTAAAGCTCCGTGATGATGCCGGATATCTGCGGCTTGATGCTTACCTCGTCCCGTGGTTCTATCTTGCCGTTGACGATGGTCTTTTTCTCCAGGTCCTTTGTTTCAACAGGATGGAGTGCATACACCTCCTCTTTCGGCCTCGACCTTTGGTACAGGTATATAAACGTGCCGGCAAAGGCGGCACCAACGACGGCTATCAACGGCCACTTCATCAAGTTCCTCAGTTTTGCTTTGTTCATCTCTGCTGTGTATTATATATATAATGTATCGTGTGTACGGTGCCTTGCGCGCCATCCTCATTCTTCCCTCATGGCATCCACGGGTTTTATGTGCAAGGCTCTGTATGCCGGAGCCAGACCGGCCAATATCCCGAGTAAGGAGAGTGTGGCAGCCGCCCCTGTGGCCATGGCAAATGATATCTGGAAGGTGGCGTCCGTACCCTGCGGCAAACCTGACTCCACGGCATGCAGTATCAGCACCGCAAGACTTATGCCACTCATGCCCGCCATCAGCGTGAGCACCACACTCTCGCTCATGACCATGAGCAGAATGTCGGCCGATGTGGCTCCTATAGCACGCCTGATGCCTATTTCCGTGGTGCGCTCCTTCACCGTCACCACCATAATGTTGCTCACACCTATGATGCCACCCAACAGTGTGCCCACACCTATCATCCACACCAATATGCTGATGCCGCCGAAGAGCTCCTCCAGCATGGAGAACATGGCCTCGGCATTTATCATGTTCACAGCCTGGCTGTCGTCGGGATGGATATGGTGTGCACGCTTGATGACGGCGGCGGCCTTCTCCTGAACATGTGACATGGAGTAGCCCTTGCGTGCCGTCAGACACAGTAAGTCCACATGGTTGCCTATGTTGTAGGCGCGCTGCATGGTGGTGTAGGGAACGCGCACCGTGGTTGTGGCATTGCCGTTGAGGCTCATGCCTCCCTCGCTTTTTCCACCCACGCCCACCACGGTGTAGTGTATACCGTCCACGCGGACTGTTTGTCCGCAAGCCTGCTCGTCGGGTTTGAATAACTCTTCGCGAAGGCGTTTGCCTATGACGCAGACCTTGCGTTGCTGCGCCACGTCTACCGCGTTGATGTCCCGACCGTCTGTTATCTCCGGACTGTCCACTATGCTGTATTCGGGATAGACACCCACTATGCTGCCTTCGCAATGGCCGGTGCCCCGTTGCACGTCCCTGCCCCAAAACGATTCGGCCGGGGTAACCACCTCTGCCTCGGGCACGGCATGACGGATATGCTCCACATCGTCAAGCACTATGTTCCATCTCCGCCCCTTGCGGAACCCGTGGTAGGGTTTCTCCGTGTTGCTGCTTATGATGAAGCCGGAATTGGTGGCAAACCCGGCGAAGTTGGAGGCCAGCATTTCTTCCATGCCACGTCCGCCTCCCATGAGGAGGAGAAGCATGAATATGCCCCAAAAGATGCCAAAGGCTGTAAGGAAGGTGCGCATCTTGTTGCGTAGCAGGGAGTCGGCTATCTCGCCCCATTGGTCTATATCGAATCTTACCAACCTCATGCGTGCAATGCTTCAATGGGTTTGACATGAGAAGCCTTGTAGGCCGGGAAGAATCCCGCCAAGGCTCCGGCCACCACCAGGACCAGGGCAGCCCATAGGCATGTGGACAGTCCCACGGTGGGGTTTACGAAGTACTGTATCTTTTCCACCCCTATGTCCAGCGTGCGGTTGCCTACAGCGCTGTCCATGTAGCTGCAGAAAGCCACTCCGGCCAGCATGCCGATGTAGCCGAAGAAGCTGGTCACCAGGACGCTCTCCAGCAGGAGCATGCGTATGATGCTCCAGGGCGTGGCACCAAGGGCCTTGCGTATGCCGAACTCGCGCGTGCGTTCCTTCACGGCTATGAGCATGATGTTGCTCACGCCCACCACGCCACTTACCAGCGTCAGCATGCCCAGAATCCAAAGTGATGTCTTGAGGATACGGTCGGCCATCATCATCTGTTCGTTTTTCCGGCTCTCGTTCCACATCCACACGGCCTGTTGGTCGGCAGGGTCGAAGCCGTGTATCCTGCCCAAGGTGCGGCGCATGCTTTCCTCGAATTCCGTATTCGCCTCCTCTGTATCCAGCCCTCGTCCCACCACGAGCATCTCGTCCACCGAGGAGCCCTTGCCATAGATGGTTTGCAGGGTGCTGAACGGTGTGTAGACCGTTGCGCGCGAATTCATACGTTTGTCCTCGTAGATGCCTACGACGCGGAAATACAGCCCGTCCAGCTTCACATGACCATTGAGCAGGGACTGCCCGCGTGGAGCCAGCTCCTTTTCGCGCTTGTCGCTGATGAGTACAACCTTGCGCCTCTGCTCCACATCCAAATCGTGCAGCGGCCGCCCGCGCAACACCTTTATGGCAGCCATCTGCTGGTAATCAGGTCGTATGCCGCACAATTCGACATCCGCAATGTAGTCTGTGCCATTGGAGACCACCAAGCCGTAGCGATTGCTGATGCTGGTGGAGGACTCTATTTTAGTGGTGTACTTGCTACGTGTGATTTCCTCATCCCTGGTGTCCAGCACTATGCGCCGCCATTTGGCCATGCCTTCATAGGCCTGTCCCGTGAATCCTCCCCACACATGGATGGCATTGAAGACAAGGCTGCTGGAGTTCTGCTTGAAGGTGTTCATGATGCCGTTGCCCGCCCCCTGCAGCACTATGAGCAGGAATATGCCGCTGGCCACGGCAATGCCTGTAGCTGCTGTGCGCATCTTGTTGCGCATCACCGAACCACGTATTTCGTAGAGCAGGTCTGTCATTTCATCAGTCCTCCCCGGCCGAATACAGTTGACTGGATGTCGGGATGTTCCTCGATGTTTTCAATCTGACCGTCCTTTATGTGTATTATCTTTTCCGTCTGGTAGGCTACACCGCTTTCGTGTGTCACCACCACTATTGTCATTCCCTGTGCGTGCAGTTCCTTGAGCAACTGCATCACCTCCACCGATGTCCGGCTGTCGAGCGCGCCTGTGGGCTCATCGGCCAGGATGATGTCGGGACGTGTTATCAAGGCACGTGCAATGGCCACACGCTGCTTCTGTCCGCCCGACAGTTCGTTGGGATAGTGGTGCGCCCAATCGCGCAACCCCACACGTTCCAGGTAGTGCATGGCCAACTCGTTGCGCTTCTTCCTGGGCACACCCTGATAGAACAGCGGCAAGGCTACGTTCTCCATGGCGTTCTTGAACGATATGAGATTGAAGCTTTGGAAGATGAATCCTATCATGCGGTTACGGTAATGGGCGGCACTGCTCTCTTTGAGGTGGCGTATGAGCGTCCCGTTGAGCCAATACTCTCCCTCGTCATAGTCATCCAGTATGCCCAATATGTTCAGCAGCGTACTCTTGCCTGAACCGCTGGCACCCATGATGGCTACAAACTCACCCTTGCCTATGTGCAAGTCTATGCCTTTGAGGACGTGTAGCGGTTGCTGTCCTTGATAGGTCTTGTGTACGTTTGTAAGCCTTATCATCGAAATAGATTTGTGTATGGTCTAAGTTTTCTCTGCAAAGATACAGAGATACATAATACCATGTATTGCAAGGTACTTTATTTAACATCACTTTAACATTTGATATGAAGCAGGCATTGTTGACGTTATATATATGTTTATGGCGGTGTTCCCAGCCGTTCCCTTGTTCCTGGCATTGTTTACACGTTAGTGGCAGCATGCCCAATACAGGGGAACGGTTTCTCCTGCATACGAAATACTGTGGAGAAACCGTTCCTTAATGTCGGTATTGACAGAGGTATGGCTTAGAGAGCAAATCCGTCTGTCTTAACGTACACCTTATAGTCCTTTATCATACCCGGGGCGCCCTCTTCGGCGCGAGGCAGGATGCGGAAGCCTGTGATGGTGTATTCCTGTCCCAGGTCTATGATCACGTGGTGGGGATAGTCGGTTCCTGCCACCGTCTGCCAGAAGGTGCTTTCCTGCAGGTCGTAGAGCTTGTCGGCCGTGCGGTTGCCGCTGCGGGTCTCCTCGCTGTCGGCATAGACGATCTTCCAGTCGGTGCGCGGAATTCTGTTGCCCTCGGCGTCCAGAATGTCGAGTTCGGCCACGGCAGCTACCTCCTTGCCATCATGTGCGCTGAGGCCCTCAAGGCAGAAGTAACGGCCTTTGGTGCTCCGGGTCTTGATCTCCTGCCATCCGTTGCCGGTGGCGAAGATGCCTGTAGCTACGGGATTTTCGCCATCGAGCTGCAGGGTCTGCCCCTTGGCACGATGGGTCTCGGCTTCAGAGGTATAGAGCATGTCCAGGATGGGCTTGGTCTGACCGGTGACGACGAGGTCGCGGGGGCCTTTCATGTCGAGGACTATGATTTCGTTCTCGCCCTTCTTCAGCCAGCATCCGGGCATGAAGAGCGTCTGCTGAGGACCAATCTCCCAGAAGCGTCCCAGGGCATGGCCGTTGACCCATACCATGCCCTTGCCCCATGACTCCATGTTCAGGAACGTGTCGGCCACTTTGTCCAAACGGAATGTGGCTCGGTAGTAGGCTGGCACTGCTATATCGCCTGCATGCTGCACCTCGGCGGCAGCGGATGCGATGTCACGGAAGTTGCGGGTGGATACGAAGTCGTAGAAGAGTGGGAGGTTGTATACGGTCCAGTCCTTCAGCTCCTCGGCCTCGGTGGCTTGGGCAGTGATGAGTTCCACCTTCTTGGTGATGCCCTTGCGGTCGTGGATGGAGCGGTCGAAGTTCACGCGTCCCATGGCCTCTACCAGCAGGTCCAGCCGGGTTCCGCCCTTCAACTCGGGCAGAGTAACCTCCTGCTGTCCCTTGCGGCGGTCCAAGCGTGCCAGGAGCTTACCATCGGCAAATACTTGTGTCCAGTCGTGCTGTTCGGTTATTTTCAGTACGGTACCGGCCTGTACACCGTGCGGCAACGTGGTACGGTAGAGGATGCTTCCCCAGCCCTGGTCGAACTTCTCCATGGGCATGATGTCCTCGGTCTGGTGTGGTTCTGGCAGGTTGGAGTACAAGGGAGCGACCTGTGTGAAGCGTATTGCGGGTATCTCCATCACGGGTATGGCCTCGGGGATGTCGGGGAGAGACTGTCCGGAGTCCAGGTAGTTTTTCAGCATGTCGCGCAGTGCGTGGTACTTCTCCGTAGCCCATCCCGCCTCACTGATTGGGGCGTCGTAGTCGTAGCTGCTGCACATGGCCGAGTAGGAAGGGTTATTGGCTCCGCCCCACCATCCGAAGGTGGTGCCTCCGTGTGCCATATAGAGGCTGAAGGATATGCCTTTCTCCATCATCTCATGCAGACCGTCTACCATGACCTGTCCGTCGCGGGTCTCGTGCTTGCGTCCCCAGTGGTCGAACCATCCGCTCCAAAACTCGCTGCACATGAGAGGAGCGTCGGGGCGTACCTCCTTCAAGCGTGAGAACTGGTCCTCGATGTTGGCGCCCGTGCCGAAGTTCATAGTCCAAAGGAGGTCGGGCAGAGCATTGTATTCAAAGGTGGACGTCCAGTCACACTGGAATAGTTGTACGTCCGTGAAGCCGGCGGCACGCACCGTGTCGCGTATGGCCGAGATGTAGGGCTTGTCGGCGGCGTATGCACCGTACTCGTTTTCCACCTGCACCATTATGATGGGGCCACCCTTCTGTATGGTGAGGCCGGAGAGCTGCTTGCCTACCTGGTGCATGAACTCGCCCACGTGCTTCATGTAGAAGGGATCCTGTGTGCGTAGCTGCACGCTGTCGTTCTTCAGTAGCCACCATGGCAGACCGCCCATCTCCCATTCGGCGCAGACGTAGGGACCGGGGCGCACGATCACGTACATTCCGTGTTTCTGTGCCAGACGGCAGAAGGCGGCTATATCCTTGTTGCCGGTGAAGTCAAACTGCCCGGGAGTTTGCTCGTGCAGGTTCCAGAAGATGTAGATGCATACGGTGTTCATGCCCAGGGCCTTGCACATCTCTATGCGATGCTCCCAGTATTCGCGTGGAATACGTGGGTAGTGAATCTCTGCGGCTTTCACCACAAAGGGCTTACCATTGAGCAGGAAGGTGCCGTTTCCAGCCTCGAACGTTCCCGGCTGTCCTCCGGAACATGCTGCCAGCAGCACCACGGCCAACAGCAATGACAGTAGTTTTTTCATAATCGGTGTAGTTTGTTTATGGTTGTAAAGATGATATTTTGCGGATGCAGTCCCCACAAAGGTATAAATTAAAGTCCACAATGCCAAGCAGTGCGGACTCATAATGTCCTTATTGCCAACCCGCAGGCAATACGGCGCTGGCAAATGGCCTTGGTCTCGGGGAAAAATGCTATCTTTGTACACGCCCCCTTACCTCTACGGGGTCGCTACCCGGCCGGCACATACCTATATATAATAAGGTGTAGGCGGGACGCTTGCGCCGACATGCATCTGTAAACCATAACCATATTCATACTATGACGAAGCGATTTCTTCTGATGGCCATGGCCGCGTGTGCGGCATTGGCGTTGTCTGCAAAGGACATCCTTGTGAACACACCCAACACTTCCCTGCTGTTGAAGGCAGAGGAGAACCAGCCCCTGCACATCAGCTACTATGGCGAGCGCATCAGCGACATAGGTCAGGTCTATTACGCCTACAGCCTGTGGGACCAGGCTTATCCTGCCTTTTCCGGCGGGGGTAGCAATTCGCATGCTCTCAGCGTGAAGCACTGGGACGGCAATATGAGCACCGAACTGGTCTACATCGGTGACACGCAGCAGTCCGAGGCCAACTCCACGCTCTACGTCATCAGCATGAAGGACAAGGCATACGACCTGATGGTGGACGTGTGCTACCGAGCCTATAACAACAGCGACGTGATAGAGACATGGAGTGTGATACGCAACCAGGAAAAGAAGCCTGTAACGCTGACCAAGTATGCCAGCGGCTTCCTGCCCCTGCGTCGAGGCAATGCCTGGGTGACCCACCAGCATGGCACATGGGCGGCGGAGGCATACGTCTCCGAGGAACCGCTGCAGGATGGTATCTTCGAGGTGCGCGAGGCCAACGGCGCACGCAATGCTTTCTCCAGCCGTGCCAACATAATGGTGTCGCTGGACGGCAAGCCTCGGGAAAACGAGGGGCGTGTAGTGGGCGCCGTGCTCTGCTGGAGCGGTCCCTACCGTTTCTCCATCGATACCCCTGATCAGAAGGTACATCACCTGACGGCCGGTATCAACGAGGTCAACGCGGCCTATACCCTGAAGAAGGGCGAGTCCCTGACCACCCCTCCCCTGGCTCTCGCCTACAGTGCCGAGGGAATGGGTGGCGTTAGCCGCAGCTATCACCGTTGGGCTCGCCTTAACAATAAGGTACACAACGGCACCGCCCTGCGCAAGATACTGCTCAACAGCTGGGAGGGCGTCTACTTCGATGTCAGCCAGGACGGCATGGAGAAGATGATGGACGGCATCAGCGACCTGGGAGGTGAACTCTTCGTGATGGACGACGGATGGTTTGGCAGCAAGTATCGTCGCACCCGCGACAACTGTGCCTTGGGCGACTGGGTTACGGATACCGTGAAGCTGCCGCGTGGCATACCCGCCCTGGAGAAGGCTGCCGCCGACCGCGGCTTGAAGTGGGGTATATGGATAGAGCCTGAAATGACCAACACCAAGAGCGAGCTTTACGAGAAGCACCCGGACTGGATCGTATGTCATCCTAACCGCAAGCCCGTGACCGGCCGAGGCGGCACACAGTTGATCCTGGACATGAGCAACCCTGAAGTACAGGATTTTGTCTTCAACGTGGTGGACGGTCTCATGAAAGAAACGCCCAACACATACTACATGAAGTGGGATGCCAACTTCGACATTGCCAACTTTGGCTCCCACTACCTCACGGCCGACAACCAGAGCCACCTGTATGTGGCATATCACCTCGGCCTGCAGAAGGCCCTTGAGCGCATACGTGCCAAATACCCCGACCTCGTGCTCCAGTGCTGCGCCAGTGGCGGCGGACGTGTCAACTATGGTTTGATGCCCTACTTCGACGAGTTTTGGGTGAGCGACAATACCGACGCACAGCAGCGCCTTTTCATTCAGTGGGGCACCAGCATGTTCTTCCCTGCTTGCGCCATGGCTCAGCACGTCAGTGCATCGCCCAATCACCAGACCGGGCGTGTCATTCCCCTGAAGTTCCGCTTCGATGTGGCCATGACCGGACGCCTGGGCATGGAGATGAAACCCGGCGACCTCACGGAAAAGGAACAGGCCTATGCCAAGATGGCCGTGCAGACCTACAAGGAGATACGTCCCATTATCCAGCAGGGCAACCAGTACCGCATACTGTCTCCATACGACAAGACCGGCTATGCTTCGGAGATGTACATAACGGACGACAAGTCCGATGCCGTGTTCTTTGCCTACAAGTTCGAGCACTATGCCAACATGTTCCGCCCGCGCTTCCACTTCGCCGGCCTCGACCCCGATGCCACATACCGCCTGACGGAACTTTGCCGCAATGGCAATCCCGACCATTGGGAAGGCCATACCTTCACCGGCCGCTTCCTTATGCAGCAGGGAGTGGAGATAGCCCTGGGAGGGCAGTTCGCCTCCAAGGTGATACGCCTGACCAGGCAGTAACCCGGACTTCGCACAAACATAACCGATATAGTTATGAATGCATGCATGAAAACCGTCATGGCCGTGGCCCTTGTATGTAGCCTGCCGCTGGCAGCGAATGCACAAACGAGAACGGATGTTGCGTTAGAGAAGAAGATAGCCAAGCTGCCGGTGTATAAGGCCCTGAACTCCACGCGCACTGAATTTGACTGGCTGCTGACCCCGCAGAAGTCACAGGCCGAGATTTATGCCACTGCCGACGGCAAGGGCGTGGTGGTGGCCAATGCTATGGTGTCGCGCACGTTTCGCATCTTTCCCAACCTGGCCACCACGGACTTTGTCAACCGCATGACCGGGGAGAGCATGTTGCGTGCCGTCAGCAGCGAGGGCAGCGTGACCATAGACGGGCACCGTTATTCCATCGGCGGTCTCTCCGGACAGCCGGAACGCGCCTATATCAAGGACGAATGGATTGACAAGATGACCACCGTGCCAGGTTCATTCATGGTCGAGGACATTGAGATACAGCCCATCGGGGAGAGAATCAAGTGGGCACGCAGCCGCTGGGCTCTGAACAAGAAGGCTGCCACCGGCAAGGAAGTGGTATTCCATCTGCGCGGACAGAAGGAACTGAGCGAAGTGACGATAAAGCTCATAGTGTCGGTCTACGACCACATTCCCGTCATCAGCAAGCGCTTCGAACTGACAAACGGCTCATCCCTGCCCATCAATGTAGACGAGTTCAAACTGGAATACCTGGCCTTTGCCGAGCCGGAGTCGCCCGGTGGCGGAGATCCGTCCACCTTTATGTTGCCCAACATCCACATAGAGAGCGACTATAACTGTGGCGGCAGCTTTACGGAAAAGGAGACGGACATAACGGAGAAGTGGGTAAGCGACCCCGAGTATACCTCACAGCGCAACTATCTGATGCAGACACCGTGTATCCTGGACGTATCGCCCAAGATGGGACCCGACCAGGAGGTGCTGCCGGGCAAGACATTCTGTTCGTTCAGTGTCTTCGAGATGCCTTTCGACAGCTACGACCGCGAGCGCAAGGGCTTGTTCACCCGCCGCATGTATCGCACCATAGCTCCGTGGGTGACGGAGAACCCCATTTTCCTTCACCTGACATCCAGCAACATGGAAACGATAAAGAACGCCATAGACCAGTGTGCCGAGGTGGGTTACGAGATGATAATCATGAGCTTCGGCTCCGGAGCCAATGCCGAGGACATATCGGACGGGAACATAGCGAAATACAAGTCTGTGGTGGACTATGCGAGGGAAAAGGGCATAGACATCGGATGTTATTCCCTGTTGGCCAGCCGATGGATAAGCGATGAGGTGGACTGCATCAATCCCAAGACCGGCAAGCGCGGAGGCATGACCTTCGGCAGCTCGCCCTGCCTTTGCAGCGACTGGGGCGAGGAGTATTTCCGCAAGATAAAGACCTTCTTCGAGAAGACCGGCATGCGCTGCTTCGAGCACGATGGCTCATACCCAGGCGACTTCTGCGCCTCCACCGTGCACACACATCACAAGGGGCTCAAGGATTCGCAATGGAACCAGTTCCGCAAGGTCACTGAACTATACCACTGGATGTGCGAGAACGGCATCTACCTGAACGTGCCCGACTTCTATCTCCTCAACGGCAGCACCAAGGTGAGCATCGGCTACCGCGAGACCAACTGGTCGTTGCCACGCGACCGCCAGCTCATCCACACGCGTCAGCTCAACTACGACTGCACGTGGGACCGTGCGCAGTCATCCCTGTGGAGCTTCGTCCCATTGGTGCAGTATCATGGCGGCGGGGCGGCAGCCACGCTGGAGCCGCTGAGCGAGCACCTCTATGAGTACAGGACGCTGATGTTCCAGAATTACGGTGCCGGTGTGCAGGCATGCTACCGTGGGCCACGCCTGTACGACACCCCGGAGACCAAGCAGGTGGTGGTGGATGTCATCTCGTGGTACAAGAAATATCGCAACATACTGAACAGCGACATCATCCACTTGCGTAAGCCAGATGCCCGCGACTGGGACGGCATCATGCATGTCAACCCCGGGGAGAAGGAGAAGGCATTGGCCATGTTCTTCAACCCCACCGACCGGGACATCACGCGCACCATCACCCTGCCGCTCTACTACACCGGCCTGCGCTACACGGCCCGCATACGTGAGCAGGAAGGGCGCCTCAGACGCTATACCATGGACACCGACCGCTGCGTCACCCTGGAGGTGAAGATACCGGCCCGTGGCTACACATGGTACGTGGTGGAGTAAGGCTGATCCGAGCATGGCGCAGAGTGTGGCGCATTGTCGGCGTAACTCTTTCGTTCCCATGGTGATAGCTTGCACGTCCGGTGTAGCGCAGGGATGCGTCCTGCGGTGACAGGGGAGAATAAACCGGTTCTTTTGACAGGATAAACCGGTTTATCCGGCGCAATGAACCGGTTTGTCCGATTGCAACAACCGGTTCTTTCACCCCCTGTGGCCGTGGGGCGCGTGCTTCATGGCCGTGGTGCGGCGGTCTGGAGCCCATGCCGGCCTTGAGGGCATCCTGTGGCAGATGTGGGTTTAACAAAGAAAACGTGCGGCAGTGGCATGTATTTCAAATAATTGTTATAACTTTGCATACATGGTGTACTCCGTGGTGTGCATCTCTGTGGATTAAATACAAAGGATAACCAAGACATAATACACATAAAGCTATGGCAAAGAAAGCACTTTTGATGATCCTCGACGGATGGGGGATCGGTAACAAGGGAAAGGGTGACGTGATCTACAACACTCCCACACCGTATATGGACAGCCTGTGGCGCGATTACCCATGCAGCCAGCTCCTGGCCAGTGGAGAGAACGTAGGTTTGCCAGACGGACAGATGGGCAACTCCGAGGTGGGTCACCTGAACATCGGTGCGGGACGCATCGTGTATCAGGACCTGGTGAAGATCAACCGCGCCTGTGCCGACGGCTCCATCATGAAGAACAAGGAGATTGTGGACGCATACGAGTATGCCATGCAGGCGGGCAAGAACGTGCATTTGATGGGCTTGACCTCCAACGGCGGTGTACACTCCAGCCTGGACCACCTGTTCAAACTGGTGGAGATCGGCAAGGAGTATGGCGTGAACCACACATACGTCCACTGTTTCATGGACGGTCGTGACACCGACCCCCAAAGCGGCAAGGGTTTCATAGAGCAGCTCACCGAGAAGTGTGCCGAGGCCGGCAATGCCGACATCGCCGACATCGTGGGTCGCTTCTACGCCATGGATCGCGACAAGCGCTGGGAGCGCGTGAAGGTGGCCTACGACCTTCTCATCTCCGGCGAGGGCAAGCAGGCAACAGATATGGTGGCCGCCATGCAGGAGAGCTATGACGATGGTGTGACCGATGAGTTCATAAAGCCCATACACAACAGCACTGTGGACGGCACCATCAAGGAGGGCGACGTGGTGATATTCTTCAACTACCGCAACGACC
>DBLZ01000032.1:0-42945 GCA_002297545.1 Prevotellaceae bacterium UBA711 | reverse complement strand
TCTTCAACTACCGCAACGACCGTGCCAAGGAACTTACCATCGTCCTGACACAGCAGAATATGGAGGAGCAGGGCATGACCACTATCCCGGGCCTGCACTACTGCTGCATGACCCCCTACGACGCTTCGTTCACCGGCGTGCACATCCTCTTCCCCAAGGAGAACGTTTCCAATACCCTGGGCGAGTATATCGCTTCCAAGGGCTTGAAGCAGCTCCATACGGCCGAGACCGAGAAGTATGCCCACGTGACTTTCTTCTTCAACGGCGGCCGCGAGACCCCCTACGAAGGCGAGGACCGCATCCTGGTTGCCAGTCCCAAGGTGCAGACCTATGACCTGAAGCCCGAGATGAGCGCCTACGAGGTGAAGGACAAGCTGGTGGATGCCATACGTCAGGACAAGTACGACTTCATTGTGGTGAACTTCGCCAACGGCGACATGGTGGGCCACACCGGCATCTATGAGGCCATAGAGAAGGCCGTCAAGGCAGTGGACAGTTGTGTCAGCGAGGTAGTGGAGGCAGCCAAGGCTACAGGCTATGAGGTCATCATCATTGCCGACCACGGCAATGCCGACAATGCCATCAACAGCGACGGCAGTGCCAACACGGCTCACTCCCTCAATCCTGTGCCCTTCATCTACGTGACCGAGAACAAGGATGCCAAGGTGGAGAACGGCGTACTGGCCGATGTGGCTCCCAGCATCCTGCACATCATGGGGCTGGAACAGCCTGCAGAGATGACCGGCAAGAACCTTATCAAGTAACACACATCTCCATATCCCACCCCGGAGCAGGGTGTGCCTGTGCCGTCATGCCGTCGTGGGACTATGAACAAGTAATGAAGGAAATAAGCATGGAGGAGAGTTGGAAATCCCGGCTCTCCTCCGAGTTTCAGAAGCCATACTTCCGCCAGCTTACCGACTTTGTCCGTGCGGAGTACAGCACTTATCGTTGCTTTCCTCCCGGGGGGCAGATATTCAGTGCCTTTGACCACACGCCGTTCGACGATGTGAAGGTGGTCATACTGGGACAGGATCCATACCATGGGGCGGGGCAGGCACACGGACTGTGCTTCTCGGTGTGCGACGGCGTTCCGTTTCCGCCTTCTCTCAAGAATATCTTTCAGGAGGTGCAGGCCGAGACCGGGGCACCCATACCGCAGAGCGGCAGCCTCATGCGTTGGGCACGGCAAGGTGTGTTCCTGCTGAACACCTGTCTGACGGTGAGGGAGCATCAGGCATTCAGTCACTCCGGTCACGGATGGGAGGTCTTCACTGACGCGGTCATCGGTATGCTCTCGCGCGAACGCGATGGTCTGGTGTTTCTGCTGTGGGGAGCTCCCGCAGGGCGCAAGGCACAGATGATAGACGCCGGTCGCCATCTGATACTGCAATGCGCCCATCCCAGTCCGCTGTCGGCCTTCCGCGGCTTCTTTGGTTGCGGGCATTTCAACGAGGCGAACCGTTATCTCATCTCGCACGGAAAAACACCCATACAATGGTAGACGGGAAGGACTTGCCTCCCATGCTTATGGTGGGCGATGTGCTGGTGCACATGGACGTGGTGACGGAGATGTTCTGTTGCGACATAGACCGTTGCCATGGCCTTTGTTGCGAGGAAGGGGATGCCGGTGCGCCTGTCACCCTGGACGAGGTTGCCGGCATAGAGGCAGAACTGGATACACTGTGGCCACGGCTAAGTGCCGGGGCGCAGGCCATGATAGACAAGCAGGGTGTGGCATACGTGGACCCCGAGGGCGAAATGGTCACCACCATAGTGGGCGGGCGCGACTGTGCCTATCGTGGGTGCAGTGGCTGTCTGCTGGCTGCCAAGCCCATCAGCTGCGACCTGTATCCCATCCGCGTGAAAGAGTTCAACGGTGGCCTTTCGGGCATAACCTACCATCGCTGGGACATCTGCCGCGATGCCGTGACGAAGGGGCGCGAACTGGGCATGCCACTGTACGTGTTCCTGCGCGAACCGCTGATACGGTGTTTCGGTGCCGAGTGGTACGACGAGTTGTGCCTCACAGTGGACCAGATGCGCCGGGAGGGACTGCTGTAGCGCGACCGCCTTACGTCTCCGGATACCTTATATATAATACATAGTCATAACTTAATACACATTCCCCTATGAAGAAGTACATACTGATGGCGTGTGTCATGCTTTGGGGCGCAGGACACGAAGCCAAGGCACAGGTGCCTCAGACGCTTGACGGCGGCTACCGTCTGGTGTGGCACGACGAGTTTGACAAGCCCGGTCGCCCCGATCCGGCCAACTGGACATACGAGCATGGTTTTGTGCGCAACCATGAATTGCAGTGGTATCAGTCCGACAATGTCATCGTCACCGAGGACGGCGTGCTGCAGATTACGGCGCGGGCCGAGGAGCGCCCCTGTCCGTGGTATGAGGAGGGCAGTGAGGATTGGCGTCACAACCGCAAGAGTATAGAGCTCACTTCTGCCTGTGTCAAGACCAAGGATCTGCATGTCTTCCAATACGGCCGCATTCTGGTGAGGGCACGCATCCCCGCGTCCCGAGGTTCGTGGCCGGCGATATGGATGCTGGGCAGCAAGGAGGCCTACGGCTGGCCGTCGTGTGGCGAGCTGGACATTATGGAGTTCTACGAGCGCGATGGCGTGCGTTCCATCCTGGCCAATGCCTGCTGGGGTGATGATCGGGGCGGCAGCGTATGGAACACCAAAGTTGTGCCCTTCACGCATTTCACCGAGAAGGACTCGCTGTGGGCGACGCGCTTCCACGTGTGGCGCACCGACTGGGATGAGGACTACATCCGCATATACCTGGACGATGAACTTCTCAACGAGATAGATCTCGGCAATACCGTCAACGGTCGGCACGGCCATGGCGACAACCCCTTCCGCGCCCCGATGCATCTGCTGCTTAACATGGCCATGGGCAGCTCCGGCGGCCGGGTGGATGCCGAGGCATTGCCCGCAAGGTATGAAGTGGACTACGTGAGAGTGTATCAGAAATAAGGATAGGGGACAGCAAAAAAAGCACGCTTTCCTTTGCTATCCACATACTTAATCGTACCTTTGCACACGGAATTACAATAAGGATAACACACTATGCAACCGTTTCTCATCTACAATACTCTGACCCGCCAAAAGGAGCTCTTCCGCCCCTTGGTGGAGGGTCGTGTGGGCATGTATGTATGCGGCCCCACGGTTTATGGCGACGCCCATCTGGGTCATGCCCGGCCCGCCATCACGTTTGACCTGCTCTATCGCTACCTCTTGCACCAGGGCTACAAGGTGCGTTATGTACGCAATATCACTGACGTGGGGCACCTTGAACACGATGCCGATGAGGGCGAGGACAAGATAGCCAAGAAGGCACGCCTGGAGCAGTTGGAGCCGATGGAGGTGGCCCAGTACTATACCAACCGTTTCCATGATGCCATGGCAGCACTCAACTGCCTGCCCCCCAGCATAGAGCCTCATGCCACCGGGCACATCATAGAGCAGCAGCAACTGGTGAAGCAGATTATGGACCACGGCTATGCCTACGAGAGCAATGGCTCCGTGTACTTCGACATAGAGCGATATAACCACGACTTCAAGTACGGTATCCTCAGCGGCCGCTCGCTGGAGAACATCAAGGACGCCAGCCGCGACACCCTGTCAGGCGTGGGCGAGAAGCACAACCAGGCAGACTTTGCCCTGTGGAAGAAGGCCAGCCCGGAGCACATCATGCACTGGCCCAGCCCTTGGAGCGAAGGCTTTCCCGGCTGGCACTGCGAGTGCACGGCCATGGGCCGCAAGTACCTGGGCGAGCGTTTTGACATACACGGTGGTGGACTGGATCTGGTCTTCCCTCATCACGAGTGCGAGATTGCACAGGCACAGGCCAGCCAGGGACACCCCATGGTGACCTACTGGATGCATAACAACATGATTACCATCGACGGCAAGAAAATGGGCAAGTCGTACAACAACTTCATCACCCTGCCGCAGTTCTTTGCCGGAGATCACGAGCGTCTGGAGCGCGGATACTCGCCCATGACCATACGCTTCTTCATCCTGCAGGCTCACTACCGCAGCACCGTGGACTTCAGCAACGAGGCCCTGCAGAGTGCCGAGAAGGGACTGGCACGCCTGATGGACGGATGGAAGGCTCTCAAGCGTCTGAAGGACGGACAGAAGGTGAAAGGGCAGCCCTGGGTGGAGATGTCGTACGTGGATACATTGCGACAGAACTGCTACGATGCCATGAACGATGACATGGCCTCTCCTCTTGTGATAAGCCATCTGTTCGATGCCTGCCGTGTGATCAACAGCGTCATGGACAAGAAAGCATCCATCAAGGAGGACGTGGTGGCTGCACTGACTGAGGTGTTCCATACCTTCGCATTCGACATCCTTGGCCTGTCCGAGGCCGAGGAGGGCAGCAACAAGGCACGCGAGGAAGCCTTCGGCAAGGTGGTGGATATGGTCTTGGAACAACGTATGCAGGCCAAGGCCGAGAAGAACTGGGCACTGTCCGACAAGATTCGCGACGACCTCGCCGTTCTGGGCTTTGACGTCAAGGACACGAGCGATGGCTTTACATGGTCGTTAAACAAATAATCCACAATACCCACACCCCATGTCAGCTACACTTAGATTTCAGGTGATAGAGGAGGCCTTCGGCAAGAGGGCTATAGACGTGCCCACGCCCAAGGAACGTCCGAGCGAGTTCTTCGCCAAGTATGTCTTCAACAAGCAGAAGATGTTCAAGTATCTTCCCGTGGAAGTTTACGAGAAGATGTGCGACGTGATAGACAAGGGCACCACACTGGATCTGAAGACCGCCGATGCTGTGGCCGAGGGAATGAAACGGTGGGCCATGGAGCTGGGCGTGACACACACCACGCATTGGTTCCAGCCTCTTACCGAAGGTACGGCTGAGAAGCACGACGGCTTTGTGGAACACGACCGCAAGGGCGGCATGGTGGAGGAATTCACCGGCAAGCAACTGGTTCAGCAGGAGCCGGATGCCAGCAGTTTTCCCAACGGTGGCATGCGTTCCACCTTCGAGGCACGCGGCTACAGTGCCTGGGACCCTGCCAGCCCCGTCTTCGTGGTGGGCGACACGCTGATGATACCCACCGTATTCATTTCCTACACGGGTGAGGCCCTGGACTACAAGGCGCCGCTCAAGAAGTCGATAAAGGCGGTGGGTAAGGCCGCGCTGGACGTGGCACGCATGTTCTATCCCGAGATCAGCAGCGTAACGAGCAACCTCGGATGGGAACAGGAATACTTCCTTGTTGACGAAAGCTTTTATTCCGCACGCCCCGACCTGCTGATGACCGGGCGCACGCTCATGGGGCACAATTCGGCCAAGAATCAGCAGATGGACGACCACTACTTCGGTTCAATCCCGTCGCGCGTGGTGTCCTTCATGAAAGACCTTGAGATACAGGCCCTGGAGCTTGGCATTCCTTGCAAGACGCGTCACAACGAAGCAGCCCCGAACCAGTTTGAGCTGGCTCCCATATTCGAGGAGACCAACCTGGCCATAGACCACAACATGCTCATCATGGCCCTGATGAAGAAAGTGGCGCGCAAGCATGGTTTCCGTTGCCTCCTGCACGAGAAACCGTTCAAGGGCATCAATGGCAGCGGCAAGCACTGTAACTGGAGTCTCTCCACCAACACGGGTATCTTGCTGCATGCTCCAGGCAAGACTCCCATAGACAACCTGCGCTTCATCGCCTTTATCGTGGAGACGCTCATGGCCGTGTATCGCCACAATGGTCTCCTGAAGGCATCCATCGTCAGCGCCACCAACACGCATCGCCTTGGGGCGCATGAGGCTCCTCCTGCCATCATCAGTTCTTTCCTCGGCAGTCAGTTGGCCGAGATATTGGACCGTTTGGAGAAGAGCGAGAACGACGACGTCTTCCATCTCTCCATCCGTCAGAGTGTAATGCTCGACATACCGCAGATACCTGAGCTGTTAGTGGACAACACCGACCGCAACCGCACTTCACCATTTGCCTTCACGGGCAACCGGTTCGAGTTTCGTGCCGTGGGTGCGCAGGCCAACTGTGCCGCATCCATGGTGGTGCTGAACACCGCCGTGGCAGAGCAGTTGACCGACTTCAAGTTGCGTGTGGACAAAATGATGTCTTCCGGCATGGACATGATGAAGGCCATATTGCGTGTGGTGCGCGAGGACATAAAGACCTGCAAGCCGATACACTTTGACGGCAACGGATACAGCGAGGAGTGGAAGCAGGAGGCCGCACGCCGTGGCTTGGATGTGGAAACGTGCGTGCCCAGGATGTTTGATCAGTATCTGGCTGAGGATACCGTGAAGATGTTTGCGCGCATGAACATCTTCAGCCGTGCCGAACTGGAAGCCCGCAATGAGATCAAGCTGGAGACCTATACCAAGAAGATACAGATTGAGGCCCGCATCTTCGGAGACCTTTGCCTCAACCACATTGTCCCCGTGGCTACGCGCTACCAGAGCCAGTTGCTTGACAACGTGTGCAAGGTGTCGCAGGTATTCCCTGCCGAGCAGGCCAAGATCATGAACGCACCCAACGTCACCTTGATAGAGAAGATAGCGGATGCCACGGCATTCATCACCGAGCATGTCTACTCGCTCATCGAAGCCCGCAAGGTGGCCAACCGTCTGGAGTCCGAGCGTGACAAGGCCATAGCCTATCACGACAGCGTGGCTCCCCTGATAGAGGAGATACGTGAGCAGGTGGACGAGTTGGAAATGATAGTGGACGACGAACTGTGGCCCTTGCCCAAGTATCGCGAGATGCTGTTTATCAGATAGTCACGGCCTGCCTGCATAGAGGACAGGCAAATGGCAGAACTCGGGCGTAAGCCTACACCGCAAGGTTGTAGGCTTACGCCCGAGTTGCTTGTGTGGTTGTGATGTGTGGTGCGTATCGTCCTCAGTACACCATCCGCACCTGCACGGAGATGTCCTGTCGGGTGGGGGAGAGGATTTCCTGCAGACCGGAACCCATGGTCTTGCCCTCCAGCAGTTGCGTGAGGGCATAGCGAGCCTCCACCATCCAGTGTGAATGTGGAAAGGTGTAGCGTAGCGTGGTAACGAAGCGCAGGCCATGGCCATGGTGTGAGGTGGAGGTTGCGGTGCTGTTCCATAGAGACGGTTCATAGAGGTAGATGCGCGTGGTGTAGTCCGTGGCATGGAAATATCCGGCCATCAGCCCCAGGCGCATGGCATCGTTGTGCAGCATCCTGCCATGCACGGCTTGGCTGAACCCGAAGCCCGGAGCCGTTCCTGGTGACAGGTGCAATGCGGCCGTGCTTTGCAGACGCCATCGGGCCGAAGGCAGGCAGGTCCACTGGACACGCAGGCGATGGCGTGGGGCTATGGCATCCCGTGCGGCCTTGCGTTTCATTTGATACCTCAGCATCAGGGAGTGGCGTGACGTGGCCTCCAGGCGTAGTTCCGTCATCACCTCCTGTCCGCGGCTCGACGTGGTCATGCCGTAGCGCGGCCAATAGTCGGCAAAGAAGTCGGCATAGGCGCAGATGAAGAGTTTGTTCCAGGGGCGCGCCTCCACGCGCAGCATGGCACCGCTCTCGTTCTGCACACCGGAGTTTTCGGCCATTGCCGAGGATTGGAAGGAGTGGTAGCGATGACTGTAGTGTCTGCCCAGAATACCCAGCTTCAGTTTTCTGCTGATTAGCCACTGCGCACGCCCCAGCGCCGCCACTCCTCCGTGGTTGGTGCTGTAGGCCACTTCGGCCGAGGCGGTCCATCGATAGCGGCTGTAGCTGCCGTGCAGTCCAACGACACCGAAGTCGCGTCCCTGCGGATACCAGCGGCGATAGCGGTCGTCACCGGGAGAGAGTGTGCGGTCGAAATGTTGCCAATATCCCGTGATGCCAACGCGCAGGTGGCCGATGTCGGCTTGCAGATGTGCGCCGGCCAGAGCAGTGTGCGTGTTGTGCCGTTTGCTCAGTTCCGTTTCCGTACGATGGTATCCGCCTGTCACTATGGTGCGCACGTCGCCTTCGTCGGTCAGCGTGGCGTCGATGGCCTGATACGAAGCAAAGAGGGTTCCGCTGAGGGCAAGGCGGTGCTTTTCTCCGGGAGATGCCGGCAGTGTATTCCCGTCTTGTGTTCGGCTGTAGGACTTCCCGTTTGCCGGTCGCCCCAGGGTTATGGCGGCGCCGCGCAGAAATCCGCTTTCCATCATGCCAGTCATGGGGCGTATACCCTCGGCAGTGCTGTTCATCATGCTGCTTTTGCCATAGAACGAGCCGCGGCCCACCACCAGTCCCTCGCCCCATCCCGCACGGTAGTCTCCCGCTATGGCCGTGCGGAGAATTCCGCAGTCCTGTACCATGGCATAGGCACCGTAGCTGTCAAGGAATCCCTCGCCCGGATCTTTTTTGGCATGCGTTCCCAGGGACAGATGCTTGCTTTCCATGGAATACCGCATGCGATGGTACAGGGGATTGCTCCTGTAGGCGCCGGTATGATAGCCACGGCGGTAGTAGAGCGGGATGTCCATGCGTGTGTCCACGGAGTGTTGCATGTCATGGAACCACGAGTGCTTCTTCGCCGTACCATGGTCGGATGTCCGCCCGTACGATACGTAGAAGAACAGTGGCAGCACCTGTCGCGTCTGGTGGTCCAGGGCAGGGATCAGCGCCAGTTCGCCCAGGGATTTCATGGGGCCGTCGAGGTGGACGTATGCCTGTATGGCCTCTACTTGTGCCGGGGTGAGGAAGGGCAACATGGCCATCTGTTCGGGCGTGGCCTCGTTGATGTCCATGGGGTGAGAGTGTAGCCATTCCAATTGCTCTATGTATTGTTGCCACTCTTCCTCCGGCATGTTGTCGCTGTCGTATGCCAGGGCCTGAACAAAATCGTCCCACGACATAGCTGTATATGTCGCGGGACGACGGTCTGTGTCTTCCGTGATTGTGCCCGGAACGGGACTCGAACCCGTACGGCCGCAATGGCCAAGGGATTTTAAGTCCCTCGTGTCTACCGATTCCACCATCTGGGCGCAAATCAAGTCTGTCATGGGGACGCCTTGCCCCATGCACGGTGCAAAGATAAGAAGAATTGCCGAAACGGTGGCTATGTTTGCGCGAAAATGTTTCACATACCTCGCTTTTTCGTTGTTGGCACTCCGCATTCCTGGCACCGGTGCGGCCTGTGGCCGGTTGTCCTGCGGCTCAATGTCGCTGGTAATACCTCACCCAGTCGATGTGCATCTCCACGGGCAGTTCCTTCGGATCTATCGCGCCCACCCAGGAGCCTCCCAATTGCATGTCGATCAGCAGATAGTAAGGCTGGAAGAAGGGAAACTGGCCCTCTTTGTCGGTCTCTATGCGGGGATAGGTGTAGGTGTGCCTGTGGTTGATGGCATAGACCAGGCTGTCGGGGTATATGTCCACCGAGTATATGTTGTAGCCTTCGGGGTCTATCGTGTTTGTCCCTCCGTGAGGCGGATTGCGTTTTTCGCCAAGCACCTGGGTATAGTAGGAGTGAGTGGTCTGGTAGGCTATGGCATCGTGGTTCAGGCGTTCCATTATGTCTATTTCTCCACCTTTGGGCCACACCGCATTCTCCGGCAGCATCCATATCGCCGGCCATGCGCCGCGTGCTCCCTGCAACTTGGCGCAAACCTCTATGCGGCCGCCGGTGAAGAGTTTCTTGCCGTGTGTGTAGACACCGCCGGTAAGGTAGGCAGCAGTGTCGGACTGCTGCGTATGGTTGGCAATGCCACGAAGCACCAGATTGCCATCGCGCAGAGCGTAACACGAGTCGAACGGGGACATGTAGTTGTTCCAGTCGGCCCCTCCACGGGGAATCTTGGACCATACGGCATCGTCGATGTGGTCCTTCCTGTCGAAGTTCTCTTCCCACACCAGCTTCCATCCCGGGGCCTTTGTGGCATTCCTGCCGCTGCCCGCGCAACCGGCCAGCAGCATGCTTATGGCTATGGTCAGAATACCTTTCCTAATCATGCGCTTGAGAGTCTGATGGTTCCTGTGGCTTGGCCTCCTGCATGGCCTTGGTATAACACTCGCGGCACAGGGGCTCGTACTCCAGTTTCTCGCCCAGCAGCACCTGCTTGTCCACGTTCACCAGACGATGGCTCACGTAGGCCAAGGCCCCGCACCGCACGCAGATGGCATGCACCTTGCTCACCTCGTCGGCAATTGCCAGGAGGGCAGGCATGGGGCCAAAGGGCTCGCCCTTGAAATCGAGGTCGAGTCCGGCCACTATCACGCGTATGCCCTGGTTGGCCAGCTGGTTGCATACGTCCACTATGTGCGGGTCGAAGAACTGCGCTTCATCTATGCCTATGACATCGTAGCCCTGTGACATCAGCAGAATGCTGGCGCTGGAGTCGATTGGCGTACTGGGGATGCTGTTGCCCTCATGGCTGACTATGTCCTCTTCGCTATAGCGTGTGTCCATGGCGGGCTTGAATATCTCCACCTTCTGCCTTGCGAAGATGGCACGCTTCATCCGTCGTATCAACTCTTCGGTCTTGCCGGAAAACATGGATCCGCAGATGACCTCTATGCGGCCGCGCCGCACCATCTCGCCGTTGTTGTTTGTCAAGTCTTTCATGCCGGCAAAGGTACAAATTATATTAAGCCCGTGTCAACGATACCTAATAAATGTGGCATCGGAGGTATTTTAGTGGCGGAGGATGGGGATAATTCAAATAATATGCTTACTTTTGTGCACGTAACGGCAGTATGTGTATGCCGTTAGAGAGGCACAATAGACACTCGATATGGGAACATTGTATTTGGTACCGACACCGGTGGGAAATCTTGAGGACATCACAGCGAGGTCGCTGAGGGTGTTGCGCGAATGCGACCTGATACTGGCCGAGGACACACGTACCAGTGGCAACCTGTTGCGGCATTTCGACATACACAAGCCGTTGCTCTCCTACCACAAGTTCAACGAGCATCAGACGGTGACCCACGTGGTGGAGCGTCTGATGGGCGGAGAAACGATAGCCGTTGTCAGTGACGCCGGTACGCCGGGAATAAGCGATCCGGGATTTCTTGTGGCCAGGGCTGCCGCCAAGGCCGGCGTGGAGGTCATCACTCTGCCGGGAGCCACGGCCTTTGTACCTGCCCTGGTAAGCAGCGGATTGCCCTGCGACCGTTTCTGCTTCGAGGGTTTCTTGCCGCAGAAAAAAGGCAGGCGTACGCGCGTGGAGGCATTGAAAGCTGAGACGCGCACCATGATCTTCTACGAAAGTCCACGCCGGGTGGTGAAGACATTGCAGCAGTTTATGGAGGTGTTCGGCACGGAAAGGCAGTGCAGCGTGTGCCGGGAGATAAGCAAGGTGCACGAGGAGAGTGTGCGTGGAACCCTGAAAGAGGTAGCGGCACACTTTGAGGAGAACGAGCCTCGGGGCGAGTTCGTGATAGTGGTGGCCGGCATGGAAGAGGATGTGGCCCTGCGGGCTGTCTTGCCGGACACGGCTGCGGGGGAGGAGGAGCCGGGGCGGCATTTCAGCAAATATCGGAACAAGCAAGCACAAAGCCCGGAATAGAAATACATAAGCAGAGATGATACACAGTCCCTCACCATGCGATGTGGGGGCAAAAACGCGATAGAGAGACAAACTGTCATATAATGATAAGAAAATGAAGAAGATTATGATTATGGCGGCAGGCGTCATCATGATGGCGGCCTGTCAAAACACGGGAAAGAGCAACGACCAATTGCAACAGCAGATAGATTCCTTGCAGGCTATTGTGGACAACAAGGATGGTGAACTCAATGATATAGTGATGACCATGACCGAGGTTCAGGCCGGCATCCGCCGTATCGCCGAGGCCGAAGGGCGCGTGACGGTGGCCGACGGAAGCCCGGAGGGTGCATCGTCCAAGGAAATCATACGCGACAACATGGAGTACATCAACGAGGCCATGCTCAAGAACCGCGAGCTGGTGGCACAATTGCGCGAGAAACTCAACGCCAGCCGCTTCAAGAGCGAGAAGCTCAAGAGCCTGGTGGACGGCCTGCAGTCGCAGGTGGAAGCGCAGGACCTTCGCATACAGGAGCTTTTGGCCTCACTGGCTGAGAAGGATTCCACCATTCTCCGTCAGGTGGTGCGCATAGACTCCTTGTCCAAGAACATGGCAACCCTGGAGGAGGCCCACAAGGAGCAGAACGGCACCTTGATGCGTCAGGAACGGGAGCTCTACAGCGCGTGGTTCGTCTATGGCACCAAGGCGGAGCTGAAGGAGCAAGGCATCCTGAAGGATGGCGAAGTGCTGAAGGACGGACAGTTCAACAAGGACTACTTCACCGAGGCGGACATCCGTCAGTTGAAGGAAATAAAGACGTACAGCAAGTCAGCCCGACTGCTCACCACTCATCCCGAGGGCAGTTACTCCCTCGCCAAGGACGGCAACGGGCAGTATGAGCTGCAGATCATCAATCCCACGCGCTTCTGGAGCGTGAGCAAGTATCTGGTGATGCAGGTCAAGTGATACAGACACTGAATGAAGACAACACGAAGCAAATACTACAACGCTTCCCGCTCCAGCCTTCCTTTCGAGGATGGCATGGGCAGGGAGGCGCATAGTTACATAACGGAGAGCGAGGAAGAGACAGCCGTGCTTGTGGGCATCATCACGCCGCAGCAAAGCGAGCGCAAGACCACAGAGTATCTGGACGAATTGCAGTTTCTTGCCGAGACGGCAGGGGCACGCACCGTGAAGCGGTTTACGCAACGCCTCAATGCTCCCTCCAGCGTTACGTACCTTGGCGTCGGCAAGCTCCAGGAGATAAGGGCCTGGATAGCGGCCGAGGAGGATGCCGAACGCTGTATTTCCATGGTCATATTCGACGACGAACTGTCGGCCAAGCAATTGCGCAACATCGAGAAGGAGCTGAAGGTGAAAGTGCTGGACCGCACTTCGCTCATCTTGGACATATTTGCCATGCGTGCACAGACCGCCAATGCCAAGACACAGGTTGAGCTGGCTCAGTATCGCTACATGCTGCCTCGCCTGCAACGTCTCTGGACGCATCTGGAGCGACAGGGCGGTGGCTCAGGCTCCGGTGGCGGCAAGGGATCGGTGGGACTCCGCGGACCCGGCGAGACGCAGCTCGAGATGGACCGACGCATCATCCTCAATCGCATGGCCCTGCTGAAGCAGCGCCTGGCCGACATAGACCGCCAGAAGACGACTCAGCGCGGCAATCGCGGCCGCATGATCCGCGTGGCCCTCGTAGGCTATACCAACGTGGGCAAGTCCACGCTCATGAACCTTCTGTCCAAGAGCGACGTGTTTGCCGAGAACAAGCTCTTTGCCACCCTGGACACCACTGTGCGTAAGGTCATCGTGGACAACCTGCCATTTCTGCTTTCGGACACCGTGGGCTTCATCCGCAAGCTGCCCACCGATCTGGTGGATTCATTCAAGAGCACCTTGGACGAGGTGCGCGAGGCCGACCTGTTGCTTCACGTGGTGGACATATCGCACCCCGAGTTCGAGGAGCAGATAACCGTAGTGGAGAAGACTCTGGCCGACTTGGGATGTGCCGACAAGCCCTCAATGATCATCTTCAACAAGGTGGATGCCTACAGGTGGGTGGAAAAGGATGCGGACGACCTCACCCCGGCTACGCGCGAGAATGTCTCACTGGACGATCTCATCCGCACCTGGATGACGCGCCTCTCCGGCGAATGCCTCTTCATCTCCGCACTGGAGAAGACGGGCTACGACACCCTACGACAGGTATTATATAATAAGGTAAGGGAATTGCATGTGCAGAAGTATCCCTACAACGATTTCCTCTTCGACCACTACGACGAGTAGCTCGGGCGGTGGACATACAGACACACAAGGACAATGGCAAGCACCAATAAGAAGCATAGGGACAAGATGGCGGTAGCAGTACCCGAGGAACCGGTGTATGCACGCAGCGAGTACGCATTTCTGAATGAGAAGATCACGTTCGACCGCTTTGTGCGTGGTCTGTTGCTGGTGCTGGGAGCCGTGGGGCTGTACTACCTGTTGCGCACTCTCAGCGGTGTGCTTCTGCCGTTCTTCATCGCCTGGATGCTGGCCTATATGATGTACCCTCTGATGCTGTTCATGGAGAAGCGGTGCCGCATACGCTACCGTCTGGTGAGCATATTGCTCACGCTTGTAGCCGTGCTGGGAGCCGTTACGGCATTTTTTGTCCTGGTCATTCCGCCGGCAGTGCAGCAGATGGAGCGTCTGTCGGACGACCTCATACACTATGCCGCCACATATCTTTCGGGAACGGACATTCCGCGCCGCATAGAAACGTTCTTCACACAGAACATCGATCGCAACGATCTGGTGCAGTTTCTGCAGCAGGACGATGTGATGGCGGCCATCCAGACCGTGTGGGAACAGTCCTGGAGCGTGCTGTCGGGCACCATGAACATAGTGTGGCTGTTGCTGGACATCATGATGGTGCTGCTCTATCTCTTTTTCTTCCTGATGGATTACGAGAAAGTCAATCAGAACTGGATCCAGGTGGTACCGCGGGCACACCGTGCCGTGGCCGGCCATATAGCATCGGACATCAAGCGCGAGATGAACGCCTATTTCCGCGGACAAACCACGGTGGCCTTTCTCGTCGGCGTGCTCTTCTGCGTGGGCTTCATGATAATAGACCTGCCCATGGCCATAGGCCTGGGGCTCTTCATCGGCCTGCTCAACATGGTACCCTATGCTCAGGCTATTGGTTTCGTGCCGGCCGTGTTGTTTGCCCTGCTCAAGTCCCACGACACGGGAGGCAGCTTCTGGATCACCTTGCTTATGGTCATTGCCGTCTTTGCCGTGGTGCAGGCCATACAGGACCTCTATCTCGTGCCCAAGATCATGGGGCGTGCCATGGGCCTGAAGCCGGCCATCATCCTGCTTTCCATCTCGGTGTGGGGCTCGCTGCTTGGCGTCATAGGCGTGGTTGTGGCCCTGCCTCTCACCACTTTGGCCTGGGCCTATTACAAGCGATTTATATTGAAAGAGACTCAAACCGACATATAGTAACCAAACATAAAACACATAGACTATGGCACAAGCACCAGAGTTCAGGTACGCCCCCATGTTCCAGTTAGGCAAGGACGATACCGAGTATTATCTGCTGACCAAGGAGGGTGTCTCCGTCAGCGAGTTCGAGGGACACAAGATACTCAAGGTCACCCCCGAGGCCTTGACGCGCATGTCCAACCAGGCTTTCCACGATGTCAGCTTCATGCTGCGCCGCTCCCACAACGAACAGGTGGCCAAGATCCTGCACGACCCCGAGGCAAGTGAGAACGACAAATACGTGGCTCTCACCTTCCTGCGCAATGCCGAGGTAGCCTGCAAGGGTTTGCTTCCCCTCTGCCAGGACACGGGTACGGCCATCATACACGGCGAGAAGGGCCAGCAGGTGTGGACGGGCTTCTGCGATGAGGAAGCTCTGTCGCTGGGCGTGTACAAGACGTACACGGAGTGCAATCTGCGCTACAGCCAAAACGCTCCCCTGGACATGTACAACGAGGTGAACACCAAGTGCAACCTGCCTGCCCAGATAGACATCGAGGCTACCGAAGGCATGGAGTACCACTTCCTTTGCGTGACCAAGGGCGGCGGCTCGGCCAACAAGACCTACCTCTACCAGGAGACGAAGGCCCGCATCCAGAATCCCGGCACCCTCATCCCCTTCCTGGTGGAGAAGATGAAGAGCCTGGGTACGGCAGCCTGTCCTCCGTATCACATCGCTATCGTCATAGGCGGCACCAGCGCGGAGAAGAACCTCCTCACCGTCAAGCTCGCTTCCACGCACTACTACGACTCACTGCCTACCACGGGCGACGAGACGGGCCGTGCCTTCCGCGATGTGGAGCTGGAGAAGCAGCTCCTGCAGGAGGCCTACAAGATTGGCCTGGGTGCACAGTTCGGCGGCAAGTACATGGCCCACGACGTCCGTGTGGTGCGTCTGCCCCGTCACGGTGCCAGCTGCCCTATAGGTCTGGGCGTAAGCTGCTCTGCCGACCGCAATATCAAGTGCAAGATCAACGAGCAGGGCATCTGGATTGAGAAGATGGACGACAAGCCGTATGAACTGATACCCGCCGAGCTGCGCAATGCCGGCGAGGGCGACGTGGTGAGGATCGACCTCAACCAGCCCATGGCCGACGTCTGCAAGATACTGACCAAGTACCCCATAGGCACACGCCTCAGTCTGAACGGCACCATCATCGTGGGTCGCGACATAGCGCATGCCAAGCTGAAGGCTCGTCTGGACGCCGGTGAGGGCATGCCTCAGTACATGAAGGACCATCCCGTCTACTATGCCGGTCCGGCCAAGACTCCCGAGGGCATGGCCTGCGGTTCCATGGGCCCCACCACGGCCGGACGTATGGACCCGTATGTGTACGAGTTCCAGGAGAATGGCGGTTCGATGATTATGCTTGCCAAGGGCAACCGCAGCGAGGATGTCACCCGTGCCTGCAAGGACCACGGAGGCTTCTACCTGGGTTCCATCGGCGGTCCTGCCGCCATCTTGGCACAGAACAATATCAAGTCCATCGAGTGTGTGGAGTATCCCGAGTTGGGCATGGAGGCCATCTGGAAGATACAGGTGGAGGACTTCCCCGCCTTCATCCTGGTGGACGACAAGGGCAACGATTTCTTCAAGCAGCTCAAGCCCTGCGCCGGCTGCACCATACAGTAGTCAGGTCTTATTTCACATAGTATCGGCACAGAGTGCATCCATGCCATTCCCGGCATGGGCACTCTGTGCTTTTCGTTTTGTCACGTTCGTAAGACGATGGATATGCGGGCGTCACGTCATGGCCGTTGCAGGCTGCCTACGGGGCTTCGGCACCCTTGCCCCGTGCGTTTAGGCCGGCAAGAACCGGTTCATGTGCCGGGGAAAACCGGTTTATATGTCCGCAAGAACCGGTTGTCATCGATGCAAGAACCGGTTTATAAGGCTTCCGCCACGTGGGGTTGTGAGGTTCGTCACGTGGGACTCGTACCCGAAGGCCATGACAGAGAGGAGCCCCCGATGCCTGGGGCGGATGCTCAGTCCTGTGTGTCTCTGTTCTTCAGGTTGCGGGGGTGGCAGGTGAGTATCTGCTCGCGCAACTGTGTGGTGTCCAGGTGCATATAGATCTCCGTCGTGTCCAGACTCTCGTGTCCCAGCATCTCCTGTATGGCACGCAGGTTGGCACCTCCCATGAGCAGGTGGGTGGCGAAACTGTGGCGGAAGGTATGCGGCGATATTTCCTTCTCGATGCCCGCTTGTGCGGCATAGCGTTGTATGAAGACGAAGAGCGAGATGCGCGAGAGTGCCTTCCCTCGTGTGCGGGAGACGAAGACGTGGTCCTCGTAACCGCTCTTTACCGGTATGTGGCGCCGGATGCTCAGCCAGTTCTGCAACTCGCTGATGGCCTTGTGCGAGATAGGCACCAGACGTTCCTTGTTGCCCTTGCCATGGATGCGGAGGAAGCCCTCGTCGAGGAAGAGGTCGGAGAGTTGCAGACCGGTGAGTTCGCTTATGCGGAGTCCGCAGCTGTAGAGCACCTCGATGATGCAGTGGTCCCGCACACCCTCGGGCTTGCTTTGGTCTATGGCGGCCTCTATGCGGTCTATTTCCTCCACCGTGAGCACCTGGGGCAGATGGAGTCCTATCTTGGGCGACTCCAGCAGTTCCGTGGGGTCCTGCTCTATCTCGTGCTCCAGCACCAGGAAGCGGTAAAAGGAGCGTACACCGCTGAGTATGCGGGCTATGCTGCGAGGGGCTATGCCCTTGTCTCTCAGTTCCCCCGCAAAGAGGTCGAAATCTCGCTCGGCAGCCTGGCGGAAGTCTATGCCGTGGTCGCTGAAATAGTTGAAGAGCTTCTGCAGATCCATGCAGTAGGCTTCCAGCGTGTTGCGGCTGTAGGAACGTTCCAGGCTCAGGTATTGCGTGTAGCGTTGTACGATTTCTTGGGAGACGCATCCCGTGTTGCTGATCGTGGTCATGTGTAGGATGGGGTAGGTGAGCGGTCGTGTCGAGGTGTCCGTAACGGGACAAAAACGGCTTTTTGCCGTATCGCCGCGTCAAAGACTTGGAGAGAGCATTATTTTTTTGTACCTTTGGGGGCGTTAAGCAGCCCCGTGGCGGACGCTGCAAAGATACTTAAATAATATGAGAATACAAATCATCAACGGACCCAATCTTAACCTTTTGGGCATACGCGAGCCGGAAATCTATGGCCGCAAGGGCTTCGAGGAATATCTGCACACGTTGCGGGGCATGTACCCGGGCGTGCGCATAGACTACTTTCAGAGCAACGTGGAGGGCGAGCTTATCAACAAGATACACGAGGTGGGCTTCTCGTTGGACGGCATCATCCTGAACGCGGGAGCCTACACGCACTACAGCCTGGCTCTGCTGGACGCCATCAAGGCCGTCAGCACGCCGGTGGTGGAGGTGCATATCAGCAATGTGCATCAGAGAGAGGAGTTCCGCCGCCACAGTGTCATCAGCCCCGCCTGCGCAGGAGTGATCTGCGGTTTTGGCATGGACAGCTATCGCCTGGCCGTGGAGGCCGTGTTGCACATGAACCGTTGAAATCTCCTGCGAGGCAAAACCGTACGACCTTGAACGACATAGATTCCTATATACTGTCCCACATCGACCCCGAAGGCGAGTATCTGCATGGGGTGTGGCGCGACACGCAGCTGAAGCTCTCCTACGGACAGATGGCAAGCGGCCACCTGCAGGGGCGGTTGCTGAAGATGTTGGTGCACATGATACGCCCGCGCATGGTGCTGGAGCTGGGGATGTTCAGCGGCTACTCCGCGTTGAGCATGGCCGAGGGCCTGGAGGAGGGAGCCGAGTTGCATACGTTCGAGGTCTTCGACGAGATGGAGGACTTTGCCCGTCCGCGCATAGAGGGCAGTCCATACGGGCACTTCATACACATACACATAGGCGATGCCCTGGAGCTGGTGCCGCAGATGGATGTGATGTGGGACATGGCCTTCGTGGATGCCGACAAGCGCGAGTATGCCGAGTACTATGAGATGATACTGCCACGCCTGCGTCCGGGAGGCTACATCCTGGCGGACAACACCCTCTGGTATGGCCGGATAACGGAGGAGGCACGCGAGAGCGACCTGCAGACACTGGGGTTGCAGAGGTTCAACGACATGGTGGCGGCAGACGATCGTGTGGAGAAGGTGATATTGCCTCTGAGGGACGGACTGACGATAATAAGAAAGAAATGACGTGAGGGCCGGATGGGCACCGGAACGGCCATGCGCTGAGGAACTAAGTTGCTCCGTGGCATGATGCCCTACTGCCTGCGAAACAATATATTACAGCATATAATTATGGAAACAACAAGACAACAGAAAATAGCCAGGTTGATACAGAAGGAACTCAGCGACATGTTCCAGCGCCAGACGGCTGCCATGCATGGCGTGCTGGTGAGCGTCAGCGCTTGCCGCATCAGTCCCGACATGAGCGTGTGCCGTGCCTATCTGAGCGTCTTCCCCAGCGACAGGGCCGAGGAGATAGTGGGCAACGTGAACGCCAATGTCAAGTCGGTGCGTTTTGAGTTGGGCAAGCGCGTGCGCATGCAGTTGCGCATCATCCCCGAACTCAAGTTCTTTGTGGATGACAGTCTGGACTACGACGAGCACATAGGCGAACTGCTCAAGTAGGGCCCATTGTCCGCCGAGCTACATACAAACACTCTCTCCTGACCATGCTTGCCAAGATATATAGCGCATCTGTGCAGGGGCTGGATGCCCAGCAGGTGACCATCGAAGTGAACAGCTCCCGAGGCATACGCTTCGTGCTGGTGGGGCTGCCGGACAGTGCCGTGAAGGAAAGCCACGAACGCATCATGGCAGCACTGGAGAATAGCGGTTTCCCCTTCCCTTGCAGGCAGATTACCGTCAATCTGGCGCCGGCCAACGTGCGCAAGGTGGGCAGCGGTTTCGACCTTCCCATCGCCATAGGCATACTGGCCACGGCGGAGAAGGTGGATGTCTCGCGCCTGGACAAGATAATGATGGTGGGCGAGTTGAGCCTGGACGGTTCCCTGCAGCCGATATGCGGTGCCCTGACCATTGCCATCAAGGCGCGGGCACTGGGCTACGAGTCGCTCTTCGTGCCGATGCAGAACATCCGCGAAGCGGCCGTGGTGGACAAGCTGAAGGTCTACGGTATCAGTCACTTGTCGGAACTGATAGGCTTCCTCAATGGCACGCATCATCTGGAACCGGTGCAGATAGACACACGCAAGGACTTCTATGAACGGCAGGCGCATTGCGACCTCGACTTTGCCGACGTCAAGGGGCAGGAGAGTGTGAAGCGCGCGATAGAAGTGGCCGCGGCCGGCGGACACAACCTCATCATGATAGGGCCTCCGGGCAGCGGCAAGAGCATGATGGCCAAGCGCCTGCCAGGCATCCTGCCCCCGTTGACCTTGCAGGAAAGCCTTGAAACCACGCAGATACACAGCGTGGCCGGCAAATTGCAGGGTGCGCCGGCAGAGGCGGACGGCATGCGGCATTGTTCCCTCATAGCCACACGCCCTTTCCGCAGTCCTCACCACACCATCAGTCAGACGGCACTTGTGGGCGGCGGCAGCAATCCGCAGCCCGGAGAGATTTCCCTTGCCCACAATGGTGTGCTCTTTGCCGACGAGCTACCGGAGTTCCAACGTCAGGCGCTGGAGGTCCTGCGCCAGCCGCTGGAGGACCGCCACATTACGGTCAGCCGCATACAAGGCTCTGTGGATTATCCGTGCAACTTCATGTTTGTGGCATCCATGAACCCCTGCCCGTGCGGCTACTACAACCATCCTACCAAGCCATGCGTCTGCACTCCCGGGCAGATATCCCGTTACCTTAACAAGATCAGCGGTCCGCTTCTGGACCGCATAGACATACAGTGTGAGATTCTCCCCCTCAGTTTCGAGGAACTGTCGCAGGCGGCTCCGGGCGAAAGCAGTGCCGTCATCCGCGAGCGTGTCGTATGTGCCCGTCGCATTCAGGAGCAACGCTTCGCCGATGTGCCCGGCATACATTGTAACGCCCAGATGACGGAGAAACTGATGCAGCAATACTGTGTCCTGTCCCATGAGTCCTTTGAGCTTTTGCGTTCTGCCATGGAGCGCCTGCAGCTGTCGGCCCGCGCCTACAGTCGCATTCTTAAGGTGGCCCGCACTATTGCCGACCTCGACTCGTCGCCCGACATCCGGATGCCTCACATAGCCGAGGCGGTGGGCTACCGCAATCTCGACCGCAATGACTGGGCGGAACGGGGATAGTGTATAGGAAAACAAGTTGCGAACCAATCCAAATCATATATGATAGACGAAATACTTAGGCACAATGCCCGCTTTGTAGCCGAGAAGGGCTATGAGAAGTTTGTTACATCCAAGTACCCCGACAAGAAGATAGCCATAGTCACGTGCATGGACACGAGGCTGATAGAGTTGCTGCCTGCGGCCTTAGGGTTCAAGAATGGGGATGTGAAGATCATTAAGAATGCGGGCGGCACCATCACCAATCCGTTCGATTCCACCATGCGGTCCTTGCTGGTGGCTGTATATGAGTTGGGCGTGAATGAGATAATGGTCATCGGTCATACGGGCTGTGGTGTGCAGGGCATGAATGCCGCCGAGATGATAGAACTGATGAAGGGGCGTGGCATTGATGAAGAGCATATCTCGCTGATGCGCCATTGCGGCATAGATCTGGACGGCTGGCTACATGGGTTCGACGACTGTGCGGATGCAGTGAACGAGACCGTTGACCTGATTGCCCATCATCCGTTGATGCCGGCAGACGTTCGTACGGCAGGATATATAATAGACTCCACCACAGGGGCACTGATGCCGCTGTGATGAAGATATGTAGAACACATAAAACAACTGAAATTATGGAAACAAAAGACAAAGTGTTGGCTACGATGAAGGAGGCCGGAACACCATTGAATGCAGGCAAGATAGCAGAGTTGAGCGGCCTGGACCGCAAGGATGTGGACAAGGCCATGAAGCAACTGAAGGAGGAAGGCGCCATCGTCTCTCCCGTTCGTTGCAAGTGGGCTCCAGCCGAGTAATGCGCTTGCTGCCTTGACGTTTTTTGGGTGAATACATGTCACCTGGACGGGAAAAGGTCACCATTCGGAGTTGTGTCACAAACCATAGTCATGTATGTTGTCCAAGGCCATGTCCGACTGGGTAGGGTGCCCTTTGTTGGATATGCTTTGTATATGGATAGATGCATGACATCGGCGTGAAGTGAAGCGAATGTAGTATCGGGTAGTTGTTGCGATACTCAGTGATGTCGTGCGTAAGTTGCTGTGTATCAGCTACCCCCCCTATATTGGCTGTTGAACTCTCCTTATGGGCATTATGAATCGCTTTGCAATTATTCATCTAAGAGTGCCTTAGTATGAGAAATTATTGTTATCTTTGTACCCGAATATTGCGCCATAGGTGGCGTTCGAGTGTTGCATGGTGACACTTTCATTGTCGTTATAAGATTTGCGAGGTTTCGATTGTACAACATGAACATTATACAGAAAGTATGTAACTGGTACTTTGCACGCAAGGCTCTTTCGTACTGGTACATACTTATTATAGATAGTGTGATAGTTTTCCTGTCAGGGTTCTTTGTGTACTACCTCCTGTATGGTGGTGCCGACCTTGTTGGGAATTTTGGAAACGTGTCACAGGAACTGCTTGTGTGTCTGATGGTCTATGTTCTGTCTTTCATGGCATTTCATACTTATCATGGCGTTATACGATACTCCAGTTTCGTTGACCTTCATCATGTCGCATATTCTACCTTTACGGCTACCCTGGGCGTGTGCCTCCTCTATCAATTGCATGTGCATACGGGTTGGTTCCTGGATAAACACGTCCTGAGCTTTGAGAGCGTGATTCTTCTGTTCATCGTGGCCACCATGGCGATGTGGTGCATGCGTGTGGTTGTCAAGTCCATGCATGACAGTTACCGTGGGAGCACCAACATCCAGAAAGTGTTCATTTATGGTTGCATGCGTGGTGGACTTGCTTTGGCCAAAAGCTTGCGAAATGAAGAGCCTGTGCGATACCGCCTACGTGGTTTCATATCCATAGACAAGTCTTTCTGTGGGTCGTGGATTATGGGTGAGCAGGTGTATTACGATGAGGACTCTGTGGTGGAGGTAATGAAGAAGTATCATGTGACGGCTCTTCTGGTGTCTCCCCTGCAGACTGAACATTTCGCCACTCGCATCTCTTTGATAGATGCCCTTATCGCTGCCAATATCAAGATACTTGTGTACCCTTCAGGTGCGAAGGAGTGGGATGGCAAATGCGA
Source organism: Prevotellaceae bacterium UBA711 (assembly GCA_002297545.1). Lineage (GTDB taxonomy): Bacteria > Bacteroidota > Bacteroidia > Bacteroidales > Bacteroidaceae > Physcousia. The sequence goes on along the minus strand of DBLZ01000032.1, from coordinate 19,597 downwards.
AATCTCGCATCAGCAATTGCGTGAGGTGGAGATAGAGGATCTGCTCCCTCGCGAGAAGATAGATGTCAACATGGATGTCATAGGAACCATGCTTGCCGGCAAGCGTGTCATGGTGACGGGTGCGGCGGGATCGATAGGCACTGAGATGGTGCGGCAGATCTCGTTGTATAATCCTGCCGAGATGATATTGGTGGATCAGGCCGAGACTCCAATGCACGACCTGCGTCTGATGATGCAACGCAGTTTCGCGAATGTGAAGAACGAGACCGTAGTGACCAGCATTACGGACGAGACACATATGGAGAAATTGTTCTCTGATTACCGTCCCGAGTATGTTTTCCATGCGGCTGCCTACAAACATGTGCCCATGATGGAGGATAATCCTGTACAGGCTGTTCGCAACAATGTCCGCGGAACGCGCATCGTTGCCGATTTGGCCGTGAAGTACGGCACCAAAAAGTTTGTGATGATTTCCACCGACAAGGCAGTGAATCCTACCAATGTCATGGGTTGCAGCAAGCGCATATGCGAGATATATTGCCAGTCGCTTAACAAGGCCATCGTGGAAGGTAAGGTCAAGGGTGTCACACAGTTCGTAACGACACGATTTGGCAACGTTCTCGGATCCAACGGCTCCGTTATTCCCATCTTTAAGGAGCAGATAAGGAAAGGTGGCCCCATCACAGTCACGCATCCGGACATTATTCGTTACTTCATGCTGATACCGGAGGCCTGCAAGCTTGTGCTGGAGGCCGGAACCATGGGCAAGGGAGGCGAGATCTTTGCATTCGACATGGGGCAGCCTGTGAAGATAGTGGACTTGGCCAAGCGCATGATATCTCTGTCGGGCTGCAGGAACGTGGAGATCAAATATACGGGTCTGCGCGACGGAGAAAAGCTGTATGAGGAAGTCCTCAGCGATGCAGAGGCTACAATGCCGACGCATCACCCCAAGATAATGATAGCTAAGGTGCGTGAGAGTGACTATGAGATAGTCAAGCGCGATGAGGAGGCTTTGCTAAGGCTCTCATATGAATACGATGATATGGCCATAGTAAAGAAGATGAAGGAAATAGTGCCGGAGTTCAAGTCAAAGCATAGCAAGTTCGAGGCATTGGACAAGTGACGCTTGCGATGTAGGCATTGCCAACGGCCTTTGCGATATAAACGATGGAGCCGTACCGTTACTCATAGGTTGAGATGGTACGGCTCCATTGCGTTTTGCCCTTTGCGTCATCGCTGCCGTCAGGCGCCAAGGAACAATTTGCTGCCGGGGATGATTGACAGTAGCTTGGCGCTAATGACGCAACATGTGTATGACAGCAGAGCTATGCACGGTATGGCCCAATAAATAGGGATGAGAGGATTAGCCACATTGCCGGCTACAATGGTTTGGGCGATTGGCGCAAGAAAGAACATGTGCATCAGGTACATTGGGAATGACAGCCGTGCAATCTCACTTATTAGCTTGGGCTCCTTTGTGTTGTTTGGTATGCAGGTGAAGAGCACGAATGCTCCGAACGTGGCCAGCAGGATATTGGGTGTGCAGAACTCCCACGACCACTCGAGCAACGGCGTGTCTATAATCCGGCCCGGGACGCCTTTCCACCAAAATGCCCACGCAGTGAAGGCGCTGCCTGCTACGAAGCATGTGGCTCCGATTGTCACCCTCTTACGCAGGCTCCAGGTCATGTGCATCCTCACATAGAATGCCAGTACAAGATAGCCTATGTAGCCCGAGAAGTACCACAGCATGTGGAAGCGGTTCCAGAAACACTCGCCCCATATATCTGTCGCCACGAAGACGTGCAGCCACGGGACGACTGTGGACAGGGCGAAGATGCAGAGGAATGTTCTCAGGTCTGCGGCCGAGGCGCGTTCCAGCCATGGCGAAATGACGGGCATGATGAGGTAGAGACCTATGAGCGGGAACATGAACCACAGGTGCCCGCCCATGGAGGGAAAGTTGAGCAACGTCATCTTCAGGTCGGCCATGCTTTGCTCCACGGTCATGCCTCCCCACAGCAGGGGCAGAAAGATGTATAGCAGGAGGAAGAAAAGGAAAGGTGGCAGGATGCGACGAAATCTATTGCGATAGAACGCCCCCATGCTCACGTCCCTGCCGATGGGGACCAGCAGGAAGGAGGACACCATCATGAAGAGGGGTACGCATGTGCGGCCGAGGCCGCCGTCGTATATGGCCACCCAGAAACGGTTGGACTCGTTGGCCAGCATGGAGACGTTGCCCGCCAGGCCCGAGTTGTCGGCCGCGTAGAAACTTTCGCTTGCGTGCACAAGCATTACCAGGAAGCAGGCTATGACCCTGATCCAGTCGACGAATACTATCTTTTGCCTCATATATATGATAAGGTGTGGTTGGTGTGATGAGGGTTGTGTCTTGTTCCCATGTTTCAGTAGTCCGAGCGGAATGTGGATGCCGGCAGACCGTCGCTGTTCACCAGATTGGCGCGGGTATATGGCTGCCATCCGTAGCGCACGATGCGGGGCATGGGCACTTGCGGACTGTGTACCTGTACGGTATGTCCCTGTACCTCGGCCCGGGCGGGGTAGAAGGTGTGGTCTTCGCCGGCCAGCTCAAATGTCAGGATGGAGTCGCCGTCGTGGGCCGGGCGTAGGCCGTCGGCATAGTCGAACTGCACGTATGCCGCCCCGTTGCGGAAGTCCACCGCGCGGTACATGGGACCGGACGGCACTATTTGCTTCTGATCGTAGGTGTGGTGAAGGGCCTGGCGTGCCAGGCGTTGGCCCACTTCCAGCTTATGCGTGGGGTGCACGTCACCGGGATTGCCCACATCGGAACTTACGGCCATGCCTGTGTGCGGAATGGAGGCCTGTAGGCGTCGCTGGCTGTCGCGGAAGAGCGGCCAGGATGGGCGGTTCAGGCTGGACAGCTGTACGTAATAGAAGGGCAGTGTGTCGTCGTCCCAATACTCCCGCCATCCTTGGACCAAGAGCCGGAACAGACGTTCGTGAGCCTCTATGTTGTGGGCATTGGACTCGCCCTGATACCATATCACGCCACGGATGGGGAAGTGCTGCAAGGGCAGGATGCCGGACTCGAAGAGATAGCACGGCTCGTATGGGTGACGTTGAAATCGGTTGCCGGACCGGCGCACGTTTTGGGCAGCACGTTCGCGCACCCAGGGCTGGATGAAGTCGTTTGATGTCCAGTTCCTCAGTATGGCAGGGAACTCGTGCTCCAAGGTGCGGCGTGGCACCCAGGCTTCTGTGGGCGAACCTCCCACGGCGTTGCATATCAGCCCCACGGGAACGTGGAGGCTGTCCTGCAGCATGCGGCCGAAGTAGTAGGCCACGGCGGAAAATGCCGATGCCGTCTGTGGAGTGCATTCCGTCCATGTCGTGGGACGGAAGTATTGGAGGTGATTGAGTGAGTCCAGCGTATTTTCTGCCCATTCCACGGCATTTGTGCGCCAGCGGGCCTTCATGTCAAAGAGGCGTATGTCGGGGCATTCGGCCTGTGGAATGTCCTGTTTGCCTGTGGCGGCTTGGCAGAGCATGAACTCCATGTTGGACTGTCCCGAACACAGCCACACTTCGCCCGCCAGGACGTTGCGGTAGGTCAGCTTGCTACGGTCGGTGGAGACGGCCAACGTGTATGGGCCTCCTGCTTTCAACGGGCGAAGAGCCACCTGCCAACGGCCGTCGGTGTCGGCCACCGCACGTCGTTTTTGACCGGCTATGGCCACCGTGACCTTTTGGCCTGCGTCCGCAGTGCCTTGGATTGTGAGGTCGCGGCCATGCTGTAACACCATGTTGTCGGTGTACAGCGGAGACATACTCAGCCCGCCATAGTCACCCGTGATGCCACGGTAAACTATTTCCGCCAGCATCTCGGCGCCCTCAACGTTGGGGTGGATGGCATCGTGCAGGATGTAGGGGTAGGGCAGCAGAGGCTCATAGAAGTTTATCAGTTGGACCCCCTCGGCACGTGCCACTATGCTGATGGCTTCCTGTATTCGGTCGTGCCAGTCGCGTGTGCCGGACTCGAAGCGCGGATGCCGGTCAGACAGCGGCGTCATGCGGGCGATGATGATGCGTACCGAGGGATTGACCTCGCGGAAAGACCGTATGAGGGCGCGGTAGTCGCTGATGAACTCGTCGCCGTAGTTTGGCCAGTTGCGCGGATCTGTGTCGTTGATGCCCAGGTGGATGACCACGATGTCTCCGGCAAATTCCAAGGCGTCGCGGTACTCTTTCTGTTGGATGTATGGGAAATGCCCATGTTGCAGCAGTGTGGCACTGGAGCGGCCGAAGTTGCCCACCTCGTAACCGTCGCCCAGCATCTTCTGCAGTTTGGAGGGGTAGGCATTGACCTCGCGGTCGGGCAGGGTATAGCCGTACGTGATGCTGTTGCCCACGCAGGCCACGCGGATTTTCTTCTGCGCCAAGGCAGCGATGCTGCACATCAGCAGGAGGCACAGCATGAGGGAGGTCTTGACAAGTCTGTGTTTCATAGGTATGTTTTGCTTTAGGGGTGAGGTTCTGGAAGGGGGGACGTGGCGTGTTGTTCCGTGTAATTTACGCTGAGGCGTCCTTATTCAGTCTCGGTTGTCAGGTAACCTTTTTCAGGTTGCACGGCCATCACCTCGGAGTGGGCCGTACGGAAAGCCTTGGACAACTTGGCGGCCACCAGGGCATAACTGTGCGCCACCATTGCCCTGACCAGGCCGGCCGACAGGGTGCCGTATAGGTTGATCTGGTTCCAGTGACGCTTGTTCATGTGCCAGGCCGGGGCAATCTCCGGATAGCGTTCGCGTAGCTCTAAGGCCAGGTCAGGCTGGCATTTGAGCACGAACCACTCGGTGTTCACCAGGTTCATCATGGCGAATATCTTGCCGTTCACGCGGAAGACCAGCACCTCCTCGTCGAAGGGAAAGTCCTCTGTTACCAGGGGAAGGGATAGGCAGTAGGCCCGAAGTGTCTCTATGTCCATGTGTGCGTACTATATATTATGTGTCCAACGTCCTGACCACGCGGCACGGGTTGCCCACGGCTATGCTGCCCGCCGGTATGTCCTTCACCACCACGCTGCCCGCACCGATGGTGCAGTTGTCGCCTATGGTCACGCCAGGCAGGATGGTGGTTCCGCCGCCTATCCAGCAGTTGTTGCCTATGGTCACAGGGCGTGCCCATTCCCGCCGCGTATTTCGTTCTACGGGGGCGGTACTGTGGCAGGCGGTGTATATTCCCACGTTGGGTCCCACGAAGCAGTCGTTGCCGAAGGTTACCGGAGCCTCGTCCAGCACGGTGAGGTTGAAGTTGGCAAAGAAGCCCTTGCCCACGCGTATATGGCGGCCAAAGTCGCACAGGAACGGCTGCACGATAAACGTGTCGTCGTGACATTCGCCCAGAATGTCGCGCAGCATCTGCCGGCGTGCTTCGAAGTCTGTCGGGCGCAGGCGGTTGTACTCCCAGCACATGTCCTTCATGCGGTTCAGCTCCTGGCACAGGTTGTGTTCGGTGGCCTGGTAGACCTCGCCACGCTGCATCTTGTCGTACTCTTCGGAGATGATCGGATGGTTGTTCATATTGTCATGTAGTACGATGGGCAGGGAAGTCGTGTGTCGCTTCCCTGCCCATCGTGTGGTATGGTTGGTTATGTTATGATATGTCTGACGTGCATGCGTGTTTATGCATCAATGTTGGCGTATGTGGCATTCTGTTCTATGAAGTCGCGGCGCGGAGCCACGTCCTCACCCATGAGCATGGAGAAGACATAGTCGGCCTGTGCCGCGTCCTCTATGGCCACCTGCTTGAGCAAACGGTGTTCGGGGTTCATGGTCGTGTCCCACAACTGCTCGGCGTTCATCTCACCCAGACCTTTGTAACGCTGGGTGTGCACCATGTTCTCCTGTCCGTTGGCATACTGATTGATGAAACGCAGGCGGCTGTTCTCGTCATAGCAGTACTCCTCGTGCTTGCCTATGGTGCAGCGGTAGAGGGGCGGTGTGGCTATGTAGAGGTGTCCGTTGCGTATCAGCTCGGGCATGTAGCGGTAGAAGAGTGTCATCAGCAGTGTGTCGATGTGTGAACCATCGACATCGGCATCGGTCATGATTATTATCTTGTAGTAGCGCAACTTCTCGTAGTTGGCCTCCTTGCTGTCCTCGCCCAGGCCGAAGCGCACGCCCAAGGCCTGTATGATGTTGTTCACCTCCTCGTGCTCGAAGGCTTTGTGCCACATCACGCGCTCCACGTTGAATATCTTGCCTCGTATGGGCAGGATGGCCTGGAAGTGACGGTTGCGTCCCTGCTTGGCACTGCCGCCGGCAGAGTCTCCCTCGACTATGAACAGTTCGCAGTTGGCTGCATCCCTGTCCGAGCAGTCGGCCAGTTTGCCAGGCAGTCCGCCTCCGGCCATTGGCGACTTGCGCTGTACGCTTTCGCGGGCCTTGCGTGCTGCCACACGTGCCGTGGCGGCCAGTATCACCTTGTCCACTATCACCTTTGCCTCGCGCGGATGTTCCTCCAGATAGTTGGTCAGGGCCTCGCCCACGGCCTGCTGCACGGCACCGGCCACCTCGCTGTTGCCCAACTTGGTCTTGGTCTGGCCCTCGAACTGAGGTTCTGCCACCTTCACGCTGATTACTGCCGTGAGGCCCTCGCGGAAGTCCTCGCCCGAGATCTCCACGTGGTTCTTGGCCAACTTCTCCAGTTCCTTGACGCACTGCTTCTCGGCATAGGACTTGAGCGTACGTGTCAGGGCGGTGCGGAAGCCCTGCAGGTGGGTGCCGCCCTCTATGGTATTGATGTTGTTTACGTAGGAGTGCAGGTTCTCGGAGTAGCCCGTGTTGTACATGATGGCTACCTCTATCGGGGTGCCCTGCTTATCGGTGTTGAGATAGATGACATCGTCGATGAGTTTGGTGCGCGTGCTGTCTATGTAGCGTACAAAGTCGCGCAGTCCGCCTTCGCTGTAGAATACCTCCTTGCGTATGCCCTCTATGCCTGCGGCCTCGTTCTGTTCGGCGCGCATGTCGGTGAGGGTGATGTGTATGCCGGCGTTCAGATATGCCAACTCGCGCATGCGGTTGGCCAGTACGTCGTAGTCATACACCGTGGTGGTGAAGATGGTGTCGTCGGGCCAGAACTGCTGGCGTGTGCCCCGCAGGTCGGTCTCGCCCACCACGGTCACCGGTGCGTCCGGCTTGCCACGATGATACTGCTGCTGATACACCTTGCCGTCGCGGAAGACCTGTGACAGCATCTTCTCGGACAGGGCGTTCACACAACTGACGCCCACGCCGTGCAGGCCGCCGGATACCTTGTAGGAACCCTTGTCGAACTTGCCGCCGGCGTGCAGTACGGTCATCACCACCTCCAGGGCACTCTTGTGCTCCTTCTCGTGCATGTCCACGGGGATGCCGCGGCCGTTGTCCTGCACGGTGATGCTGTTGTCTTCGTTTATCGTTACCTCTATGTGGGTGCAATATCCGGCCAGCGCTTCGTCTATGGAGTTGTCCACGGTCTCGTACACGAGGTGGTGCAAGCCTTTCTTGCTTATGTCGCCTATGTACATGGCAGGGCGTTTGCGCACGGCTTCCAGGCCTTCCAATACCTGGATATTGGAGGCACTGTAATTGGAGTTGTTTGTACTTGTCTCGTCCATTGTATGTTATAGTCTGTCTTATGGCTACAAAGATACAAAAAAATCATGACAAAACGGCCATCGTGTCACGTTCTTTTTGCCTATTTGTGCCTATTGCGGATGATGTGTTGTCGAATGGGACTTCTGTGCGGGCAGGTGCTTGTGGCGGGGAGTCTCGCGTGTGCCTGTGCGAAGTCGGTGCGGGGCGTCGTGTGTGTCGCGGGAATACAGAAAACGGCCTCCCGTAGAGGGAAGCCGTGGTATTTTCTGCCTTAATAAGAGAATCAAAAGGGGGATTAGCCCAACTTCTGAATGTAGAGAGCCAACTTGCTCTTGAGGTTAGAGGCCTTGTTCTTGTGGATGACGTTGATCTTGGCCAACTTGTCTAGGCTCTTCTGAACGCTGGGGTACATTTCTATTGCGGCGGCCTTGTCTGTGGTGGCGCGCAACTTGCGGACAGCATTACGCATGGTCTTAGCGTAATATCTGTTGTGGAGTCTTCTCTTCTGCTCCTGACGGATTCTCTTTAAGGATGACTTGTGATTTGCCATGTCTGTTTAGTCTGTTTCTTGTGATTATGTAGTCCCTAGGAGAGTCGAACTCCTCTTTAGAGAATGAAAATCTCTCGTCCTAACCGATAGACGAAGGGACCTTACCTTCGGTGCGTCGTAGCGCGCCAGTGCGGTCAACGGGGCGTTGTTGTCTCGTTTTCGCGGATGCAAAGGTACGCCGATTCTTTGAATTGGCAAAACAAATTAGAGGAAAAAATCACGTGGCCGTGTGTTTTTTGCTAATAATCCGTGTGTTTTGGGCCAAATGCCCTATATTCGCGGCGTTTTATCCTATTGAGACATGTGCACGACGCGGGCTTTGGTTTTGAGGGCTATACACTATAGCGACAGTAAATTGGTGGTATCTCTTTTCACCGAGCGTCACGGCATGACAAGTTGCATGGCCAGGGTGTCGCGCGGCCGCAGGTCCGATGGCAGGTCTGCATTGTGGCAGGTGCTGAACGTGGTGGACGTGACCATGGACTTTCGTCCCTCCAGGGATATCCAGACTGTCAGGAACGCTTCCATCTCCTCTCCTTGGCAGACGTTGCCCTATCATCCGGTGAAGGCGGCCATATCCATGTTTCTCGGAGAGTTCCTTTTTCATAGTCTCAAGAGCGAGGGCGAGAACGTCGCGCTGTTTGCCTTTCTGGAGAAGTCGTTGCGCTGGTTCGACGAGGCGGACGATGGCATTGCGGATTTCCATTTGCAGCTCATGCTGAGGCTGACGCGTTTCCTGGGCATACTGCCCGGTGTGGATGGCTACGGTCGCCGCAAGGTTTACGACCTGAGGGGTGCGTGCTATGTATCCTTGGTGCCCGGGCATGGCCATTACCTGATGGCTGACGAGGCGAGATGGATTCCCATTCTGCTGAGGCTGGACTACGGCAGCATGCGAAGGCTGGGGATGACTGTTGCCGGCAGGCGCCGCATGATGGAGGTGCTCTTGCTGTACTATCGCCTGCATGTACCCGCGTTCGGCGAACTGCAGAGCCTGGATATCCTGCGGGAAGTGTTTTCTTAGGTCGTGGAGTGAGGTCCTTGTTGTCGTGGCTGCATGCGGCGAAGCCCGTGTGGCAAAGGGCGGATGAACCGGTTCTCACGATCCCAACATCCGGTTTATTCGTTGGAAAGAACCGGTTCTTGCACTGGCACAAACCGGTTTATTCTGCCATAGTCATGTGTGGCGTGTTTTCCTGAGTCACGGGGCTTGGACTTGGTAGGCGACACGGGCAGACCTCTGCCGACGGGTGGTTGCGCCAAGTGTGCCGGATGCCCGCGAGTGCGGGCAATATAAAACCACGGTCCGGGAGTAGGGCCGTGGTTTGGATTATATTGTGTGGCAGTTGAGGCTGCTATGCCATGCTGTCGCTCTTAAGCCGGTTCAGTTCGTCCTTGGTTCGGCGGCATGTGGGCGTGGCATCCACGCGGGAGATGATGTCATCGTTGTCCATGCAGTCTTCCGTGTAGAGGAAAATGTTGTTGTGCCGTAGTTTGCATGCCTTGCTGGCATCGGGGTAATAGGTGCTGATAAGCTCTTCCAGAACTTCCTGACGCTCGCGCTCCTCGTCCGAGATCTTCTCCTTCTTTTCCTCCATGTGGGTGTTCATGCCGCTGATGCTCTTCAGACCGAAGCCGGTGGCCAGCAGCGTGATCTTCACCTTGTTGCCCAGGCTGGAGTCGGTGGCCAGTCCCCACTTGGTCTCCACATCGTTGCGGAACTTGCCCATGAACTCGTGTATCTCGTTCATCTCTTCCATCATCAGTTCACTGTGATCGTCGTCGGCACAGAAGTTGATGTTCAGGAGCACTTTCTTGGAGTTGAATATGTCGTTGTGGTTCAGCAAGGGGGATGTGATGGCCTCCTGCAGGGCCTTGGTGACGCGGTTCTCTCCCTCGCCGTAGCCGGTACTCATGATAGCCACGCCGCCGTCCTTCAGCACCGTGGTGACGTCCTGGAAGTCCAGGTTGATGATGCCGTGCATGGTGATGATCTCCGCTATGCTTTTGGCGGCGATGGTAAGCGTGTCATCGGCTTTGGCAAAGGCATTGCGCACGCCCAGGTCCGGGTAGATCTCGCGCAGACGTTCGTTGTTGATTACCAGCAGGGCATCCACGTGCTTGGATATCTCCTCCACACCGTCCAGTGCCTGCGCTATCTTTGGCGTGCCCTCGAACTTGAAGGGAATGGTGACGATGCCCACGGTCAGTATGCCTGCGTCCTTGGCGCATTTGGCAATGATGGGAGCGGCTCCGGTTCCCGTGCCTCCGCCCATGCCGGCAGTGATGAACACCATGCGTGTGCCGTCGTTAAGCATCTGCTGTATGGCCTCTATGCTGCTTTCTGCTGCTTGGCGTGCCTTCTCGGGACGGTTGCCTGCGCCCAAACCGTCGTTGCCCAGTTGCAGGTGGTTGGGTACGGAGGCATCCTCCAGGGCCTTCTTGTCGGTGTTGCACACGACATAGGACACGTCGTGTATGCCCTCGCGGTACATGTGGTTCACGGCATTGCCGCCGCCGCCGCCCACACCTATGACCTTGATGATGCAGTTGTTGGTCTGTGGTATGCCAATGATGGGCAGACCCATGTCAAAGTTGTTATCTTGTTGGTTGCTCATAGCCTGACTGTGTTATGTTGACTGTGTTATGTGATGGTTACTCGCCGTCGTCCTCGGTGAGTGCTTTCTTCAGGATGGCAAAGAAGCCCTTGATGGGTTGCTTCTTATCCTGTTTAGTCTCTTCTCCTGTCTTAGGCTTCGTCTCTTCGTCTTTGCCAGTCCCGCTGTCGGACAGTGCCGGTGTGTTCTTGGTGCCGCTATCATCGGACTCCTGAGCCGGCTGTTCCTCTACGGTGGGAGTCTGCCTGCTGATACAGTTCTGTTCGCCATGTATCAGCAGGGACAGGATGTTGCTTGTGCGGCCGTTGTCGGGGACGAACACGCCGGATGCAAGGCAGACGTCGGCGGGCATTCCCTTGACGACGCGTATCTGACGGTCGCTGTTCATGATGCAGTGGAAAGCCTCCACCAGCGAGCGTATCTGTGCGCCTCCGCCGGTGAAGATGATGCCCGACGTCAGCTTGTCGCTCTCGTCCTCGATCTGTGCCCACACGTTGCGCAGTATTTCCTCGTATCTGGACTCTATTATCTCGCACAGTTTGGCCTCGCTGATCTCGCGGCCGTGGGATATTTTTATAGTGTTGCCTTGCAGCGAGTCGGGAGCTTCTACAATGGCACGTCCGTACTTCAGTTTAAGCACCTCGGCTTCGTCGGCCTCGGTGGTGAGGCAGTTGGCTATGTCCATTGTGACATTGTTGCTGCCCAGGGGCAGGACCACCAGCTTGCGCAGTATGTTGTTGGTGTAGATGCTGACGGTGGTGGTGTCGGCTCCCAAGTCCACCAGGGCGCATCCCGAACGCTTCTCGCCGGCGTTCAGTATGGAGTCGCCCAGTGCCACCGGAGTGATGAGCAGCTCGGCTATGTCAACTCCGGCTCTGTTGATGCACTTCTCTATGTTTTCGGCAAGCGAGTTGCGGGCAATGATGTTCAGGAAGTTGGCCTCGAGCTGTTCGGCTTGCATGCCGACGATGTCCGATATGGTGCGGTTGCCCACTCGATATTCCTGCGGCACAACCTCCAGGATTTCCGAGTCGGTGTACACCATGCCGCGGTTTGTGTCCATGAGCTGGTCTATGAGCGAATTGGCAATCTGTGTCCTTCCCTCAAAGGTGCGCTGTATGCGGTTCTTGCGGGAATGCAGCGACTGTCCACCCAGGCCTACGTAGACGCGTGAGATGGTTTGGCCCAGTTGCAAGCCAATCTGGCCCAGGATACGCGAGATGGCCTGCGTGGTCTTGTCTATGTTGTCGATGATTCCCTTGCGTATGCAGTGAGAAGAGTTCTCCTCTGCGAATGCCAGTACTTGCATGGTGCCGTCGGACAAGCGCTGTCCTGCCATGGCACGTATGGAGGTCGTTGCCAACTCCAATGCTACGATAATGTCCTTTTCTGCTGCCATAGGTGTATAGTGTCTTTATTTCTTGTGTTTCCTGTGTTTGCGGGTGCAGACGACTTGGTCCGCATAGTTAAGATTGATGACGCTGTATTTGTTCCAGCCGGCCTTGTTGAGACACTCGTCGTAGAATGCCGACAGGCGCTGCATCTTTTCCTCGATGTCGATGGGCTCGCCCAACACAATGGTCTGCCCCTCTACGGATGGAATGAGTTCTATGTGCTTGGGCGACCTGACGTAGATCTGCTGTATGTCCTTGTTCCAGGGTATGTGGGTGTTGATGTAGTCCGCAATGCCCAGGAGGTGCTCCCTGGCAAACTCTTTGGTGATGTTGCCTGTGGCCAGGCTGAGATCCAGGCCGAAGCATCCGGCCGGCATGTCGTTGCCATGTGCGTCCATGTAGTAGTTTTCGCCGTTGTCTGCCATGACGTGCAGAATGGGGTTTCGGGCCATCACCCTGATGCACATCATGTCCTCTGGCGTGTAGTAGCAGATGACCGAGTCGATGTAGGGGTTGGCTTGTATGGCTGTCTCTATGCTCTTGAGGTCGATGTCGCGTATGGGCCGATCCTGTATCGGAACGTTGGCCTTGGCAAGCAGGCCGGCTACGAACTGTGAGTCCACGAACACGCTTCCCCCGCTGTGCTCCATGCATATCCTGGTGCCCTGGCAGATGCGTTTGTCGTTGTCGCGTGACATCTTGGTCACGGCAAAGACCATGTAGCCGATGACACCCATCAACAGGATTATCTTTATTGCAATCTTCATGCCATGCTATTTGGTTAGTGTGTCCGTTATCTCCTCGGCAAAGTTCTCGATGTCTCCTGCTCCGAGGGTTATGAGCACGTCGTAGTCGCGTGGGGTGACAAACGACATGAGGTCGGCCTTGGTGCAGAGTTGCTTGCGGATGCCCGGGCGCAGGTTGTCGTATATCAGGCGGGAAGTGACTCCCGGGATGGGGTCCTCCCGGGCGGGGTATATGTCCATTATCACTACATCGTCCAGGAGCGAGAGTGCATCGGCAAAGTCGCGATAGAAGTCCCTCGTGCGGGTGTAGAGGTGGGGCTGGAAGATGGCGCGGATGCGCTTGCCGGCATACAGTTGCTTGATGCTGAGGATGCTCTGGCGTATCTCGGCAGGATGGTGGGCGTAGTCCGAGATGTAGGCCACATCGTTGCGGCGCACGTGAAAGTCGAAACGCCTGTCCACACCGCCGTAGCTCTTCATGGCCGTGCGTATCTCCCCGGCATTTGCTCCAGCCAGTTGTGCCAGGGCCATGGCGGCGATGCCGTTGTCTATGTTGATGGCCACGGGCACGCCAAGTTCTATGTCGGCAATGTCCCCGAGAGGTGAGACGAAGTCAAAGACTATGGTGCCATTGGCTATGCGTATGTTCCCGGCGTGGAAATCTCCCTCGTCCCTGCTGTAGCTGTATGTGATGACTCCGGCTTGTGTGCGGGGAGTCATCTTGAGTCCCTTGTGCAGTATCAGGTAACCGCCGGGCCGGATGAGTCCGGTGTAGTGTGCGAAGGATTCCAGGTATGCTTCCTCTGTGCCGTAGATGTCCAGGTGGTCGGCATCCGTGGCTGTTATGACCGTGGCCCAGGGTGTGAGCCAGTGGAAGGAACGGTCGAACTCGTCGGCCTCTATGACCACGTAGGGGCTTTCGGTGGAAAGGATATAGTTGGTGCCATAGTTCTTGGTGATGCCTCCAAGGAAAGCATTGCAGTCCACATGGCTTTGGTGCAGGATGTGTGCGGTCATGGCGGATGTGGTGGTCTTGCCATGTGTGCCGGCTACGCAGAGGCCGTTCAGCGTCTTCGTCAGGGTGCCCAGGACCTGTGCCCTCTTTTGCATGTCGAAGCCGTTGGCGCGGAAGAATTGCATCTCGCTGTGGCTGGCGGGTATGGCCGGTGTGTAAACGATCAGGCAATCGTCCTTGCTCTTGCATTCTGCGGGAATCATGTTCATGTTGTCCTCGTAATGTATCTTGGCTCCCTCGGCCTCCAGTGTGTGTGTCAATGGGGTGGGGGTCTTGTCGTATCCGCCGACAAAGACTCCGCTATTGAGGAAATAACGGGCAATGGCACTCATGCCTATGCCGCCGATGCCTATGAAATATACTGCCTTCATGTTGTGTGTCGTGTGTTATCGTCTGATTAGCTTCAGCACTTCCTGTGCTATGATGGTGTCTGAGTCCCGTAGGGCCATGGCCTGTGCATTGGTGCCTATGTTGCGTAGTGCCTCGGAGTCCGCTACGGTGGCCAGTGCAAGTGGCAGAAGTTTCTCCTCGGCCTCGGCATCCCGGACTATGAGGGCTGCTCCCTTGTTGACCAGTGCCATGGCGTTGTGTGTCTGATGGTCTTCGGCTACGTTTGGGCTGGGGACCAGGATACCGGGCTTGCCCAGCAGGCACAACTCGCTGATGCTGCTTGCTCCTGCACGGCTGATGACCAGGTCGGCGGCCTTGTATGCCTTGTCCATGGACTGGATGAAGTCGGTGACGTAGAGGTTGGTGGGTTTGCCCAGTCTTTCCAGCTCTTGTGCTATGTGTTGCTTATAGAAACTGCCTGTCTGCCAGATGATGCGGACACCGGCATTGCGTATCTGTTCCATGTGCCTGAGGACGCTGTTGTTCAGCGTGCGTGCTCCCAGGCTGCCACCGATGATGAGTATTATGGGGCGGTTGGCAGGGAAACCGAATTCCTTGGCCGCTTCCTCCTTGCTCAGGGTTGGGGCCTGCAGGTTCTGGCGCACGGGGTTGCCTGTCAACAGTATCCGGTCTGCGGGGAAGAACCTTTCCATGCCTTCGTATGCCACGCATATCTTGCTGGCCTTGGTGGCCAGGGTCTTGTTGGTGAGACCTGCAAAACTGTTCTGCTCCTGTATGAGGCAGGGGATGCCCATGTCATAAGCGGCATTCAGCGTGGCTGCGCTGGCGTATCCGCCCACGCCTACCGCCACGTCGGGGGCGAAGTCCTTGATAACCTTCTTCACCTTCCGTTTGCTGCGGAGGTAGTCCCACAGGATGCCCACGTTGCGGATGTTCCACAACGGGCGTATCAGCCCACGTACCGGCAGTCCTACGATTTTGTATCCTGCCTGTGGTATTCGTTGCATTTCCATCCTGCTGTCGGCTCCCACGAACAGTATTTCTGTATCGGGGTTCAGCTTCTTCAGTGCGTTGGCTATGCTTATGGCGGGGGAGATGTGTCCTCCTGTTCCGCCGCCGCTTATGATTATCCTTGGCTGTTGCATGCTTCTGTATTGGGTTCTGTTTCTTCGTTTTTCTCTTCGATGCGCTTCGCCGAACGGCTGACGCTGAGCATTATTCCCAGGATGGCACAGTTGGCGAAAGCGCTGGTGCCGCCGCGGCTCACAAGGGGCAGAGTCTGTCCTGTCACTGGAATGGCGCCAACGGCCACTGCCATGTTTACCATCGCCTGCGTAACCAGCAGGAGCGAGAGTCCCATGATGAGATAGGCGGGGTAGAGGGACTTGCATTTCCTCGATATCTTGTAGGCCCTGTAAAGCAATAGCAGATAGAGGAACATGACGAAGGCTCCGCCAAAGATGCTCCATTCCTCGATGAGGATGGCGTAGATGAAGTCCGAGTCGGCATGTGGCAGGTAGTCGCGCTCGACGGAGTTGCCCGGTCCGCGTGGGTTCAGGGCGCATGTTGCAACTGCTATCTGTGCATGTGTCACCTGTTCGTTGTCGTGGATGTCGTAGTCATTTGGGTCCGGGGGCAACTCGCTGGACTCCTTCAGACGGTCTACCCATACGGGGACGCGGTGCATCACGCATTCCTTGTCGTTGTACCACTTGTCCAGCGTGTCCTGTGGTATGCTTATCAGCGTGAGGTATCCGCCCAGTCCCAAGGCAACGCATATGCTGACCAGCGAGGCCAGTATTTTGGTGGATACCTGGGAATAAAACGCCATGCTGAGCATCACCACACCAATGATGATGGCCGTACTGAGGTTCTCTGTGACGATGAGTCCCATGGTGAGGATGGCATTGGCAAAGGCCAACTTGAAGCCGAATGCGCTGACACCGTTCTTGTCGCGGAAGACGCTGAAGATGAAGGCTGTGGTCATCACCAGACCAAGCTTGGCAAATTCGCTGGGCTGAAATCTGACATCGCCCACGTCGGCCCATCGGGCGGCACCGTTGATCTGTCCGGTGAGGAAGGCCAGGACGAGGGCCACGTAGTAGAACACCGTGAGTATGAGACCGACGAGCTTGTAGAGCTTGCACGGCAACATGTGCAGAACCCAGGCAAAGCCTATGCCGGCCAGCATGAGTTCGGCGTGCTTGATGACCGGTGCCCAGTACTTGCCGGAACCGAATGTCATGCGGCTGGATGCGCTGTATACCGTGACGATGGATATGCAGCACAGAACCACCAGCACCATCCACAGGGCACCGTCGCCTTGCAGTAGGCCATTCTGCTTAAAGTTCTTCTTACTCCAGTTCTTCATTGTTATGCGATATTATATAATATGTGTGGCGGTGTGTGATGTCTTCTCGTAAGTTATCACAGGTTTCTTACCAGAGCCTTGAATTGTTCGCCACGGTCCTCCATGTTCTTGAACAGGTCGAAACTGGCGCAGCATGGGCTGAGCAGGACGGTTTGTCCCGGCTTGGCCACTTTCACGCAGGCTTCCATGCATTCCTGCATGCTGTGGGTGTCGAAGGTGGGGATGCCGAGGGAATCGAAGAAGTTGTGCAACTTGGTGTTGTCCGCTCCCAGATAGACCAGTGCCACGCACTTTTGTTTCACCAGTTCCTTGATGGCTTCGTAGTCGTTGCCTTTGTCCTTGCCGCCGATTATCAGCACGGTGGGCGTGGTCATGCTCTCCAAGGCATACCAGCATGCATCCACGTTGGTGGCCTTGGAATCGTTGATATACTGTACGCCTCCGACTGTGGCGACCTTCTCCAGTCTGTGCTCGACGCCTTCGAAGTCGGCAAGGCTCTCCCTCAGATTCTTGTCGCTGACGCCGGCCAGGCGTGTGGCTATGCCGGCGGCCAGTGAGTTGTACATGTTGTGTTTGCCATGCAGCGAGAGCGATTCCTGCTCCATGTTGAACGGTGTTGGCTTCTCTATGGTGTAGGTCCCTTTCTCAATGTAGCCTATCATGCCCTTCTTGCTGATGATGGAGAACGGGCACTTCTGTGCCTTGATGCCATACTTGGCTATCTCTTCCTTTATTATAGGATCGTCCGCCCAATAGATGAATGAGTCGTCGGGCTTCTGGTTCTGTATTATCCTCATCTTGGATGCGGAATACTTGCTCATGTCGTTGTCGTAGCGGTCCAGATGGTCGGGGGTGATGTTCAGAAGCACGGCAATGTTTGCCCTGAAGTCATACATGTTGTCCAGCTGGAAGCTACTGAGTTCAATGACGTAGTGGTCGTATCCGCAGCCTTCGGCTATCTGTAGTGCCAGTGAGCGACCTATGTTGCCGGCCAGGCCCACATTGTAGCCGGCGTTCTTCAGAATGTGGTAGATGAGGCTGGTGGTTGTGGTTTTGCCGTTGCTGCCGGTGATGCAGATCATCTTGGCGTCGGTGTAGCGACCGGCAAACTCTATCTCGCTGATGATATGGATGCCTTTCTCTATGGCCTTGGCCACCATGGGGGCGTTGTCCGGAATGCCCGGACTTTTGACTATTTCCTTGGCGTCCAGGATCTTCTCCTCCGTGTGCTGCCCTTCTTCCCATGCTATGCCGTATGTGTCCAGCACTGCCTTGTAGTGGTCCTTGATATGCCCCATGTCGCTTACGAACACGTCATATCCCTTCTTCATGGCCAGTACGGCGGCACCCACACCGCTTTCGGCCGCTCCCAGTATTGCTATCTTCTCCATCTCGTGTCTATCTGATTTTAAGTGTGACGATGGCCAGGGAGGCCATCATTATGGTTACGATCCAGAACCTTGTCGTTATCTTGCTTTCCAGCCAACAGCCCTGAGGCCAGTTGAGGAATATGCGCAGGTCGCTTGCCAGTTGTCCGGGTTTGATGCGGAAGGTGTCGTGGATCGGAGCACGTTTGAATACGCGCCACTTCTTGCCACGCTTGTTGCCCATGCGTGCCACATTGGTTTGCAACAGCACGCTGATGCTTTCCACCAGGAACACGAAGCATATCAGCGGTATCAGCAACTCCTTATGTATGATTATGGCCGTTACGGCAATGATGCCGCCGATGGTCAGGCTGCCGGTGTCGCCCATGAATACCTGTGCGGGATAGGCATTGTACCACAGGAAGCCAATCAACGAGCCTACGAATGCCAGCAGGAAGATTACCAACTCCTCGGACCCAGGCACGAACATTATGTTGAGGTATCCCGCCAGGGCTATATGGCTGGACACGTAGGCCAGGATGGCCAGGGCTATACCCATGATGGCAGAGTTGCCGGCACACATGCCGTCCATGCCGTCGTTCAGGTTGGAGCCGTTGCTCACGGCCATCACCACGAACGTCACCATGAATACAAAGAAGATCCATCCTGCCGCCGTGCGGTATTGCCCCAGGAAGGAAAAGAGGTTGCTGTAGCTGAGGTTGTTGTTCTTCACAAAGGGGATGGTGGTGATGGTGCTCTTAACCGGTTCGCTTTTGTGTGTCACTATCTCGGCGTCGCCCGAGCGTGATATGGTAATGTTCTCGCGTATCACGGCATCCGGGCTTTGCCACAGCGTCAGGCCTATGGCCAGACCAAGTATAGCTTGGCCTGCCAGCTTGTAGATGGGCTTCATGCCGTCCTTGTTGCCCTTGAACTTGATGTAGTCGTCCATGAAGCCGAGAAAGCCAAGCCACACGGTGGTGACCAGCATCAGTATCATGTAGATGTTACGCAGTCGGCCCAGTAGCACGCATGGCACTATGATGGACACCAGTATGATAATACCGCCCATTGTCGGTACGCCCTTCTTCTCCACCCCGTAGGGGTCGATGCTGGCATCGCGTTGGGCTTCGCTGATGTTGCGTGCCCTCATCCATTTGATGAAATACTGTCCGAACCACATCGATATCAGCAGGCTCAGCACCAAGGTCAGCAAACCTCGAAACGAGATATACTGCCACATGCCGGCACCGCTTATGCCAAACTGCTCCAAGTATCTGAATAGGTAATATAGCATCTTTAGTGTGTCTGTTCTTCGTGTGCCTGTGTGTTAATTCTCTATACCGAAGGCTTCGCGTACCACCTCGTGATCATCGAAGTGGTGCTTCACTCCCTTTATTATCTGGTAATCCTCGTGTCCCTTGCCGGCCACCAGTATGGCATCGCCTTCGCGTGCCATCATGCAGGCCGTGCGTATAGCCTCGCGTCGGTCTGCAATGCAGAGTGTTTTCTTCATGTCCTCGGCGGTGAGACCGGCCAGCATGTCGTTGATGA
>DBLZ01000095.1 GCA_002297545.1 Prevotellaceae bacterium UBA711 | reverse complement strand
GTGCACTGCTCGGGAGTGAACTTGTAAGCGCCGTGGCTGGTGCCGATGGAGATGGCCAAAGAGTCGCAGCCGGAACGTGTAGAGAAGTCTACAACCTCCTCGGGCTTGGTGTAGTGAGATACTTCGGAAGCAACCTCGTCCTCTACGCCGGCCAGTACGCCCAGCTCGGCCTCTACGGTAACGTCATGTGCATGTGCATATTCCACAACCTTCTTGGTGAGGGCGATGTTCTCTTCGTAGGGGAGGCTTGAGCCGTCGATCATCACAGAAGAGAAACCGTTGTCGATGCAGTCCTTGCAGAGCTCGAAGCTGTCACCGTGATCCAGGTGGAGGACAATCTGGGGATGCTCGCAGCCCAGTTCCTTGGCATACTCCACAGCACCCTGCGCCATGTAACGGAGGATGGTGCCGTTAGCGTATGCGCGTGCGCCCTTGGATACCTGCATGATGACGGGAGACTTGCACTCTACGGCAGCCTGTACGATAGCCTGCATCTGCTCCATGGTGTTGAAGTTGAATGCGGGGATGGCGTAGCCGCCGGCTACTGCCTTGGCGAACATTTCACGGGTGTTCACCAGACCCAATTCCTTGTAACTTGTCATTGTTGTAAGTTATTTGAGGTTAGTATGGATAAATTATATGTGTTATAGTGTCCTGTGTCGCATCCTACGCGCGTGCGTATATATAAATTAAGGTATGGCGGGATGTGTTTATAGGGCCTTTACCAGATATACCACCACAGGCAGGTGGTCGCTGTAGCCGTCCAGCCATACGCCGCGCGAGTGTGTGCGCTTGGGCGTACCCTTGTAGGCTCCCTCGCTGTTTATGAGGTAGTCGCGACGGAAGATGTGGTAGGAGTGCAGGGTGAGGGAGTTGTAGGTCTTGGCCTTATACTCTTCCATGAGGTTGGCATTGAGCACAATTTGGTCGAACAGGTTCCAAGCGCCCTGATACGAGAGAGTGCCCTGCCCCTTCTTGCGGAGAATGTTCCACCAGGGATTGAAGAAGTCGCCCTTGCCCATCTCTTTCACTTCGCGACGCGCTCCGAGGCATTGTGCCATGGATGCGTTGTCGGGGTCGTCGTTCATGTCACCCATGACCATGATGTGTTGGCTGGGATCTGCCTGGCTGATGCTGTCCGTGAGGGCGCGTACCTGACGGCCTCCGTACTCGCGGAAGATGCCTTCGGCAGCACGGCTTGGCCAGTGACACACGATGACTGTCACATTATCGCCCGCCAGCTTGCCCTGTACGCACAGGAAAGGACGGGTGCGTCGTACGGTGTCGCCGTTTTCGTAGACATAATCCTTGGTGAAGGATTTGGTCACGTTAAATGCCTTGGGGTTGTAGAGCAGTGCGCAATCCACGCCGCGTTTGTCCGGTCCCTCGATGTGGACGTAGAGGAAGCCGCGCTTCTTCAAGGCAGGCTGTGCTATGAGGTCGTCCAAGGCGCGAGAGTTTTCCACCTCGCTCACGCCTATGATGCTTGCGCCGTAGGGAAGTTTGTCCGTGCCCAGTTCGCTCAGCACACGCGCCATGTTGGCCAGCTTGTGTTCGTACTTGAGCTTGTTCCAGTGGTTGGAACCGTTGGGCAGATACTCCCAGTCGTTCTTGCCATTGTCGTGGCAGGTGTCGAACAGATTCTCCAGGTTATAGAAAGCCACGGCGTGCATCTGCAGTTTGCGGTCCTGGGCAAAGGCGTGCAGTGCCATGGCGCATATGAGCAGAAGGATGGGCAGGCGATACATTCTTTTCATGAGTACATCGTTTAGTGTGTGCTGAGTGACGCAGTGCCGTTTGCCTATGACTATCCACGCTACTCATGCACTGCAAAGTTAGTGCTTTTTTGGGAAAAAGGGCGCGCTTTCGTGTGAAAAATGATGGGGCGCCACGGTTTTGCAGATATTTATTCATAACTTTGTTGGCGATAGAGTATCATTTAACAATAGCAGACCTATGAAGAAACAGTTTCAACTGGTGGCTCTCGCCCTGACGGCATCGCTGAGTGTGCATGCGCAGGGCATTGTGGAGTCGGAGGAGGACTCGACCGTCATGATTAACGACACCGGTGATTTCACCATCTCGGAGTCGCAGCTTGGCGAGGACGACGACATGACGTCCGACATCATACAGGTGGGGTCTTCCAGCAATCTCTACACCAGCAATATCGGCTGGACGTGGAGTGCGGCGAGGTTTAAGTTCCGCGCCCTGGACAACAAGTACAACGATGTGTACATCAACGGCGTGCAGGCCAATCAGGTGGAGAACGGACGCTTCCAGTACTCCAACATAGGCGGCATGAACGATGCTGCCAAGAACAAGGATGCTGCCAACCCGTTTGAGGGCAATTCCTTCTTTATGCCCGGACTTGGCGGTGCCACCAACTATGACTTTCGTGCCTCCAGCATGAGCATGGGCAGCAAGGTGACGCTGAGCGGCCTGAACCGCAACTACACCCTGCGTGGCGTATTTTCCCATGGCACCGGCCTGAGCAAAAACGGATGGGCTTTCTATGGCACGCTGGCCTACAGATGGAGCAACATGGAGACGGCCGCCGTTGACGGTACGTTCTATAACAGCCTGTCCTATATGTTGTCCCTGCAGAAGAAGTGGGACAACGGCCATTCGCTGAACCTCGCCACCTGGGGCAATCCTACGGAGCGTGCCCAGCAGGGTGCCAGCACGGACGAGGCATATTGGCTGGCCAACGACCGCTTGTACAACCCCTACTGGGGGTATCAGGGTGGCAAGAAACGCGCCAGTAGAGTGGTGAATGACTTTGCTCCCACCGTGATGCTTACATGGGATTGGCAGATAAACGACAGGATGAAGCTGACAACCAGCGCCATGATGCGTTATCAGTTGTACAGCAGCACCAAGCTGGACTACAGCGGCACCAATCCGGCGCCCGACTATTGGAAGCGCTTCCCATCCTACAACTATGACGTGTGGGGTGCTACGAATGGCAGCAACAACGATTTGGATGCCTACAACACGGCCAAGGAGTACTGGCAGAGCGGTCCCCAGGCGCGTCAGATAAATTTTGACGAGTTGTACTTTGCCAACCAACAGCTGAACAAGACGCAGAGCGATGCCATCTATTGGATACAGGCACGTCACAATGACCATCTCACCACGTCGTTGGGCAGCAATTTCACCTGGAATACTGATAAGAACGGCAAGTTCAATGCCGGCATACAGTTGAGCAACACCAATGGCATGCATTATCAGACGGTGGACGACCTGCTGGGTGGTGAATACTTCCACAACGTGGACCGACATCTTGTTGGCACATATACCGACACGGATCCCCGTGTGGACTATGACTTGAACAACCCCAACCGCAGGCTGAAGGTGGGCGACCGCTATGCCTATGACTATAATCTCAAGGTGCAGAAGTTCAATGCCTATGCCTCATACGCCCGCAACATGGGCATAAGCCACTCCTATGTGGCTGCCCGCCTGGGTGGGTCACGCATGTGGCGCGAGGGCAACATGCGCAACGGACTGTTTGCCGACAACAGCTATGGCGAGAGTGGTGTGGCTGGTTTCCTGGACGGCGGCGTGAAGGTGGCCAGCACATTGAACCTGGGCCACGGCCATGCCATCAGCCTGGGCGCAGGCTTCGAGGCCAAGAGCCCCAATGCCCGCGATGCCTTCATCTGCCCCGAGAAGATGAATGACTTTGTCTACAACCTCAAGAACGAGAAGATAGCCAGCGCCGAGGTCTCCTACAGCGTGAACAACAGCTGGTTGCGCCTGAACCTGACAGGCTATTTCAGCCACAGGTACGACGGCACGGAATGGTCTTGCTTCTATGACGACAACGAAAGCAGCTTTGTCTACGTAAGTTCCCAGAATATCACCAAGCGCAACTACGGCGTGGAATTGGGCGCCAAGTTCAAGGTGACATCCAACTTCGACATCACCCTCCTGGGCACATGGTCCGAGGCTAAAATTGTGGGCAACACCGACGTGGACTACATGCTGTCCGACAAGGGCGAGTTGCGCCGCACCGAATGCTTTGCCGACGGCATGCGTGAGGGAGGAACCCCTCTGGCAGCTGCCAGCATTGCGCTCAACTATCGTGTCAAGGGTTGGTATCTGGGCCTGACGGGAAATTACTATGATCGTATCTATCTGAGCTACACTCCCGTTACCCGTCTGAAGACGGTTCAGGACTTGTGGGCAAATAATAAATACGGAGGCGCCTACATCGACGAGGAGGGTAATCCCGTGTATGCCGTTCCCGAACAGGCCAAAGGCAATGGTGGCTTTGTCCTCGATGCCTCTATTGGCAAGCAGTTCCGCCTGGGCAAACATCCTTTGAGCGTGAACCTCAACCTGTGCAACATCACCAACAACCGCAGTCTCTGCACGGGTGGTTACGAACAGAGCCGTGCCAACTATAGCGTGAGCAACGAGGACTTGAACATACGCACCTATAACTTCTTGAAGAACCCCAAGAAGTACTATGCACAGGGCTTCAACTTCATGCTGAATCTGAACTATCGCTTCTGACATAATAATATATAAGGTAATAGACACAGACATGGAAAAGATAAAGATATTTGCAGCACTCTTAGCTGGTGCCATGTGTTTTGGCTCATGCATGGACAAGGACTGGGAGGCTCCGGACTTCGGGGACAATCCTCCTTATGGCAATAATGAGATAGTCCCTGCACCGTCCAAGAAGATCACCATTGCCGAATTGAAGGCCAAATATGCCGACGTCTTCAGCCAAAGGAGCGCATATAAGCTTGTGGACGAAGACCTGCAGCTGTTTGCCGTGGTCAATGGCAACGACCAGGGAGGCAACCTGTACAAGCAACTTTCCATTCAGGATGAGACAGGAGGCATCATAGTTGGCATAAACGCTACCGACCTGTATGCCCTCATGCCGGTAGGGCAGAAGATCGTCATCAACCTGAAGGGCCTTTATGTGGGAACGTATGGCAGCATGTCGCAGATTGGCGGTGAGTACAATGGCGGCCTCGGGCGTATGGACGAGAATATGTGGAAGGCGAACGTCCGCCTTGTGGGCGACAAGGTTTCTGTAGGCACATCCGAGAACGATCCCGTCTACATTCCCATGACTGCCGTGGCCGATACCATAGACTTCTACTCTACGTCCAATAACAACGAGCTTGTGGGACGCATTGTGCGTTTAAGCGGCGTCACCATCACTGGCGATGGCACTCAGATCCTGGCTCCGGATGATGGCAGCGTAAGCCTTACCAGCAATTGCGCCAACCGCAACATCAACGGCGCACCAGTCCGTGGCATGGTTCTGCGTACGAGTACTTACAGCGACTTCGCATCTCGTCCGATCCCCACAGGCAAGGTGGATATTTATGGCGTTTGCACCCACTTCAATGGCACCTGGCAGATACTGATGCGCACCAACAGCGACCTGGTGGAGCAGTGATCGTGACATGACTAACAACATTACATCAAAGAATATAAAAGGATACAGACTATGAAGAAACTATTCAGAAACCTTATGCTTGTGGCGGTTGCCGCCCTGGGCATGGCAAGTTGTGAGGACGTTCCCGCTCCGTTTGTTGAACCGGGAGGGGATGAACCCGAAGTGCCTGTCGTTACCGAGATAACTTGCGCGGAGGCAGTCGCCTTGTGCAATGAACTGGGAGACGGTGCGACTTCTTTCGAAACGTATGTTATAACCGGCTACATTGTTGACGTGTTTGCCAACATCAGCAATGGCCAGCAGTCATTCTGGATATCAGATGCCAAAGGCGGTGCCAAGATGGTGCAGGCCTATTGGGCCAACCTTCCTGCTGGTGTGGATGCATTTAAGGTGGGCTCTCAGGTCAAGATTACCGGTAAGTTGCTCAAGTATGTCAATGCAAGCAACGTGGTGGTTCCCGAGGTCAAGAATGCTGATGTGGAGATTTTGAGCGAGGGTGGCGATGAGCCTGTAACTCCAGGTACTGTCGTGACATGTGCCGAGGCTGCAACTTTGTGCAATGCACTGGCTGATGGTGCTTCCTCTGAGGAGACGTACACTATTACAGGCTACATTACAGATGTCTTCGCTACCGTCAGCAAGGGTCAGCAGTCATTCTGGATGGCCGACACCAAGGATGGCGGCAAGGTTATCCAGGCTTATTGGGCCAACTTGCCGGAAGGCGTGGACGCATTTAAGGTGGGTTCTCAGGTTAAGATTACGGGTAAGCTGCTCAAGTACGTGAACCCAACAAGTGGTGTGGTTGTGCCGGAGGTAAAGAATGCTACCGTGGAGATCATCAGCGAAGGCGAAGGAGGTGGTGATGAGCCTGTTCCCGGCACAGCAGTGAGCTGCGCTAAGGCCGTGGAACTGTGCAACGCTTTGGCCGACGGTGCCACATCGGAGGAGGCATACACTATCTCCGGATACATCACGGAAATTATATCCGCAGTCAGCCGTAACCAGCAGTCTTTCTGGATGGCTGATACCAAGGATGGTGGTCAGGTATTCCAGGCTTACTGGGCCAATCTGCCCGAGGGTGTGGACGAGTTCAAGGCAGGCTCACAGGTAAAGATCACTGGCAAGATTACCAAGTATGTAAAGGATGGTAACGTCGTTCCGGAGATCAAGAATGCCAACGTCGAGATCATTAGCGAAGGTGAGGGTGGCAATGACGGCGGTGATGAAGGTGGCGATGAGCCTGGTACCAAGGGAGGCATCACTGTGAGCGGCTCTACCGTCTTACTGACTGCCGAAGGCGTTGCGGCAGGAGATGAAAGCACTCTTGTCGATCTGAACACCTTTGGTTATGGCAACGCGACAGCTGTTACCACTGTGAATGCAGAAGGATGCACCATTACTTTCGGCTCGGGTGAGAACAAGACCAATGCCCCCATGTTCTATACTGCAACCAAGGGTGTGCGTATGTACGCTAACAACACGGTCAGCTTTACGGCCGACAAGACAATCGCTACAATCACATTGGAATGTGATGTATATAACGGTGTTACTTATGTGGGCAATGACACACGCACGCTCGCCGTTAATGACAATGTCTTCCTCCTGACCAATGCTCATACCGAAACTAAGGGTGGTGTGCAGATGCGCATAAAGACAGTTAAGTTCACATTTGCCAAGTAAGCAAAGGTAATATGATTATGCAGAAGCCGCCGAGGAATGCCTTGGCGGCTTCTGCGTAATTTAATCGCTCAATTGTTTGGCCATAAGGAGAAAAAGCGTTACCTTTGCATCCGGAAATTATTAACCGTCCCTTATCGTCTTCCTGGAGCTAAGGAAATTCGGGGGCATAAAACAACTTAAAGACATATGAAAAAAGGACTTCATCCCGAGAATTACCGTCCCGTTGTGTTCAAGGACATGAGCAACGGCGACATGTTCTTGAGCCGTTCAACCTGCAAGACCACAGAGACCGTAGAGTTTGAAGGTCAGGAGTATCCCGTGGTAAAGCTGGAAATCTCCAGCTCATCCCATCCTTTCTACACCGGTAAGAACAAGTTGGTGGACACCGCCGGTCGTGTGGACAAGTTCATGAGCCGCTACGCCAAGACACGCAAGTAATTTGCAACTTGGCTCGTATGCGTAGCGTGACAATAGAGTGTAATAGGAAGATGTGCCATATCAGTTGTGGCACATCTTTTTCGTTTTATGGGCATGACATGGCCCGGTTACAAGCCTGTCAGCCTGTTGTAAATATATTGAGGAAATACTGAGATGAGAGTCCGATTTGGAACACGGCACCTGTTTGGTCCGTTAATGTGTCTGGTAGTGTGCCTGGTAACATCATGTGGAGATGATGTGCCAAGTCCCGAAGGAGGACATGTCGTGGTCAACGATAACGCCAATGTCTCCACGATGGCCGAGGCATTGCGCATGGAGATACCACATCTGAAGGGTGACACCCATAATCAGTTCATCGTCAAGAGAGCCCGCCTGAGAGACAATTCTCCCCGTACCTTTGTAAATTTCTGCATGGAGTACGACTGGCAGAAGAAGGCATCGCGGTGGACCGCCTTCCGTTGGGACATAGACAATGTCTACGACTGCCATTGTGGCAGAGTGGGGGACTACGCTCCCGACATGGACGTGCCCGCCGCTTATCGTGTGGGAAGCGGGTACTTCCGGGGCTACCAGCGTGGGCACATGCTTGCCAGTGAGGATCGTCAGTGCTCAAGGGAGGCTAACACTCAGACCTTTCTCATGAGCAACATGCATCCCCAGTATGGCCGCTTCAATGGTTATGACAATAGCGGCAGCTATGTATGGCTCAATGTCGAGGCTTTGGTCCGTGGACTGTATAGCGCATGGACACCGGCCTACAACTCCACTGATACCATCTACGCTGTAAAGGGAGGTACCATAGACGGTAGCAGCAACATATTGGGCTACACCAGCAACAGTTCTACGGACAACATCATTGTTCCACGATACTTTTACATTGCTCTGCTCTACAAGACCGGCAGATCGCAGACCCAAGGAGGCTACAAGGCCATAGCTCTGTGGATACCGCATCGCGAGGGCGACACCACGTCGGGCAAGGACATCGCCCGCAGGTATGCCATCAGTATAGACGAGCTGGAGGAAAAAACGGGTATAGACTTCTTCTGCAATCTTCCCGACGACATAGAAATGATTGTGGAGCGCAGCTATTCTCTGGCTGCGTGGGGATGGAAATAGGATGGTGGAAAATCAGATGGCGCCTCTCTGCCAATCTGCCGGCCACGGTGCCGTCACAGGATTTTCTTTACCACCGGTTGCAGGTATTTTGCAGCAATGCTTTTTAGATTCTTTGTCAGCTCGGCAGTTTGCAGTGTCCACGTTATGCCGTTGGATGAGGGGGATAGCGCAGCCTTCATCAGCGGAAGGAATTCGGCCTCTTCCCTGATCATGCGCATGGTATCGGTGACAACCTCGGCGGTGAATGCCGTGTCGCAGGCCGGACGTTTCAGGAATTCCGACACGGCAGGGCGGGGGAGACTGCGCAGCATTGCCCAGTCTTTGGAGTACAGACGTACCTCGCTGTCGGGGGTGGTTCCCATGTAGGTGTAGTTGACGCATATAGCGGTATCGTTGCCCTGTGGCACCAGTTTCATTTCCACATACGCCGATGTGCTGGTCTGCATCCGAAGGTAATCCTCCGTCAGCGTGTCCAGCACCACATGCTGGTCAAAGCGGTTCTTCACCCTTGCCTCTATGCCGTTCTCTATGAAGTCTATGCAGTCCAGACGGTTGTTGCGGGACATATATGGCAGCACGGAATCCGGCAATTCGGCAAATACATCACGCATGCGCATTTGTGCAGATGCGGAGAGGGTGAGTGCCGTGCCGGCAATCAGTAGCATTATCTTCTTGTTCATATACATGTGTTCATAAGGTCTTGCGAAAGTCATTGGCAGATGGTACCCCAATACAGGAACAGCATGCCCAGGAGCACCAGAGTGAGATCCACGGCCTTTGCCTTGAGGTTGCGTTCATGGAATACAAAAGCTCCCACCATGAAGCTGACGATCACGCTGCCGCGCCGCACCATGCTCACGACGCTTATCATGGCATTGTCCATGGACAGGCAATAGAAGTAGGCCAGGTCGGCCGCACAGATAAAGATGCTTATCAGCGGGATGGTCCATCGCCATTGAAACGGAGCCTCGCTTTTTCCCTGCCTGCGTTCCAGACCCACTACCACCAGCATTATGGCCAGCTGATAGTAGTTGAAGTAGCTCTGCACCGTTAGCCGGTCCAGTCCCAGACCGCCCTCTTCGGGCGAGGACAGCAGGTATTTGTCGTACAGACCGCTCACTGTCCCCAGCAGTACTGCCGCCAGCAGGCACAGCACCCATCGGTTGTGGGCAAAGTCTATGCCTTCTTTCTTTCCCCCCTTCTTCAGCAACAGAAACGAACTGACGGCCAGCAGCACGCCAGTCCATTGGAAAAGGTTCAGCTGTTCGTCATACAGCACCAAGGCTCCCACCAGCACCAGCATGGGGCGCATGGCATTCATGGGACCCACCAGGGTCAACGGCAGGTGCTTCATGGCGTAATAGCCGCATATCCACGAGCTGAGCACGATCAGGGCCTTCAGCACTATGTATCTCTGCACCTCCCATCCTCCGAACGGAGCATACCACAATGCGGGCAGGAAGATGATGGACGAGAACAGACAGTTCAGCAGCAGTACCGTCAACACGGCATTGCCCCTGAGGGATTGCTTCTTGAAGACATCGTAGAAGCCCAGCAGCGTTGCGCTGACGAAAGCGAATAATATCCACATATCTCTATATCTCTCTTGAAGTGTTTTCACCCATGTCGTGTGGCAGCGGCGTTTGTTCAGTATGTCACATCCACCAGGAACAGCGCGTTGCCGGGCACACTGTCGCCGGCGCGGCACCTGTCCTTGGCTTCTATCACACGGCGCAACCCGTCTATGTCCATGCGTCCCCGCCCTACTTCCACCAGCGTCCCCACGATGGCACGCACCATGTTGCGCAGGAAGCGGTTGGCCGTGATGGTGAAGCGCCATTGGTTGTCGGCCACCCTGTCCCAGTGTGCTTCCGTTATGATGCAGTCGTTGGTCTTGGTGTCTGTGTTCACCTTCGAGAAGGACGTGAAGTCGCGATACTCCATAAGTACCGCTGCGGCACGATTCATCAAGTCGAAGTCTGGGCGATCATACATCTGCCAGCTGTATGCTCTGGCAAATGGATCCTTGGACAGGTGCACGAAGTAGTGGTAGGTACGCGACCGTGCGGAGAAGCGGGCATGCATTTCCCCATCCACCGGCTCCACGCTTTGCACCGCAATGTCGCAGGGCAGCAGTTTATTCAGCTTGTATACAAGTTGCGGGCAGTCCACGGGTACGTCACAGTCGAAGTGTGCCACCATCTTGCGGGCATGCACCCCTGTGTCCGTGCGTCCGGCTCCCACCACCTCCATGGAGCGGCGCAACAGCGTGGACAGAGCCTTTTGCAGCTCCTCCTGCACACTGTTGCAGTGTGGCTGTATCTGCCACCCATGGTATGCCGTGCCATCGAAGCACAGAGTAATGAAGTATCGTGTATGTCCGTTCTTTTCCAATGCTTTGGATTACTTGACGTACAACTTGCCCTTGAATATCACCATGCCTTTGGCCTCGCTCCATCTGACAGGACGTCCCGTCAGGTCATGAACGAAGTCATTGTCAGAAGGCTGTCCGTTGCCTTTGATGTCC
This sequence comes from Prevotellaceae bacterium UBA711, assembly GCA_002297545.1. GTDB lineage: Bacteria > Bacteroidota > Bacteroidia > Bacteroidales > Bacteroidaceae > Physcousia. The sequence continues at coordinate 8,320 of DBLZ01000095.1, read as the reverse complement.
TCTATGCCACTGGTCCTCATGGTGCCGGTCACCATCACGTCGCGGATCTCCCATCCATAGCAGGCCGAGGTTGTAGACGTGTAGCGGAAAGCCAGGCATATACGATGTCCGGCATAATCCTTCAGGCTGATGTCGCCCGATTTCGTTTCTTTGGTCCAGCCTGAAGACGGCGGGTTGGGGAACTCGGCATCCAGGCTTTCCCACTCTGTTGTGGAAGGAACGCCAGTGTAGTCGCTGCTGACGAGGACAGAGAAGTAGGTGTCCTTCACCTCGGCAGCCTTGTTGTATCCCGTCTGATGCACGAAGGTCAGCGTAGCATCCGTGTACTCTGTCAGATCCACCTCGGCCAGCAGATAGTTGTCGGCCGCTTGTGCGCTGCCCTTGAAGGCATTGGCCACGGCGCCGAACTTGGTGTCGCTTCTCCACAGGCTACCCTGTGTACCGTTGGGCAGAACGTCGGAGAAGATGCCCAGTCCTGTGGTCAGTGCTTCGTCCACCAGAGTTTTTGTCTCGCCGGTGTCGTCGCCCGGATCCGGATTGTCTCCGGAGGATGTGCGGTCGGGGTAGAAGGCATAGTTCACGCTGTCGCCCCAGACGTACTCATGCAGATTGGGGAAGTCTACAAACGGATTGCGGTTGCCCTGTATCTCATACACAGCCTCGTTGCGGGCTATCTCTATATCGTCCACGGGATCCTCTCTCGACCACCTCAGCACCATCTCCATGGTCCAGTCGTTGAAGGTCGGCCACTGGTTGTTCTCCAGCTGGTCAAGTCCGTTGCTTGTCCATGTGAGGTCGCTGTAGCACGTCACCATATACATATATGCACGCGCAAAGTCGCCTTTCCACTTGTCTTCCGGCTCCCAGATGCTGTTGCTTATCTTGTTGCCCTTGCCCACCTTTATGCTGCCGTTGGTGTAGCTTGCCTTCGTCACCTCTCCCATGGCGTAATTGCTCTTGGCAGAATTGGCCTTTTGGTCGCTTGGCATCAGGTTGAACAGGTCCTTGTATGCCTGCACCTGGCTGCCTCCCCACCAGCTCTTGGCAAAGGAGTGCTCGATGTTCATGCCGCTGATTGCGCCGGTGGCGCTGCCGAACTGGCGACGTTCGGAACTGTAGCGGTCTATGCAGTAGTTGTCCTCGGTGCGGTCCGTATAATAGAAGCCGCTCCATGTTTTTCCCGCTCCGCTGCCGTAGTTCAGCACGGAGGCCGTGCGAATGATGTCGTGCAATGCGGCCTTCAGCTCGGCTTTCTTCTTGCCTGCGGTGGCCGAGTAGTAGTTCTCGGGATAGCCTGCCATTGCAAAGTGCGCGCAGGCGCACAACATGGCTATCGTGGCGAATGCTCTCAATGTGTTCATCCTTATAGGTCTTTTTCGTTAGTGTTTATTACCTCAAAGTCCACGTATTCGGCCTCTCGCGCCTTTCGTGCGGCCTCCTCGGCCTTCCTCTGCGCACGTTCGTAGGCTCTGTAATAGTGTTTGGCGCGCAGAGCCAGGAACAGGTCGCTCAGTCCGTAATATATACACGTGGCTCCCAGTATCTTGAACAATGTTTCTGCAGCATCGCTCGTGTGGGTCACGCAATAGGCGCCGCTGGCTATGAGCAACACGGGAATGAGTATCAGCAGCCACGAAAAGGGCGAAACCTTGCGCTGGGTGAACATGGACAGGAGCTGGTTTATGCCGGCCAGCATCAGCAGGAAGCCCATGGTGAACAGTAGATAGATGACGAATATGTCGGGGTAAATCTCCAGGTACACGCCGAAGAGTATGCTGCCTATTGACACCAGGGGGAACGTGGGGCGCACTATGGCGTTGGCGTTCATGCGGCCAAGCAGATAGGTGGTCACCACGAATATGCCTGGCAACAGAAACAATAACCCGATGATGCGTACTATCAGTACCGGCATCTGCTGCGCATTGAACAGCAGGAGTAGGCCCACCAGCAATGAACACATGGAACGAAAGATGCTACTGCCTATAAACTTCATGTCAATCTCCTTTCTTGTTATAATGGTGAATGTCTGTCTCGTCAGACATGTATGGGCGCAAAGTTACATAAAAAGCGTGAATATATCGGTCAAGTGGGCGGATAAAATTGCCCGATGGCCGCATTCCTTCGTCTCGTGTTGCCTGTGCACGTGCTAAGGTCAGCGATAGGCGTCTATGTTCTGCTCTGTTTCAAACGGCACGCGTACCGACACTCCCCGTTTCATCAGGCTCATGATGTTGGGATATAGCCTGGCCTTGAACGACGGCCAGTCCCTATGCTCCATTCCGGTCCATCCCGCCTCGGCCAGGGCCAGGCCCCTGGGGAACGCCATGTATGTGGCGCGGTTTATGTCCCCGATGGCTTCGCCCCAGAGCGTGGCCATGATGCCCATGATGTGCCCCTGCTCCTCTTCGCCGTAGCCAGGATCCAGCCGGTAGCATGTCTCCAGGGTGGTGATGGGCATGCCCCAATTATTGAACTCGGGCAGGTCGCCCTTGTACTGCGGGTAGTCCAGATAGGCATATTCGCCGGGAGCCATGATCAGATGGTGGCCGTGCCGGCGTGTAAGCTCGATGCACTTAGGCGTCAGCCCGTTGCGCCATGTCACCAGCACGGTCTCCTTGGGGTAGGGGAAGAGGTAGTCGTTGGCGGGCGGGTAGATGTTGTCCAACTCGCACCACAGTATGGTGCGTTTGCCATGCTTCCTGACGCTGTCCATCACCCTGGCAAAGAAGGGAATCATCAGTTGCGACGGCTGCCTGTAGCCCAGTTGTTCCATGAGTTTGCGGCACCGCGGACACTTGGCCCAGTTCTCGGCTATTGCGGCTTCGTCGCCGCCCAGATGTATGTATTCGGCCGGGAACATGTCGGCTACCTCGGCAATGATGTCGTCTATCACGTCATACACTCCCTCTGCCGATGCACACAGCATCATATTGACTGTCTCGCCCACATCTATGCGGACGCTGTCCTTGTTGACGCACTTGAACCCCGGATAGACGGCCAGCAGGGCGCTGGTGTGCCCCGGTATGTCCAGTTCGGGCACCACCGTGATGTTGCGCTCTGCGGCATAGCGGACAATCTCGCGTATGTTCTCCTTTGTGTAGTGTTCCTTGCTGGCCAGGCGTGGGTGTTTGTCTATGTACACGCGCCATCCTTGGTCGTCGGTAAGGTGCAGTTGTAGCACGTTGTATTTGTACCGGGCCATCTGATCAATGAAAAACTTGACGCTCTCTACGGGCAGGAAGTGACGGGCTGGATCCAGCATGAACGCCCTGTAGCCGAAGCGCGGGGCATCGTTGATGCTCAGACCGCTCACCTTGTGCCGGGCAGTCTGGCACACATCGCCCATGAGTATCTGCTCCAGTGTCAGCACTCCGTAGAATACGGCACCACGGGATGCGCCCCGTATGGTTATGCCATTCTTGCTGACGTCGATGCTGTACTGCTCTCTGTTCGGGAGCGAAGGATCCAGCATCAGCCTCACGTTGCCCTTGCCATTGCGGGAGATGTTCACGTTTTCCTGCGTGTACCGGTAGATGATGTCACGGAGCTGTTCGGCAGCAAACGCCAGTTCCTCCGTGTCGATCGCTATGGAGGTCTTGCGGGCGTTTATGGTAAAGCAGACGCCGGATGGCTTCAGCGATATGTCGTTGGGCATGGGAAGCAAGGCGGAAAGACTGCCCTGTGCCATCATGTGGATACAGGAGACGAGGCATAGGACGACTGATAGGAAGTGTTTCATGGGTATGGTGTGTTTTATGGTTGGATGTGCTGTGAATCTTGTCACAAAGATAGTCTTTTTTTGTTGAAACCGTGCAGGCTGCACCTGTCTTTTTCTGCCGCCTTGTGTTCTGGTTCGCGTATTCATCCGTACTGTGTTCTGCCTGTGATGTGCTGCCATCCCCGCAGGACAGCCCTGCGTTGCCGTGGCAATGAGGGGCAACGCCCGTGAGGGAGAGGGCTGAACAACCGGTTTATACATTGGCAAGAACCGGTTTATGCGTCTGAAACAACCGGTTCTTGCATCCTGATAAATGGGTTTATTCCAAGTAGCCTCCCTGGCCATGAGGTCCGTTCGCCGTGGAAGTGGGGCGTCGGGGCGGTGAAGGCAGGGGTGTTCGCTGTAGGGATGCCTTTCCGGGACTCGCTTGGCGCATGTGGACGCCCACATATATACCACATTGCATTATATGTAGGGCAAAATGCGGACTATGTGGGGATTGACCGCGGAAATACTTGCAAATGACACTGATTTGCATTATCTTTGTTCGCTGAACATGTGTACTATTTAATCTTAATACTAAACAAACTAACCTAAACATGAAGAAGACCCTTCTAACATTGGCTGCGGCAGGCATGCTTCTGGCTCCGCAGACGATGCAGGCAAAAGTGGAACACCTTTTGCCCAAGCCGCAAGCGATTACGGCTCAAGGCGGTACGTTGGCGTTGGGTGGTGCGGTAAACCTTACCGACCCTACCGACTGTGCAGCCTTGAAAGAGTTCTTTACGAAAGCGGGCTGTACCATAGCTAATGGCGGTACACCCGTCACCGTCAAGCTGGTGGCCAGCATTGACGGAGCTTATGACTATGAACTGTATGGCTTTGACAACGAGGCATACACGCTGGACGTCTCTACCTCCGGTATCAACATTACCGCCGTCACCCCCACGGGTGTGATCCGTGCCGCACAGACCCTGACGCAGTTGGCCGAGGGCAACGAGGGTGCTATCGCCCTGGAGACGGTCACGGTGAAGGACTGGCCCGCTTTCAAGCTGCGCGGCTATACCCACGACGTGGGACGTTCGTATATCGACGTGGCCGAGTTGAAGAAGCACATCGACCTGCTGTCGCGCTTCAAGGTCAACTGCTTCCACTGGCACATGACAGAGAACCAGGCATGGCGCATGGAGATTAAGGAGTACCCACAGTTGACACAGGCGTCCTCCATGACGCGTTTTGCCGGCAAGTATTATACCCAGGCACAATGTCGCGAGGTGGCTGCATACGCCAAAGAGCGTGGCGTGGTCATAATCCCCGAGATAGACATGCCCGGACATAGCGATGCCTTTGTCCGGGCCATGGGTTTTGATATGCAGACGGACCAGGGCGTGGCAGCCTTGAAGAAGGTGCTGGACGAGGTTGTTGACGTCTTTGCCGATGCTCCCTACATACACATCGGTGCCGACGAGAAGACCATCACCTATGCCAACTTCCTTAAGATAATGACGGACTACGTTCATGCCAAGGGTAAGAAAGTTGTGGTATGGAACCCCATCCGCGGTGTCAATGTGGCCGGTGTCGAGAGTGACATGACCCAGATGTGGAGCACTTCCGGTACAAAGATAGCAGGACGTCCCAACATTGACTGCCGTTACAATTATGCCAATCACTTCGACGTCTTTGCAGATGTAGTGGGCATATACAAGAGCAGCATTTACTATGTAGACAAGGGTACCCCCGAGGTGGCCGGCACCATCTCTGCTTATTGGAACGACCGCAAGACCCCCACACAGGAGGACATCGTGAAGCAGAACAATATGTATGCCAATGTGCTGGCCTGTGCCGAGCGTGCTTGGATAGGTGGTGGCAAGGCGTATATCGAGGCCGGTGGTACCATGTTGCCCAATAGCGGTGACGAGCACGACGAGTTTGTGGACTGGGAGCGTCGATTCCTTTTCCATAAGGCACACAGCCTGAAGGACGAGTCCATACCATATGTCAAGCAGACCAATGTGCGCTGGCGCATCACCGATGCCTTCCCCAACGGCGGCAACTCTGCCATGGTCTTTGCTCCCGAGACTCAGGGCAAAGCCGAGGGTACGGAGATGATGCCAGAGACGTTTACCCACGAGGGCAAGACCTACTATACCGGTATGGCCACCGGCGCCGGCATCTACCTGCGTCACACCTGGGGCAACAATACCATCCCCACGTTCTATGGCTCCACCAACTATAGCAATTCTACGGCATACGCCTGGACCTATGTCTACAGCCCTGAGACACAGACCGTGGGCGCTCAGATAGAGTTCCAGAACTATGGTCGTAGCGAGAACGATAAGGCTCCCGATGCAGGGAAGTGGGATCGCAAGGGTTCCGATATATGGATCAATGGCAAGCGCATAGATCCTCCCACATGGACCAACAGCGGCAAGGGTATCGGTGCCGAGGTGGATCTCCAGAATGAGAACTTCACGGCCCGCAAGCCTCTGCCCGTGACACTGAACAAGGGATGGAACAAAGTGTTCCTGAAGCTCCCCTATGTCGGAGCCGACGGCGTGCGCCTGAACAAGTGGATGTTCACTTGCGTGTTCACCGACACCGACGGCAAGAACGCCGTGGAGGGTCTCATCTATTCTCCCAATCAGTGTATGGACGAGGCCACGGAGAAGGTTGCCGCCGAGGTGAGCGCCAAGAAGCGCGCTATGGGTAATTACGTGGGTACGGCCGTGGGTTTGTGGCCTGTGGCTAATGCCGCAGCGCTCAATGCCAAGATAGCCGAGATAGAGGCTACATATCAGACGAGCATGACCGATGAGGCCCGCGCACAGCAGGTGGAACAGCTGGAGGCCGAATGGACGGCATTCCTGGCCTCTCTCACCCCGGAGACTATTAACATGCCTCAGGCAGGCAAGTATTACCGAATGTCCACTCCTCTGCGTGGCAACCGCTATCCCACAGCCAAGGGCGCAGGCCAGGCTCTGGTGGGCGAGGAGGCGTACGATGCCAATTCTTCCGTGTGGAAGTTCGTGGCACGTGAGGACGGTTCCTATGACATACAGTGCTTCTATGACCTGACATACATCTCTCCTGCCAGCGGCAATAATACTGCCCTGAATACGGTCACTGCCCGTCCTGCGGCAGGTTGGACGTTCAAGGCCGCCGCAACAAAGGGCTACGTGATCATAGCCAGTGGCTCGGCACAGTTCAATCAGACCAACAATGCAGGCCAAGGCTTCAAGGTCTTCAACTGGGGTGGCGGCAGCAATACTACCGACACCGGATGTCAGTATCTTGTCGAGGAGGTAGACGTGGATCCTGCCAACGAGGGGAGCGGCCTGACTCCCGACGACAACCTGCCCTTCAAGACCACGACCATCGTGGACGGAAAGTTTGCCGTTGGCACCGTCTGGTATACTATGCAGATAGGCGCAGCACAGCACATCATATCCGACAACGGTACGGCCGAGAATATCGCCCTGCAGAGGACGCAGACCACTCTGGATGATGCCGACCTGTGGTGCTTTGTGGGCGACAAGGCCAACGGCTACAAGATTTATAATAAGAAGGCCGGTGCAACGAAGGTGCTGGCTTCTGAGACCACGATGAGGAACGTATCCGGCTATGGCGGCACGGGTGGCGGCACATACCCCACCATGCAGAACAGCGAGTCACTGCCTTCTGGTTATGTGGGTGCATGGGATATACAGTCGTCTGACAAGCTGGCCGACGTGGAGGGCTTCTTCCTCTACCTGCACGGCACCAGCTATGCCATGAATAACTTCGGCGGTCGTGGTTACCTGGCTTTCTGGGCCGAGGGACAGGACGTAGGCTCTACCGTCACCATTACCTTTGCCGAGGCTACATTGGAGATCAAGCCGGCCAACGGCGAGTTCACTGCCAGCAATCCTGCCAAGACATGGCATGCCACATGGGAAAGCAACCAGCTGCCTGGCCTTACGCTGAGTACCGGTGCCAACAATATGACCACCGAGGGCGACTATATCGCCGCATACTCCGGTTCGGTAGGCTCATGCACCCACACGCTCACAGCTCCCGAGGGATGTGTGGTGGCAGGCTATAGTTTCGACTACACCAATACAGGCAAGGATGGCTCATATTCTCTGACACTCAATGTCAACGGCACTGCCCACAAGACCTCTGCAACGACACAGAGCCTGGCAGTAACCGACCTGAAGGAGCGCATCGCCACATACGGACAGTTCGGAGGTAACAAGGGTGTGACGCTGAGCAACTACATGGTGACCGTCCGTCGTTCCATGGCAGTGCCCGAGCCGCGCAGCGAAATCTTTATTACCGACAACGAGCGTTCCATAATCAACCGTATCCCTGCCATAGCCACTGCCATGAACGGCAACGTGATAGCTGTTTCCGACTACCGTTACAGCGGTGCGGACATAGGCATGAGTCAAAGCGCGGATGGCAAGATAGACCTCCGCTACAGCATCAGCAAGGACAATGGCCAGACTTGGAGCGATATTATGACACTGGCTGCTGCCAAGGGTTATGCCTACGGCCTTGAGACCGGCGACTCGCTCAATGCGGCCTTTGGCGACCCCTGTATCGTGGCCGACCGCGAAAGCA
>DBLZ01000054.1:49579-67116 GCA_002297545.1 Prevotellaceae bacterium UBA711 | reverse complement strand
GGGCTGACGTCTTGTTGCCCCTTCGGGGCGTCTCCGTGGCGGCTAATTTCTCGGGGCTTGCCAACCGAAAATATCCGCTGCCCCATAATGTTCTGTGTTGTGAGAGACTGTTTTTCAACTGCATGTTGCCATGGTACCGCCGGCGAGGGGCTACTCTACCTTGATTATGCTGAGTGTAGGTTATTGTCATATCGGCAAGCGGTATAAATTGTCGTGTGGCAAGCACGTGTTTCCTAACTTATTTTGATGTCACCCTGTATCTTTTTAGTCATGATCAGCACGTTTCTGTCCTCATGCCGTTGGTATTCCACAGTATCCATGATTTGTTTTACAAGGAAGATGCCAAGCCCTCCGATGGGGCGATCCTCGACAGAAAGGCTCAGGTCTGGAGTTTCGCGTTTGGTGGGGTCGAAGGCTATTCCGGCATCCGATATGACGAAAGTGAGCACATCACCATGGAGTGAGGCGTGCAGGAGAATTTCGCCTTGTTCGTGTTCCGGGTAGGCATAGTGTATGCAGTTGACGATAGCCTCCTCCAAAGCCAGATTGAGGTTCATCGTGTCTGTAGGAGATAGATGCCATCGTTCCGCGAATTCTTCCATGAAATGCTCCAGACGGTCTATCTCGCTGATGTTGTTCTTGAATACGACGGATACACGGTCTCCCGGCCCCTTGTAGGATATGAGCATCAGGGTCATGTCATCGGAAGCCTCTGCTTCCAGCACGTGTTCTTCCACACGTTTCAGCAGATGGTCCACTGAGGCCTTGAGCGGGCGGTTTTGTGTCTCTCTGAAAGCCTTAGCCAAAGCCTCGTCGCCATATAGTTCATGAGAGGCATTCTCTGCCTCGGTCACTCCGTCGGTATACAGCAGCAGGCGTGAGCCCGGTTGCAGGTCGCAGTCTTGTTCTGTGTATTCATATCCGCCAAACACGCCTATGGCCAGGTTGGCATCTACCGGTAAGGGCATAATCTTACCGTCCGGAGTCTGAAGCAACGGCGGATTGTGACCGGCGTTGCAATAGGTCAGATGACCGTTCTTCATGTTGAGCACACCCATGAAGAATGTTACGAACATGGAGGATTCGTTGTCGCCCGACAGTGTGTCGTTTATGGAGGTGACTGCCTTGTGTGGCGTGCCATATTTCGCCGCTATGGAACGCCACAGCGTGCGTGTCACGGCCATAAGGAGCGATGCCGGCACGCCTTTTCCCGAAACGTCGCCTATGGCAAAGTACAGATATTCGTTGCGTTCGAGGAAGAAGTCGTATAGGTCTCCGCCCACTTCGCGTGCCGGGCACAGGTAGGCGTAGATATCCACTTCGTCGCATGTGGGGAAGGGGGGGAATGTCTTGGGCACCATGCCCATCTGTATGTCTCGGGCTATGCGCAGTTCGCTTTCCATCTTCTCTTTGGCCGAGGTCACGGTCTGCAGGTTGGAGATGTATTCCTTCAGCTCCGTTTGCATGTGATGGAACGAGTCGTGCAATTCGCCGAGTTCGTCAGCGGACTTGATGGCAGGTATCTCCACGTCAAAGTTGCCCTCTGCTATGCGGCGTGTGGAAAGTGCGAGCTTGTGCAGAGGTTTTACAGAATGCCGTATTATGGCAAAGCATATTATGAACAAGGCCACGATGCCGGTGCATACGATCACAAGGAACTTGTCCCTCAGCCTGTAGAGTGGGGCGAACATTTCGTCGCGCGGATATACCGTTGCCACCGACCATCCGTTGGACAGGATTGGTGCATAGAAGACAGAGGATATAACGCCGTCGTTGTCTATCAGTATCTCTCCCCTCTTTCCGTCCACCATGTTGTAGGCCATCTCCGTGGCTTTCGGGTCGGCCATCTTCGATGTCTCGGAGAAGATGCCGCTGTTCAGTATGCGGTCGGCCTGATAGTGATAGACATACGTACCATTCCTTCCTACGATGAACGAGTAGCCGTGCTCCTGCATCTCGTCGTGTTGCGTGTTGGTACTGTCTATGGTGGTGTCGCTGTCGTAGAGGTCTGTCTGCGTCATCAGCTTGCTTAGCCATTCCAGCGAGATGTCGACGAGGACTATGCCTATGACCTTTCCCTCCACTATCATGGGTACGGAGTATGTCGTCACCATTTCGTTGCTGCCTCCGGTGCCGAAGTACGGTTCCGTCCAGTATGGCTTGGCCAGAAGCCTGGGAATTTGGTACCAGTCCATGCAGAAGTAGTCATAGGCATCGTTGCCCAGCTGCTTCGTCATTATACTGTTGCCTTTCCTATAGGCATATGGAGAGAAGTAGTATCCCTCCTCGGGGTAGTAGTTCGGCTCAAACGATATGGCACAGCCGAAAATCTGGGGGTTATGGCGCAGTATCTCCCGTGTGATGTTGTACAACTGCTCGGGCTCCATCCTATGCTCCTGCAGTTGCCATGCCAGATTGGTGGGGATGCTTTCCGCCGACTCCAGCACCTTTTCTATATGTAGCGTAGTATTGTCCAGCAGGTTCCATGCCCTCTTGCGCGCGTCCTCCTCGATGGTGCGTGACGAGTAATAATAGAACAGGCTGAATATGGTGGCAAACAGCAATGCCGTGCCTATCAGGACATATATGCTGATGCGTGTGGCAAACGAGTGTTGCAGCGTTCGCGACAGACGTATGATATTACTTAACGAACTCTTCATAAGGTGTGATCTCGCTTATCCGACCCTGTTGCTTCATCATGTTGCTGACCTCTATGTATTTGTCACGTCCCAGTGTGTAGCTTGCCTTGCCTCCGGGCTTGTCCAGCTGGAGGCGCAGTATCTCCTTGAGCATGAGTTGCTGTATCACTTGGTTCACGGGTATGTGGTGCTCTTCCATCACACTGTACACTATCTCCAGAGCTTCCTCCGGATGCCTGCGCGCATACTCCCACCCCCTCTTTGAAGCCTCGGCAATGGCCTTCATCTCCTTCTCGTGTTCCTTATATGTAGACTCGAAGCAATACAGCCCGTCCTCCGGTATGTCGTAGCCCAGGTCCGACATGAAGTAGATGTTCTTGTCCGTCAGCCTCAGTCCTGTATATTTCAGATGTAAGTACTCGTTGTACGACATGCCCAGTGTGGCATCTATGGCACCGCTTATCATCAGGTTGAGGTTGGTGATGAACGGTATCCACTCCACCTTTATGTCCTTGTCCTTGAAGTAGCAGTCCACAGTCTCTGTGAAGCCTATGCGCCATCGTCCCACACGCTTGCCATTGATCTGTTCCAGCGACGTTATCTCCGGGCGGGTGATGATCACCAGTCCGCTGTGAGCCGATACCTGCAGTATCTGTACCACGTTGAAGCCCTGCTCGCGTGCAATCATGGCCTGCATCAGGTTGAGTGTGATGATATTGTCCTGCTTGGTCTTCAGAGCCGGAATCAGAGCCTGCGATGTCGAGGGGTGCTCTATCTCCACATCCACGCCGGCCTCGCGGTAGAAGCCTTTCTTTTGGGCCACATAATATCCGGCGAACTGAGCCTGTGCCGTCCATTGTGTGGATATGGTGAACTTCTGCCCATGGGCTATGGTGGTCATGACAGCCAACATCAGAGCCAGGGAAAGGATGCGTGTCTTCATTTTCTTCTTCTATTGTCTATGCGGGTTATGATTTGGTTGAAGACAAGGGTTATCAACCATCCCAGCATGAAGTATATGACCGAGACCACTATCAGCGGGAAGAAGGCGTCGAACGTGTTGGAGCGTATTATGTCGCCGGCCGCGGCCAGGTCGGTTATGGCTATGATGCCTACGATGGCGGTCATCTTGAACAGTTCCGAGAACGATGCCAGGTAGGACGGCAATGCACGCCGCACCGCCTGTGGCATGATGATGTAGCGGAACACATCGGCGCGGGAAAAGCCCAGCGACAGGCCGGCCTCTATCTGGCCGTTGCCTATGTTGGTGATGGCCGTGCCGAGCATTTCGGCCACCACTACGGAGAATTTGAGGCCGAACGATATTATGGACACTGTTATGGCGCTCAGGTTCATGGGTACGAAGATCACGTAGAAGCACAGCATCAGCCACACCACATCAGGTATGCCCTGCAGTACCACCACATACACATCAGCTATCTTGTGTATGAGGCTGTTGCCGGTCAGCCTCACGAAGCACACCACAAAGCCCAGCAGCGTGCCCAGTATGGCTGCCAGCAGCGATATCCTGACGGTTGTGCCCAGTCCCTCGGCTATCAGCATGTAGCGCTTCTCCTCTATCAGGTTGTTGTATATTATGCGTTCAGGACTATGCCACCAGTTCTTGCCGCTATATTGCATTTGCGTGCCATCATATGCCGCCATGTCCGATTTGCGAGTCAACATGTGGCCATGGTTGTGGTAGATGGCATCAGAGAGCATTATGCCCGGTTGGCATTCGTCATCTGTTATGATACCTCCTGCTGCGACGTCCAACTGGTGGTTTTGCATAGCCGATTCCAGTTCCGCTACGGACATCATGGAGACTTGTATGCTCATGCCTCTTGAGGCTGCAAAGCGTTCCAGTATTTCTATGTCCATGGCATTGATGACACCGTTCGCTATCATGTTCCATCCTGGCATGTTCGACGGAACGCCTACTCTCAGCGTATCGCCCTTGCCTTTGATGGCGGGTAGCTGCTCACTCTGTCCCGCTTCTTCTTCGTCAAGCCATCGGCCTGTTATCTGGGCATAAGTGCCATTTGCCTTCAGTTGTGCCAGAAATCTGTTGAAACTGGCACGCAGTTTGGAGTCGGCAGGAAAAGCCATAGCCGTTGCCGCGCTATAGACGCTGTCCACCAGGACATCGAACTTTCCCAACTCCTTTTTCAGCAGCCTCATGGATATATCATCTATCATGGCGGCATCGCACTGGCCGGCTTCCAGGGCATGCAGCATGCCGGATATGTTGTTGACGCGCAACAGGGTCATGTCGCCGCAGTGCTCTTCGGCATAAAGTTCGTCACAGGATCCCGTCACCACTCCCAGGCATTTGCCTTTCAGGTCTTTGCGTGTGCTCAGGTTCATGGTCTCCTTTTTCGGACGGCGTACTATGGCCACCAGCTCGCATTCGTAGTAAGGCTCGGAAAATTCGACATGATGTCTTGGCTTGTCCGTGGGCGATTGCAGCGAGGCAATGACGTCTACAGTCCCGGCTTGCAGGGCGGAAATCATGCCGGAGAACTTGATGTTGCTCAGCTCTACGCGCATCCCCATCCTTTTGGCCATATTCTGGGCCATCTCAGCCTCATAGCCTATGATCCTGCCGTTGGCGCCGATAAAAGCAAAGGGAGGATAGGTTGCCGACATGCCTACACGCAACACCCTGTCGGACTCCACGTTCTCTATCTCCGGAACCTCTTGTAGCGGCTTGCCCGGTTTCATCCATCGTGCCGCGATGTTGTCCATCGTGCCGTCTGCCTTCATCTCCAGTATGACCCTGTTGATGGAGTCGCGCAAGGCCGTGTTGCCGTTGGCCACAACGAACGATAGCCCTCTGCGTGCCAAAGCATTTGGCATCAGCGTCAGGTCGGGATTGTTGCTCAGGGCATACTGCGCGTTGGGATAGACGGTCACCACGGCATCCACGCGTTTTGTCTTCAGGGCTTCTATGGGTCCAAGTATGTCGTCATAGCCTTGCAGCTCCTGGTCCGGGAAGTTCCTTAGCACATAGTCTTCGCCCACAGTGGATATCACCGTGGCCATACGAACCTGCGACAGGTCTTCCGTGGTCAGGATGCGTGGCTCGGCATCCTTGTCGCCATTGCAGCCGAGGCACAGGAGAGCTGTCAGCATCAGCAGGAGATGTCTAAGCCTGTCCATTTGTTGTCGCCTTTAGTATCATTGTAATCTTCTGCCCTCCGTCGTCGCAGCATTCCTCGGTGATGTCTGCCAGTCCTTCGATGATCATGCGGCTGATGCCGTCGTTGTCGTCATCCTGTTCCAGCGGATTGCCCAACTCGGCATTGCAGCGCAATACCGCACCGATGTCGTGATTGGCCTCTATGTAATCTATGCGTATGTCCATTCCGGAACCGGCGCGCATTATCATGTCGCGTCGTTCTCCCGCCTCGCCGTCGAAGCAGATGGACAATGTCTCCTCTATCAGCAGCACCACCTTGTCGCGCAGTTCTGCCGGCAGGAAATGCTTGTCGCAGAACGCCTCGATGCCGGCGCGCAGCCGGTACATATCGAAGTCGCGGTTGCTCACCGTGAAGTTGAAACTGCGTGTGCGGTGTATGAATGCCTTGGTGCACTCGTTTCGTGGATGTTCGAATATGTCCTCCGGGCTGCCCACTTCACATATCCGCCCCTGGTCCATGAATATGACGGACGTGGACACGGTGCGTGCCAGGCTCATTTCGTGGGTGGCTATGACCATCGTCATGCCATCCTTGGCCAGGCGGCGTATGACCCCCACCACCTCGCTGGTCATTGTCGGGTCCAAGGCCGAGGTGGGCTCGTCCAGCAGCAGTATCTTGGGCTTCATGGCCAGGCTGCGTGTTATGGCCACACGTTGCTTCTGTCCGCCAGAAAGCTCGTCGGGGAAAAAGGCCGCCCTGTTGGCCAGGCCCACCAGTTGCAGCAGTTTCATGCCCTGTGCCTCTGCCTCCTTGCGGCTCAGCCCAAGTAGCTTCATGGGGCCCAGCGTCACGTTGTCCAGCACGTTCAGGTGGTCGAAGAGATTGAACGTCTGGAACACCATTCCCACCTTCTGCCTTATGTGCTGTATGTCGGTGTCCTTGGAGAGAATATCCTCCCCGTCGATGATGATCTGCCCCGAGGTCGGATGTTCCATCAGGTTCAGACAGCGAAGCAACGTGCTCTTTCCGGCGCCGGAAGAGCCTATGATGGACACTACGTCGCCATCGTGGACCACAACGTCAAGGTCTGCGAAGACGATGGTGTTTCCGTAACGTTTCTCTAAGCCACGGACTTCGATCATATCAGGGTGAGGATGTTTGAGAAGCCGGTCATGTCAAAGACATTCCTGACTTCGGGCTTCATTCCCTGCAGGATCAGCTTCCCTCCCTTTGCCATCAGTGTCTTCTGCACCAGAAGTAGAACCCGGAGTCCCGCGCTACTGACATATTCCAGTCCTCCGCAGTCGATCCGCAGGTCTCCGCTATCAGGTATGAACTGCTCTATGTCCCGGGAAAAATCCTTTGCCGTTATCGTATCAAGGCGGCCTGTCAGTCTCAGCACGCCCTCCTGTTGCTCTAAAGTCATGATGCTATGTGTGTTTCGTTGTTTATTCGGTCCTATATGTCCCCCTTCCGCAATGCATGGCAAAGGTAGCCATAAAATCTGACATAATACCATCTTTATGTCCGTAATTTGACGGCAGTGGACCAATTTGCCAAGATGTACGCTTCCCGTGTTCTGTCGATGCGGTGTTGTGGCAGGAGAAAAACGGGACGGTAGGCGCTGCCTGATGCCTTCTGTGTCCGGAGGGCATGGCAATCTCGGTTTTTTGTTGTATATTTGTGCGTCAGAGTGCGTATGTTCTGATGACAGACGCATGGCCATAACGAATAACACACACATAGATTATGAACATCAAGACCTCCATCCTTTCCGTGCTATGCGGCATGGCGTTGGCCCCTGCTTGGGGACAGAACCTTCCGGACGATGCGGTGCATCCCGACTGGCAAAGCGAGATCCCCCGCGTGGTGTACCCCGATCGCGACCTGGTACAACTGTATGAAAAGACCTGGGAGCTCGCGGCAGGCCGTGTACGCAAAGGGCCGGAGGGCATGGTTGCCTCGCCGTATCTGGACGAGAACTGTTACGAGGATCAGATATGGATATGGGACGGTTGCTTCATGGTCCTTTTCTCCAAGTATGCCCCCAAGGCTTATCCCGGCAAGGAGACACTCATGAACTACTATGTTCCCATACACGACCATGTGCGCACCCCCTTGCTGATACACTTGCGCGACAATCCGCCGCTGTTCTCCTGGGTGGAGTACGAGAACTATCTCTTCTCAGGCGACCGTGCCCAGGTAGACAAAGTGCTCTATGACAGGCAGTATCTGCAGAAGCACTTCGTGTACTTCGACACCATCCCTCAGGGCAACGTCAACACCGACGTCTCGCCCTACTACAACCCCATCCATCGTGGTGTGGTGCACGACGATGAGGGACGCATCATCGGCTACACATGGCATGGCGGTGCCAGCGGTATGGACAATACGCCACGCGGTAGAGATGCGGGAGGATGGAACCGTGTGATGTGGGTGGATGCCATCAGCCAGCAGGCTCTGTCGGCCCTGAAGATCGCCGAGCTGTTCCGCGCCACCGGCAACAAGTCGCAGGCCAGGGAGTGGCAACAGAAGTACGAGGACATCAAACGTACGGTAAACGAACGCTACTGGGACGAGCAGGACGGCTTCTACTATGATGTCAGCGTCTCAGACGGCCGCCCCTGTCGCATCATGACGCCGGCCTCCTTCTGGGCCATGCTGGCGGGCATTCCGTCGCAGGAGCAGGCCGACCGTATGGTGCAGTATCTGCGTCGTGAGGATTGCCTTGGAGGAGAACGTCCGTGGGTGACGCTGTCCAAAACCGATAAGGATTACAACAATGCTACGGGCGACTATTGGCGTGGCGGAATATGGTTGCCCACGGCCTATATGGGCACCAAGGCTTTGGAGAAGTATGGTTACTATGACCTTGCCGACGAGTTGGCCGAGCGTGTCGTCCGTCTTCAGTTGCGCACCTACCATGCCGTGGAGCCGCACACTATATGGGAGTGTTACAGTCCCTCGGCCGATCTTCCCTCTACCGAGCATGGACGGCGGGCGCGTCCCGATTTCTGCGGATGGTCGGCTTTGGGCCCCATATCCCTTTTCATAGAGAACATCATGGGCTTCCGTCGTGCCGACGCACTCACCGGCACCGTGACATGGTCGCTGAAGGCCCGGAACGGTACGCACGGCCTGCGCCATTTCCATTTCGGCGACATCACCACGGACATCATCTATGATGCCGACAAGGGGTGCATAGAGACCCTGTCCGACAAGCCCTACCGTCTGAATGTCAACGGCAAGGTCATTCGGGTGAAGAGCGGCAGCCACAGTTATCCTCTGCCTGCTAAGTACCTGCGCTGATACGAGCACATTACAAAGAAGCTGTGTCAAAATGTAGTTTTGGGCCTCAATGACCCATCGTCGCCCGCCTTATAAGTCGTGGGTATAGGCTGCGGGCTGAAGGCCCAACAGCAATCAGCCCAGGGCAGCGCCCTGGGTATGATGTATTCCTCTCAGCCATGCGCCCTGAAAGGGCAAAAGCCTTAGTCATCAGGCATTTGTCCTCGGCGCCTATACGCTTTTGCCCTTTCAGGGCGACTGCCAAGGATGTGGACACATACCCAGGGCGTTGCCCTGGGCTGTGGGCTCCTTGGGCTTTCAGCCCGCTGTATAGTGGAGAGCAATCTGTTTGCGTATATCTCCATTTTTGACGTGCCTCTTTTTGTCTGTCGCCATTGAGGACGGATGCCTTCCGCCCTACCGTTTGCTACCCATCCATGTCCATCGGTGCCAGAGTGTCTCCAGAGGGCCTTGCTTGTGGCTGGCGAGCCACCATCGGCAGAAGACCACCTGCAGGAGGAATGTGCACATGCCTATGAGCAGGCTGAGCGTGGCGCCGCAATATGGGGCGAGATAGAGTCCGAAGGGGAAGTATATCAGTGCGCCTATGACGGACTGCGCGATGTAGTTGGTGAGGCTCATCTTGCCGTAGAGCCGTAGCTGTGCGGTGGCGGAGCGGAATCTCTTGCTCTGATACAGCAGAACGAAAGAGGAGATGAGCACGAATGTGAAGGCCAGCTTTTGCCACATGTCCAGGACGGTGCCCACGGACTGGCCTATGATGGGGTTATCCGTGGCGGCCTGCATTATCTGCTCCTTGAAGGTGTACAGAGGGCAGAATGCTATGGCAGAGACGATGAGAGATCAATTCAATTGCGTCCGCAGTGTGGTCGCAATTGGATAAAGCCGGTAAAACTGTCTGCTGCGTTCCAATTGGCGCACGCCAAATCCGCTACCGTATTCGGGTTCCAGCTCTGCAGCAAGGCTCTTTATCAGATAAGTGCCATAGTCGGCTCTGTTCTTTCCCTGCTGTTCTTCTTGGAAAATACGCTTGCCCAAGTGCCAATACATCTGCACGCGGCAAAAGTCTACGCTTCTGACGGCATTACGCCGCGAGGCATCAATGATTTCCTTTATCTCACCTAAAAAGGTTTTGTGTATGGGCTGTTGTTTCTTGCTCATGATATTATTGGGTTCAATATAAAGGAAAGAGGCCTTATCGTTTCTCTTCTCTGAGAAACGCCGCCAGCCGTGCCACGGCACGTGCACGGTGGGACAGAGCGTTCTTGCCCTCGGCTCCCATCTCTGCAAAGGTCAGCCCCGTGTCTTCCACCTCGAAGATCGGGTCGTAGCCGAAGCCGTTGGTACCGCGGAGCGAGGTGACTATCTTGCCCTCTACCACGCCCTCGAACAGGTGCTCCTCCAGGGTTCCGTTGTCGGTGTGGCGCACCAGGGCTATGATGGTGCGGAAGCGGCAGCGGCGGTCCGTCTTGCCTTCCATTTTGGAAAGCAGGCAACGGATGTTGGCCTGCGAGTCGTGGCTGTCGCCGAAGCCGTTCATGGCTCCGAAGCGGGCTGTATAGACTCCCGGCGCTCCGTCGAGAGCATCCACGTGCAGGCCGGTGTCGTCGGCAAAGCAGTCCACGCCGTATCGTTCGGCCACGTAGCGCGCCTTCTGCAGGGCATTGCCCTCCAGGGTATCGCTGTCCTCGGGAATGTCCTCGGTGCAGCCTATGTCAGAAAGTCCTTGTATCTCGGTCTTGTCGCCAAGGATCTGACGTATCTCTCTCAGCTTGTGTTCGTTGTTCGTGGCGAATACCATGGGGGATGCACTATATGGGATGAAACAGGTGGTGAAGGCCGCGGGTACGTAATGCCGTTGTTCCTTTCACCACCTGTGGTTGTTACTTCTTTATTGGATCGAAGCCTTCGCCAAAGACGCCTTCCACGTTGGACATGGACACGAATGCCTTGGGGTCTTCCTTGTGGATGAGGTTGAAGATGTCCTTGCGTTCAAACTTCTTGGCCAGGACAAGGAGCACGGGGCGTTTCTGCTTGCTGTACCATCCGTGACCCTCGAGTATGGTGCAACCGCGGTCCAGTTCGTTGTTGATGCGTGTGGCTATCTGCTCGTACTTTTCCGACACGATGATGAACTGTACGCTCTGACGTGCACCGTTGACAACGTAGTCTATCATGTTGATGGCGATGAACATCATGCAGTAGCTCATTACCAGGGTCTCTACGTCTTGCAGGACGAACCAGTTGAGCGATACGATGAAGATGTCCACCATCAGCATGGCGCGTCCCAGGCTGATGGGCTTGTACTTGTTGATGATGGAGGCAATGATATCAGAGCCGCCTGTGCTGCCGCCTGCCTGGAACACCAGACCGAGACCTATGCCCTCGGACAGGCCGCCGAGGACGCATGCCATGAACTTCTGTTCGCCTACCACTTTGTACAGTTCGCCTGTAGGGCTGGTGGCCACTGACTGCCCCACGCCTATCAGTATGGAGATCATGGCCGTGGCAATGAGGGTCTTCACCGTGTATTTCACGCCCAGGATCTTTGTGGCAAAGGCCAGCAGCACCAGGTTTATTATAAAATAGGTATAGGAAGGCGGGAAGCCCGTGACGTAGAAGATCAGGGCACCTATACCGGAGACACCGCCGCTGGTCATCTCATACGGCAGGATGAAACACGAGAAGCCTATGGCATAGATAACCAGTCCGGCGGTTATCATCAGCAGGTCTTTACCGGAGGGAACGAGGTCGCTCCATTCTAACTTTAACATGTGTAGTTCTCCTTGATGTTATGCTTTGATTACATTGAAACCCTTGCCAAAGGCTCCCTCCACGCGGTGGAAGGTGACGAAGGCATCGGGGTCGGTGTCGCGTATCAGGCGCAACATGTTCACTTGTTCGCTTTTGTGCACTATGGTCACCACCACCCGCATCTGGTTGTGCGTGAAGCCGCCCTCGCCGAACATCAGCGTGGCCGTGTGGCCGGTGTTGGAACGGATGGACTCCACCATCACGTTGTGATGCAGCGTGTAGATGGTGAACTGTATGTCCTGTTTGGACGAGTTTATCATCGTGTCTACGGCGAAGGTGTATATCACCAGGGTGACGTAGCCGAAGACCACCATCTGCCAGCTGTGGAACAGGAAGTAGCAGCTGCCTATGACAAAGAGGTCCAGGTACAGGAGCACACGGCCTATGCTCACGTTCTTGTACTTGTTCACGATAGAGGCTATGATATCCCATCCGCCTGTGCTGCCGCCGCTCATGAATACCATGCCTATTCCTATACCGTTGAGTATAGCGCCCAAGATACAGGCCATACCCTCCTGGTTCTCGCCCAGCACCTGCCATAGCCCATACTCGGGCACACTGACGATGTCCTGGCCTATCTGCAGGTAGAGCGTGAGGGAGAGGACCGCGTAGAGCGTCTTCAGGGTGAAATTAAGTCCAAGTTGCCACCATGCCAGCAGCAGCAGGCCGGCGTTCACTATCAGCAGGCTGTACTGCATGGGGAAGTCTGTGGCATACTGTATGATGGCACACAGGCCGGCACCGCCGCCGGTGGTGATCTTGTACGGCAACAGGAACAGCGCCCATCCCACGTCGTAGATGGCCATGCCAAGGTTTATGAATATGAGGTCCTTTATCAGGTCCAGGATGTGGTACTTGCGTAGGCGGCTCTGCAGTCGTTCACGTTGTTCGGTCAGTGCTTCTTTGGTCTTCATAGGACTTGCTGTATTGTGTTGCACGTTTTCCGTGTGACTACTTCACCACGATATTGACGATGCGTTTGGGCACGGCGATGGTCTTCACCACCTGCTTGCCCTCGAGATACTTCTGCGCCTCTGGGGCTTCGGTGGCCAGGCGTACCATCTCCTCGGGAGTGGCATCTGTGGGGAAGAGCATGGAGAAGCGCACCTTGCCGTTGAACTGCACGCCAAGCTGCACGCTGCTCTCCACCAGGAACTTCTCGTCGAAACTGGGCCACTGTGCATCGCACACGCTGCCCTCGCCGCCCATGGCCTCCCATAGTTCTTCGGCGATATGCGGGGCAAAGGGTGCCAGGAGCGTGACCATCTGCATCAGCACCTCGCGGCTGCGGCATTTCTGGGCGGTGAGCTCGTTGGTGGCCACCATGAAGGCCGAGATGGAAGTGTTGTAGGAGAATGCCTCTATGTCCGCGGTCACTTTCTTGATGAGGCGGTGCAGGGTCTTCATGTTGTCGGCCGTGGGTTCCGTGGCGTCTGCCGGCAGGTTGCCCTCCTTGTCCCAAAAGAGCTGCCAGAATTTCTTCAGGAAGCGATGGCAGCCGTCTATGCCGTTAGTGTCCCAGGGCTTGCTCTGCTCCACGGGGCCAAGGAACATCTCGTAGAGGCGCAGGGTGTCGGCACCGTAGCGCTCCACTATCATGTCGGGGTTCACCACGTTGAACATGCTCTTGGACATCTTTTCCACGGCCCATCCGCAGACATACTTGCCATCCTCCAGGATGAACTCTGCGGTCTCGTACTCGGGACGCCATGCCTTGAAGGCATCCACGTCCAGTATGTCGTTCCTGACGATGTTCACGTCCACGTGTATGGGTGTGGTGTCGTACCGGTCCTTGAGGCCGAGGCTGACGAACGTGTTGGTGTCCTTTATGCGGTACACGAAGTTGCTTCGGCCCTGTATCATGCCTTGGTTGATGAGTTTGTGGAAAGGCTCCTCCTGCTTGCTCACGCCCAGGTCGAAGAGGAACTTGTTCCAGAAGCGGGAGTAGATGAGGTGGCCGGTGGCATGCTCGCTGCCTCCCACGTAGAGGTCCACGTTCTGCCAGTATGCTGCCACCCGGTCGTCCACCAGGGCGTGGTCGTTGCTGGGATCCATGTATCGCAGGTAGTAGGCGCTGGAGCCGGCAAAGCCGGGCATGGTGAACAGCTCTATGGGGAATATGGTTTTATCATCGATGAGCGCCTTGTCCACGATCTTGCGGTTCACTTCGTCCCATGCCCATATCTGGGCGTTGCCGAGGGGAGGCTCGCCACTCTCTGTGGGCAGGAAGTTCTCTACCTGGGGCAGTTCCACGGGCAGACACTCCTCGGGAATCATGCAGGGAATGCCGTGCTTGTAGTAGACGGGGAAAGGTTCGCCCCAGTAGCGCTGGCGGGAGAATATGGCGTCGCGCAGGCGGAAGTTCACCTTCACGCGGCCCAGGCCGTTCTCGCTGACAAACTTTTTTGTTGCGGCGATGGCCTCTTTCACGCTCAGACCGTTCAGCGAGAAACCCTTGAAGGCTGTCTTGCCCGCCATGGGAGAGTTCATCACGGTGCCCTCCTTGGCATCGTAGCTCTCCTCACTTACGTCGGCTCCTTCGATCAGCGGAATGATGGGCAGGTCGAAGTGACGTGCAAAGGCATAGTCGCGTGAGTCGTGGGCGGGCACAGCCATGATGGCGCCTGTGCCGTAGCCCGAGAGCACGTACTCGGAGATGTATATCGGGCACTTGTCGCCGGTGATGGGATTGATGCCGTATGAGCCGGAGAATACGCCGGTGACCGTGTGGTCTATCATGCGGTCGCGCTCGGTACGGCCCTTGACGTAGGCCAGATACTTGTCCACTTCGGCCTTCTGCCCGGCGGTGGTCAGCTGCCGCACCAGTTCGCTCTCGGGAGCGAGGACGAAGAATGTCACGCCGAACATGGTGTCGGCACGTGTGGTGAAGATGGTGAACTCCACGTCGCTGTCTGCCACGCCGATGCGTACCTCGGTACCCTCGCTGCGGCCTATCCAGTTCTTCTGCGTCTCCTTGATGCTGTCGCTCCACTCCAGTGTCTGCAAGCCGTCCAGCAGGCGCTGGGCGTAGGCGCTGACGCGCAAGCACCACTGGCGCATCTTCTTCTGCTCCACGGGATAGCCGCCTCGCTCGCTCACTCCGTCGATCACCTCGTCGTTGGCCAGCACTGTACCCAGTTTGGGACACCAGTTCACCATCGTCTCGCCCAGGAAGGCTATGCGGTAGTTCATCAGGGTGCGGCTCTTCTTCTCCTCGCTCATGGCCTGCCACTCGGCGGCCGTGAAGGAGAGTTCCTCGCTGCTTGCGGCCGTGATGCCCTCGGTGCCGCGGGTCTCGAAGTGCCGGATCAGCGAGTCTATGGGCATGGCCTTGTTGGCCGAGGTGCAGAAGTATGAGCGGAACATCTGCTGGAATGCCCACTGGGTCCAGTGGTAGTAGCCGGGGTCGCAGGTGCGCACCTCGCGGTCCCAGTCAAAGGAGAAGCCTATCTTGTCCAGTTGCTCGCGATAGCGGTCTATGTTGCGGAAGGTGGTTATCTCGGGATGCTGCCCCGTCTGTATGGCATACTGCTCTGCGGGCAGACCGTATGAGTCGTAGCCCATGGGATTGAGCACATTGTAGCCCTGCTGACGCTTGAAGCGGGCATAGATGTCGCTGGCTATGTAGCCCAAGGGATGGCCCACGTGCAGGCCGGCGCCGCTGGGGTAGGGGAACATGTTCAGGACATAGAACTTCTGCTTCGTCTCGTCTTCGGTCACATGGTATGTCTTGTTGGCCACCCAGCGGGCATGCCATTTGGCTTCGATGCCGCGAAAGTCGTACTCTCTCATCTTAAATGTCTTATGCTGATTATTCCGACTGCAAAGGTACGATATAGTCGGCGTAACGCAAAATAAAATCGTCTTTATTTGTGCAAAGAAGGCACACAACCGCAATGATTGTGCGCCTTCATGATAGTGCGTGACACGGGCACATGGCCCGATAGTGTGATGCAAAGGACGGGGTCAGAATTTCCATGCAAGAGACAGAAGGGCCTGATGGACATAGCGGCTCTTTTCACTCTCGTATCCGAAGTCATCCCAGTCTTCCCACTCGTACTCGTTGTCTCCTCCGGCATAGTAACTGCCTGTGTAATTGTAGCGTGCGGCTATTTCGAAATACTTGAAGCTGTAGCCTATGCCTACTCCCACGTATGCACCTGAAGAGATGTTCTCGTCGCATGCGATATTGCTGCCCAAACGTCCGTCCACAAACCATGATTTCACCGAGGGAGAGAAGTAGTGGCGGGCATGGACATACAGGGGGACGGACCAGATGTCTGCTTCGTTACCTTGGTAATTGAAACCTATGCCAAGGCCTACTGCCCAACGGGAATTGATATTGTAGGCGGGATTCAGCAAAAAGGCTACCATAGGATATGCGTCATGGTGATCATTATCCAAAAAGCAGGCACCCGGGTCCAGTTCAAACTGCATGCTCAGTCCTCGCTGTCTCAGGTTCCTTGCCTTGCTGTCGTACGTTACTGCAGACAAAGCCTTTGTCGTGGGACGTTGGGCCGGCGAGAACTTTTTCGCTGTCTTGATGCCGCGAAATATGGGATTGCACAGCACAGAGTCGGGCAGGGAGCGGAAATTGGTGTAGAATGCCGGGCGACCGCTCACGGTGATGGATGTGATCTTGTTGGTGAAGAACCCGCGCTTTTTTGTTATGGTGTAGTTGGGTTCCAGCAATATGTCTGCATTGCCGCCTTTCTTTGTCAGGGCTTCTGCCTCTGCCACGTGTCTGACGTTGGCTTCACCTCCGCGGAGCACATCCTTGCTCGGTGTCATGGTGTAGGAGATGCGATCACCTACTTTCAGGTCGGCTACGGTGGCAGCGCTGTGTATTTGCGTGCTTATGTTTGCTGTGGTAGCTGTCTTTTGCAGCGTATCACAGGCCGATAGCAGCAGAGAGGCTACAGCCATAATGCCAATTGCTTTTTTCATAACTGCAAAGTCTTTTATGTTGATATTAGGCTATGCAATGGCATTATTTGCCGAACATGCCTTTGAGAAGACCGCCGTTTTCCTTCTTGACGGAGTTTTTGTAACCGGCGCGGAAGATGGGGTTGCACCATACAGAGTCGTTGAGAGAATGGAAGTTCTTGTAGCTTGCCGGACGGCCGGTTACAGTGATGCTGGTCACTTTGGTACCCCTGAAGAACTTGCGGGTCCTGCTGATGATATACTCGGGTTCCAGCAACAGGTCGGCTGTCTTGCCGGTCTTTTTGGCGTATGCATCCAATGCTTCAGCTTCTACCGCACGTTTCACGTTGGCTTCGCCACAGCGCTGGATCTCTTTGGAAGGAGCGATGGTGTAGGTGATGCGCTCTTTGGCAACGTCAAGGTCGGCTACAGTGGCGGAAAGCAGAGACTGGGGCACATTGGCTGTGGTAGACGTCTTTGTTGTGAAAGTGGTGGAACATGATGCCATCATCATCAAGACAGCACTGCAAAGGAAAACACTCTTTTTCATAAATTAAGAGAGATTAAAGTGGTGCCCTTATTGTATTGTTTGGCTATGAGGGCGCGGCTTCGGAACAAGGGCACCTTTACTCCCGAGGTCTCGCCTTTTCATTCGCAAACATACGGAGAAAATAAATACAGTGTGTTTTACCCCCCCCCCCCCCCC
>DBLZ01000054.1:0-49245 GCA_002297545.1 Prevotellaceae bacterium UBA711 | reverse complement strand
CCCCCCCCCCCCCCCCGTTTAACAATGGTTAACTCTTATTGAAATGAATTTGCATTTATTATTAAAACAAGGCTTCGTTTTGTGTGGGAATAAACATAAATTCTTGCAACATATTAGGAAACGTTTAGGCGGAACCGGAGGCGCATCCCGTGTGCCGTGTGCTCCCGCTCCATGTGTTGTCGGCTTCCGTTCCACTGGCAGTGGGGTGAATAAACCGGTTCTTTCGGGTGCGAAAACCGGTTTATGAGGGCGGATAAACCGGTTTATGCTTCTGCAAGAACCTGTTCATTGCAACGTCGCTCCATGGCATGCCGACATGGAATCCTGCGTGTCCTTGCCATGCGCATCGGCAGACGCTGGAATGCACATTATCCCAACACGGGAAACAAGACTGCGGCGTATAAAGGCAAAACGTCTGAAAATACAATGACAAAGAACCGGCTCTTACCCCCATTGTCGGTCTGATGACGGTTTGGGATAATGATGCCGGACGGGGACAGAAACGACATACGCGGGTATTCCTATGGAACATACCATAGTTTTGCTTGTTATCCGTGTATGTTGTCGGGTCGGGGGAAATGACGTATGTTTTTGAATTTTTTTTGAATAGTTCCTGCAAATGTTCGTGTAAACATTTGGTGTGTAACATAAAATAACATATCTTTGTGTCGGTGAAAAAGTGAAATGTGTGCTTTTTTATCCTGACGGATGATCATATATCAAATATAATTTCAAACTACAATTACAATGAAGAAACTTACTTCAATTTTGATGTTGCTTGCCATGTTTGCAGGAGCATCATGGGGACAGGCGACGGAGACGATACAGGTCTCTACCGATGTCGCCTCACCCGAACATGTGTATACCATGAAGAATGGTAATGGTGTTTATATGAATAGTGCCACCGGTCCTACCCAAACTCTTGGCAATGCCGCACAGTTTGCTTTCTACAGCGTGGAGGGTACGGAGAATGCCTACAAGATTTATTGCGTGACATCCCAAAAGTGGTTGTCCTATACCAAGGCGGGTAGTTACGACAACAAGACAGGTTTTGTAAGTCTGATTGATGCCCAGGAGAGCGCGGAGTCATGGCATTATGAAATACAAGATGGAAGAGGCGATATTGGGAATGTGTATTGCTTTGCGCCCTTTAACAGCACAGGTGTTGAGGCCAAGTATATGAATTGGTTTAAGGGCACTAATGGTGCTGACAATCCTCTTGACAATACAAATATCACTGTTGGCCTGTGGCAAGACAATGCAACTGCCGACAATGGCAGTTGCTGGATTGTTCAGGAAGTAATTACAGGCTTGGTTACAACTGTAGATGACATCCAGACTGGCCGCATCTACACTATCCAAAGCAGCCGCAATGCAATTACTTGGGATGGCAGTAGCGCCAACTGTGTTGGTGCCGCACTTGACGCGACCAACCAGAACCATCAGTTTGTCGCCGTTAGGATGGCCGGCTCCAATGACCATTTCTATTTCTTCAATGTGGGAGCCGGCAAGTTTATGAGTAAAAGCAGCAATAATGCCTCTCTCACAGACGACTGTGAGGTATACTGGACGGTAAAGGCAAGTGGAGATGATGCATGGCCCTTGATGATTGATTCAGAGGATGGCAATCATTTCAATTTTGGTGGCAGTGGACAGATTACCATTGACGGATGGAGTACTGCTGACGCTGGCAACAAGTTACAAATAACAGGGGTGGGCGTTGCTGAGGCAGCGTTGCTTGAGACTATACAGAAGAAGATTGTTGCCCATGTACAACAAGAATATGAGGCATGGGAGGCAGCAATATCTGTTGGTTCCGGATTTGGCCAGTACACAGTCAATAGCGATGCGCTGGCAGCGGCTAAGGCTGCATTGCAGAATGCTGCGGATGAGGCTGCTGCGTTGGCTGCCAAGCAGCAGTGTATGAATGCTTACACACTTAACGGCCCTGTCGCCGGTAATTATTATCGCATCAAGAGTACGACTCGCGGAACTTATATGGGTCTTGATGGTTACACTCTTAATGTGAAGAATAAGTCTGTTACCGATGAAACAACATGCGACAATGACCCGACATTTATATGGCAGTGCGTGCAAGATGGTGAACAGTACTATCTGAAGAATGTATACTCAGGTCTGTATCCACAATATGTTCCTGCAGGTGGAGATAACACAACAGTGATAGGAACAAGCAAGGACTATGCTTTCACGTATGGATTGCATGCCGCTCCTACTTCCACAGCCGCTGCACAATGGAACATCATGTTCGGAGGCCGTCAGGTAAATGTTGAAACTAACGGTAATGTGAATTATTGGACAGGAGACAATGCCCATCACTATATATATGAAGTAAGTGCTTCGGAGGAAGATTTGGCACAAATGTGCGCTGACTGGTATAAGTCCAATCCCTATACGGAAACGGCACCGGCCAAGATCGAATTAGCTGAAGACGCCTATAAGGTCATTTCTCCGACCGAGTTTGGAAATCCTGTGGACATTAACAGTGCTATCGACAAGTTAGGTCTGTCTGTCGACGAGGCAACACAGGAGAAGGTACATCAGCTCTTCCAGGCCATGATTTACGTAGCTCCTTATGTAAACGCAGTGAATTCTTACGGTGCTCTTCTCTCTGTAGTCTATGAGACTAAGGCCGCCGAGTGGGCAACCATCATCCTGCCGGTCAACTGGTCAAAGCCTGAGGGATGGACACGATATTCTTGCGCAGCTACAGAGGGCAATATCCTGACTTTAGCAGAGGTTGGCGATGGTGTAAACAAGAACACTCCGTTTATCATCAAGGTTGGCGAGGCTCAGCAGGGCAAAAAGTATCAGTTCATAGGCTATAGCACCGGCGCTGCCACGACAAACCAGACCGCAGGTTTGCTGATCGGTGTGTTGGAAGACAATGCTACGGTTCCCGCTGGCAGTTACATCCTGTCCAAGTACAATGATAAGATGGGCTTCTACCGTGTGGCCGAAGGAACAAGCTATGATGCGGCCAAGAACAAATGTTACCTGACCTTGCCTGCTGCCGCAGCCAGATACGCTGCCCTGTTCTTTGAGGGTGACACGGAAACAGGCATAGACGGTATATTTGACACTGAGGCCAAGCAGGGCAACGGTGTGATATACAACATGTCCGGCCAGCGTATGAACAAGATGCAGAAGGGCCTGAACATTGTCAATGGCAAGATTATTCTCAAGTAGGTCTGATGCGCAATGCCCGCCGGACGATCTGTCCTTTCGCCATGGCGTATGGGCCAGTCCCGCCGGATGAGGCTTGCGCCTTGACGATGGAACGATAAGTATAATGTAATTGTTATATAAGTAGGGTCCAATGATCCTGAGTTTCCCGCCCGTTTCCCGCCGGGATGGCGCGAACGGGGCGGGGCGACTCGAACAAACATAACGTAAAAAAGAGAGCTAAAATTATGAAGAAGGAATATATCAAGCCTGCGGTCGAGTGCTACAATATCGGTTGTGAGACAATTGTAGCCTTGTCTACCCAAGAAGGTATCGAAATCACCGAAGGTAACAAGGGCGGTTTCGAACAGTATAGCCGTGAGGACAACACTCCCTCTGCTCCTAATCTGTGGGAACAGGGATGGTAATCCTATGCGTAGCTGCTGAACATTGATGTGGGGCATCCGCGGCCTCACACGGACACCGGGCCGGAAAGACGGTCGCATCCCGTGGGGACGAAAGCAAGAAGGTCTTGCCTCTTGCTTTCGTCCCCACGCTTTTTGTCTTTTGCCGTGACGAGACAGACTATGGCCTTATCCTTTCATAGAAAGTCGGTGTCGGCCGTCCAAGGTGGCGTTGTATGGCCTCACCAACCGGACATACCAGCTGACCAGATGGTAGGCGCACTGTTCCACTGCGCTCTAATGAGAGATGCATGTAACGGTGCGCCTGGACTGCGCACCTACTATTTTGCCAATGACGATTTGAGTTTAAGGGGGATTAAGGGCCAGGAACGTAAAAAACAAGGTTTTCCTTAGGAATGTATTATTCTTTTTTATATCTTTGTCCACACGAATGCCGGCGTGACATGTCGTGGCAGGCGTTGTGGACTTAGACAATAGAAAACCTAAATACAAATTTGACATGATTAAAAGACTTCTGACAGTATGCACCATGTTGGCCGGTCTGTCCGGTATGGCATGTGCCGAAGACCTGGCAGGGTTCAGGTACGGCACCGAGCTTGCCCCCACGGGTAAGGAGTGGGAGTCCGTGCAGGACCTCAGCCTGAACAAGGAGCAGCCCCATGCCTGGTTCTTCTCCTTCGAGAACGTGGGGCAGGCACGCAAGGTGCTGCCCGAGAACAGCAAGTATTGGCAGTCGCTCAACGGAACATGGAAGTTCCACTGGGCACCCAGTCCCGACGTGCGTCCCGCTGATTTCCACAAGCCAGGCTTCGATGCCACGGCATGGGACAATATCCCTGTGCCCTCCTCTTGGAACATCGTGGGCCTGCAGAAGGACGGCACCCAGAAGTATGGCACGCCCATCTACGTGAACCAGCCTGTCATCTTCCAGCACCGTGTGGCCGTGGACGACTGGAAGGGCGGCGTCATGCGCAAGGCTCCCGACAGCTGGACCGTGGCCAAGTGCCCCAATGAGGTGGGCTCATACCTGCGTACCTTCACCGTCTCCGCAGACTGGAAGGGCCGCGAGGTGTTCATCTCCTTCGACGGTGTGGACTCGTTCTTCTACCTCTGGATCAACGGCCACTATGTGGGCTTCTCCAAGAACTCACGCAATACGGCCGAGTTCAACATCACCCCGTACCTCAACAAGGAGGGCGAAAACACCGTGGCAGTGGAGGTGTACCGTTCCAGCGACGGCTCCTTCCTGGAGGCACAGGACATGTTCCGCCTGCCCGGTATCTTCCGCACCGTGGCCCTGCACAGCCGTCCCGCCGTGCGTGTCCGCGACCTCGTGGCAAAATGCGACCTGGACGACAGTTTCACCAACGCCACCCTCAACATCAGCGCACAGCTTCTGAACACGTCCAAGAAGAACCTCAAGGACCTGAAGATGCGCTATACCCTCTATGCCTACAAACTCTATAGCGAGGAGAACACCCTGGTGGCCAACACCGAGGTGGAGAGTGCTCCCATAGCCTTGGCCAAGCTTGACGGTAAGGCCGAGGTGAAGGTGGAAATGAAGGTGACCGACCCCAAGAAGTGGTCTGCCGAGGCACCCTACCGCTATGTTCTCGTGGGTCAGCTTATGGACAAGAAGGGCAACGCTCTGGAGACTGTTTCCACCGTTGTCGGCTTCCGCGAGGTGGAAATCAAGGACACCCCTGCCAGCGAGGACGAGTTCGGACTTGCCGGTCGCTACTACTATGTCAACGGTCAGCCTGTGAAGCTCAAGGGCGTTAACCGTCACGAGTGCCATCCCGCCGTGGGCCACGCCATCACACGCGAGATGATGGAGGAAGAGGTGATGCTGATGAAGCGTGCCAACATCAACCATGTCCGCAATTCGCACTATCCCGACGATCCCTATTGGTACTTCCTCTGCAACAAGTACGGTATCTACCTGGAGGATGAGGCCAACATCGAGAGCCACGAGTACTATTACGGCGATGCATCCCTGTCGCATCCCAAGGAGTGGGAGGCCGCACACGTGGCACGTGTGATGGAGATGGTTCACGCCAACGTGAACAACCCCAGCATCGTCATTTGGTCACTGGGCAACGAGGCCGGTCCCGGCAAGAACTTTGTGACCGCCTACAAGATACTCAAGGCTTTTGACACCACACGCCCCGTGCAGTACGAGCGCAACAATGACATTGTGGACATGGGTTCCAACCAGTATCCCTCCATCGGATGGGTGCGCGGTGCCGTGACCGGCAAGTACGGCATCAAGTATCCCTTCCACATCTCGGAGTATGCCCACTCCATGGGTAATGCCGTAGGTAACCTGGTGGACTATTGGGATGCCATTGAGAGCACCAACTTCTTCTGCGGCGGTGCCATCTGGGACTGGGTGGACCAGTCTTTGTATAACTATGAGCCCGACGGCACACGCTATCTGGCCTACGGCGGCAACTTCGGCGATACGCCGAACGACGGCCAGTTCGTGATGAACGGCATCATCTTCGGCGACCGCGAGCCCAAGCCCCAGTACTATGAGGTGAAGAAGGTCTACCAGCCCGTGTCCGTAAAGATGGTGGATGCCGAGAAGGGCGCCATAGAGGTGTACAACAAGAACTACTTCGTGCCCTTGCAGTATGCCGTGAAGGCTTCGCTGTGGAAAGACGGCAAGTGCGTGCAGGACAACCTGCCCATGATGGAAAACCGCATGATACACGGTCCCCGCATGAAGAAGGTCAACCGCATCGCCTATGACTTTGCCAAACTGGATGCAGACGGCGAGTACTTCGTAAAGGTACAGTTCCTGCTTCCTCAAGACATGCCTTGGGCCAAAGCCGGTTATGTGCAGGCCGAGGAGCAACTCTTGGTGAAGAAGGCAGACAAGGCTCCTTCCATTACCGAGGTGGTCAAGGGCACTGAGGGAGTGAAGCCCCTTGGCGAAGAGCGCTGGAGCACCATTACCGGCAAGGACTTCAAGGTAGTTTTCGATAACCAGACCGGTACCATTCATGAGTTGACCTACGGCAACGAGAAGGTCATAGCCGATGGCAACGGTCCCCGTCTCAATGCTTTCCGTGCCTTTGTAAGCAACGACAACTGGTGCTACCAGCCTTGGTTCCAGAACGGTCTGCACAATCTCCAGCCCAAGGTGCTGAGCGCTGTGGGCATAGCTTACAAGGACGGAGAGAAGAAGGTAATGTCATACACCATCGTGTCACAGGCTCCTAATGGTGCGCGCCTCGAGAGCAAGAATGGTCGCTACGACAGTGGTATACACACTCTGAAGGAGAACACGGACCAGCCCTTTGGCGACGATGACTTCAAGTTCGTCACCAATCAGATATGGACCGTCTATCCCGATGGCTCCATTGAATTGCAGGCCGCCATCACGTCCAACAATCCATCACTCGTTCTGGCACGCTTGGGCTACGAGATGAAGTTGCCTTCCAAGTTTGACCGCTTCAACTACTATGGCCGTGGTCCCGTGGACAACTACAACGACCGCAAGACCGGTGCCTTCATCGAGGAGTACCACTCTACCGTGGCCGAGCAGTTTGCCAACTTCCCCAAGCCCCAGCAGATGGGCAACCATGAGGAGACCCGTTGGGCTTCCCTCACCGATGCCAAGGGCAATGGCCTGCTTATTGTAAACGAGAACCCCTATGCCGTGTCTGCCCTCGGCTACAATGCCTTGGATATGACCATGGCTTCACATCCCCACCGTCTGCCCAAGAGCGACGGCACATACGTGACCATCGACTCCAAGGTGACCGGCTTGGGCGGTAACTCCTGCGGTCAGGGCGGCCCATTCACCGAGGACCGTGCTTTCGGCGTTCCCACCCGCATGGGCTTCATCATCCGTCCTGTTGCAGCCAAGGGTGGCGCGCATGTCAGCCCCGCCAGCCAAAAGCCTTTGCTGATGCAGCAGCAGAAGAATGGCGATATTATCATTGAGAGCGGCAACGAGGGTGCCACCATCATGTACAAGGTGGGCAACGAACGCAAGGCTCACGTCTACGAAGGTCCCATTCCGTTCCGCGACGGCGGCACCATCACTGCCTACGAGAAGAGCGAACCCAACCTGCGAGTGACCATGACCTATCCCAAGATAGAGAAGATCAACACCGAGGTTATCTTCGCCAGTAGCGAGGAGCACGGAGAGGGCAATGCCTCACATCTGGTGGACGGCGACGTCAACACCTATTGGCACACCATGTACAGCGTCACCGTGGCCAAGTATCCCCACTGGGTGGACTTCGATGCAGGCGACACCAAGAACATCAAGGGCTTCATCTACCAGCCTCGTCAGGACAACAACAACGGCAATATCAGGGACTATGAGGTCTATGTAAGCCAGGATGGCAAGAACTGGGGCGAGCCCGTGCACAAGGGCGCATTCGAGAACAACCGCAAGGAGAAGCGCGTCATGCTGAAGGCTCCCGTCAAGGCACGCTACTTCCGCTTCCGTGCCCTGTCCAGCCAGGACGGTCAGGACTTTGCCACAGGTGCCGAGTTCTCTGTCATAGCCGACTGAACGTCATGAACATCTGCCACATCCATATACTGCTAATGCAAGACAAGGCAGACTGACGTGCATATATCATGCCCCCTGCCGTTCCCCTACACACGGGAACGGAGGGGGCCTTTTCATTTGCACCACTCGTGCCGGACCTGTGCCTATATATAAATAAGGTGTAGTGGTCACGCCACCCGTTGGTTGCCATGCATACATATTCTAACCACACACGCATACCAAATAACATGACCTCAAGAATCATAGGAATGGGAGAGACTGTCATGGACATTCTCTTCCACCGGCAGGAGGGAGGCAGTCCGGATGGTCGCTCCCCGTATGTTCCCTTTGCCGCCGTGCCGGGAGGCAGTACGTTCAATAGTCTGATTTCCGTGGGACGCAGCGGCGTGCCCTGCCTGTTCATGGGATATACGGGCAACAACCGCGTGGGGCAGGAGATAGCGGACTTCCTGCGCGAAAACGACATCTCCACCGAGTATTTCCAAATGCGTGAGGACGAACGTGCCGCCCTTTCCCTGGCCTACTTGGACATCAACGGCGATGCCGACTACACCTTCTACAAGGAGGAGCCCTTGGCTGCTGCCGGCGGGTACAGCCTGCCGGAGTTCACTGATATGGACTACATGCTCTACGGCTCCTATTATTCCGTGTGCTGCGGCCTGCGACCCCAGGTCAAGGACACGCTGGAGGCAGCCCATCGTGCCGGGACGGTAATATATTACGACGTGAACCTGCGCAAGTCGCATCAGCACCAGCTGGACGAACTGATGCCACGCATCATGGAAAACTGTGCCTTGAGCACAATTGTCAGGGGCAGTGCCGATGACTTCCGTGTGCTGTTCGACTGCACCGATCCTGAGGAGATATACCGACGTCACATCGCCGCCCTCTGCCCGGTGTTCATCTGCACGGCTGGAGCCGGACATATAATCATCTGCACCCCGACAGCCATACATGACTTCGACGTGCCGCTGCTGCCCAGGGAAGAGATAGTCAGCACTGTGGGTGCGGGCGACAGTTTCAATGCCGGCTTCCTCTGTGCCATGCACTCCCGTGGCATACGACGGCGGGACATCCAGGGAATGGACCGCGAGGGATGGGCGGCACTGGTGGCACGCGGTACGGAGTACGCATCGCAGGTGTGCCGCAGCAGGGACAACTATATCGCCAGGCGGCGGTAGGGCCTTTCCTTGTGCCGGGGCCTTGTGGGGACATGCCGCGGGTATTGGCACGGCCATGACATATCATACTAACCAGTCAACATCTTCAATATAAATGAGTACGATTATAAGCATCTTTGCACTCTTTGGCTCGCTCGGCCTCTTTCTGTATGGCATGAAGGTAATGAGCGAGGGCCTGGAGAAATTTGCGGGCGAACGTCTGCGCAACATCCTGGGCCTGATGACCAGGAACCGCTTCGTGGGTGTGTTCACCGGCATTATCCTCACTGCCCTCATCCAGTCCTCTTCCGCCACTACGGTGATGGTAGTGAGCTTCGTCAACGCCGGACTCATGACGCTCAGCCAGGCCATAGGCGTCATCATGGGTGCCAACATCGGTACCACCGTAACGGCGTGGATTATCTCCGCCGTAGGCTTCAAGGTGAATATCGCGGCCTTCGCCATCCCTTTGCTGGCTGTGGGCATGCCTCTGATATTCAGCAGCAAGGGCAATAGGAAGAACGTGGGCGAGTTCATCTTCGGCTTCTCTTTCCTGTTCATGGGCCTGTCGTATCTGCAGGAAGCTGCCGTGGCCATGAACATAGGCGGCATTGTGGCCAACATGTTGGCAGTGGTGCCCCAGGACTCTTTCCTGACCATATTGCTCTTCGTGGTAGTGGGCGCAATTGTAACGATGATAGTGCAGGCTTCTGCCGCCACAATGGCCATCACCCTCATGCTCTTCGGCATGAACATCCCCGGCTTCAGCTTCGAGGAGGCAGCAGCCTTGGCCATGGGCCAGAACATAGGCACCACCATCACAGCCTTCATGGCATCGCTCACTGCCAATACACAGGCAAGGCGTGCCGCACTGGCCCACATGTTCTTCAATGTCTTCGGTGTGGTGGTTGTCTTGCTGGTGTTCTATCCTGCCTGCGATGCCGTAAGCTGGTTCGTGGACAACGTGATGGGCGGAGGCAACGAACTCTTCAAGCTCTCCAGTTTCCATACGGCATTCAATGTGCTCAACACCGTCATACTCATAGGCTTCGTCAAGCAGATAGAGGCATTTGTGTGCTGGGTCATACCACAGACGGAGTCCGAGGAGGAATATCGGCTGCAATACATATCTGCCGGCATATTGTCTACGGCTGAATTGAGTATACTGGAGGCACAGAAGGAGGTGAAGAGTTTCTGTCAGCGTTGCGAACGCATGGCCGGTTTCGTGGACGACCTGATGCATACGGACAAGGATGATGACTTCAACCAGCTCTTCTCCCGTATAGAGAAGTATGAGAACATCACGGACAACATGGAGATGGAGATTGCCAACTATCTGCACAAGGTGAGCGAGGGCAGGTTGAGCGTCGACTCCAAGATGCAGATCATGCGCATGTTGAGACAGGTGACCGAGCTTGAGAGCATAGGCGACTCTTGCTACAATCTGGCACGCACGCTCAACCGGCGCAGGCAGAATTGCAAGTATCCCTTCACCGAGCAGCAACTGGCCAACATGCACACCATCATGGGCATGGCACGCAATGCCATGGCCAAGATGACTGTCTGTGTGGATGCGGGGCTCACCGGGCAGCATGTGGACTATAACTCGTCATACAACCTGGAGAACGAAATCAACAACTACCGCACCAGCCTGAAGAACCGCAACCTGCAGGACATAGATGCCGGACTGTATCACTACCAGATAGGTGTCTTCTATATCGACTTCATCAGTGAGTGCGAGAAGTTGGCCGACTATGTCCTTAATGTGGTGCAGGCTACCAAGGCGGACAAGATTTGACCTTTCGTTGCCGTGTACCATATTGACCAAGGTACATGTGCATGGAATGATACATAGGCAGTCCGGGCCGGACTATCCTCTTCATGAGGGTAGCCCGGCCTGTCGTATGGCATATTGTCTGTGCGGGCGGGAATGTTGCCCTCCAACAGGACGGGGGCGGGACTGCATGGAAAGGGGCGTGATGGGATGCTGCACCGTCAAACGCGACTGTTGCTTCGTGGTTAGGACACTACAACGAGGGGTAAAAACGAGTGTCGGCACAACGATTATTAACAGGAAACGTAAATGATTATTAAACGAGATGCCCTTTTGTTGCAAATAATGCGTATATTTGTAACGGATACCGGCCTGAATACTTCTTTGTGGAACGGTTGTATCCAGTCAAGGTACCTAAAACATAACGTATATGTCGATTTGGATTTTTCTTAAACTTATCGGGTCGCTTGCTCTGCTCATGTATGGCATGAAGGTGATGAGCGACAGTTTGCAGAAGATGGCCGGCTCGCAGCTCCGCCATATATTGCAGGCAATGACCACAAACCGCTTTGCCGGCATGTTTACCGGCACGTTCGTTACAGCCTCTGTCCAGTCATCAACGGCCACCACGGTTATGACCGTGTCTTTCGTGAATGCGGGACTGCTTACCCTGGCCCAGGCAATATCGGTGATTATGGGTGCCAACATAGGCACTACGCTGACGGCATGGATCATGAGTGCGGGCTTCTCGTTTGACATCACCCAGTTTGTCTATCCTATCTTCTTTCTTGCCCTGCTGATGATATACAACAAGAAGCGCAAGAGCATGGGTGACTTCCTCTTTGGCGTATCGTTCATGTTTTTGGGGCTTGGTACGTTGCGCCAGACGGGTATTGACATGGACCTGGGCAGCAACCAGGCTGTGCTTGACTTCTTCTCTTCGTTTGACCCCAACAGTTTCATCACCACGTTGCTTTTCCTGTTGCTTGGCGGAGTGCTGACCTTTGCAGTGCAGTCTTCGGCTGCCGTGATGGCCATCACCATGATTCTGTGCTCCAGTGGCGTGTTGCCCATATATCAGGGCATAGCCTTGGTAATGGGCGAGAACATAGGCACGACCGTAACGTCCAATATCGCCGCCTTAACGGCAAACACTTCGGCCAGACGTGCGGCCTTTGCCCACATGTTCTTCAACCTCTTCGGTGTCATGTGGATGCTTTTCGTCTTCCGTCCGTTCGTGAACATGGTTTGCGGTATTGTTGGCTTCGATGAGACACTGACTAACACTGACCCGGGCTTCATGGAGAATGCAGCCAAACTGTCCTTCGTGCTGGCCGCCTTTCACACAATGTTCAATGTGATAAACACCGGCATACTCATTTGGTTCATTCCCCAGATAGAGAAACTCGTGTGCTACGTTATCCGTCCGCGTGCCGTGGGTGAGGAAGAGGAGTTCCGCCTGCAGTTCATTTCAGGTGGCCTGATGAACACACCCGAGTTGTCGGTGCTTGAGGCACGCAAGGAGATACAGGCCTTTGCCCAGCGTATACAGCGCATGTTCGCCATGGTGGTGGAGTTGCTGCACACCGGTGAGGAGACAAAGTTCGTGAAGCTATTCAGCCGCATAGAAAAGTATGAGAACATCAGCGACAACATGGAGATAGAGATTGCCAAGTACCTCGAGGGCGTGAGCGATGCCCACCTCAGTGATGAGACCAAGGCCAAGATACGTTCCATGCTGCGCGAGATTTCCGAACTGGAGAGCATCGGCGACAGTTGCTATAATCTGGCACGTACCATCAACCGTCGTGTCAATGGGAAGGAAGATTTCACAGAGGAACAATATGAGCATCTGCATCAGATGATGAGCCTCACCAGCAGCAGCCTGGAACAGATGAATGTCCTGCTCAACAGTCGGCGCGAGCAGGTGGACGCCAACCGTTCTCTTAATATCGAAACCGAAATCAACAATTACCGCAAGCAGTTGCGCAATCGCAACATCAACGATGTCAACGAGCACAAGTACACCTATGCCATCAGTACCATGTACATGGACATCATCAACGAGTGCGAAAAACTTGGCGATTATGTCATCAATGTCGTCGAGGCGCGTATGGGCATCCGCTGGCGCGAGGTATAATATCAATGCCGTTTTGAGGCGTGTCATCGATTTGCGACACCCTGGTTATGTGGTTCGCTGACGATGCGTGTATCATGATAAAGAAGGCCGGGCTTCCCAATCGGGATCCCGGCCTTAGGTATTTAGGGAGAGACGTTCCCTTACTTGCTTATGAGCACCTTTTTGCCGTTCCTGATATATACACCGGCTTGGCTTGGGGTAAGTACACGACGACCTTGGAGGTCATATATGCCCTTGTCTGTCGTGGTGTCGTTGCCGCCAAGCACATCGCTTATGCCTGTAGGAACGTCATCGGTGAGTTCTGCCTCCATGTTGTCGATACAGAAGTATGCCGGAGTATTCATGAAGCCGTATGACGTGTCGGATGACTTCATGGTGAACTGCACATGATCTACGGTACCGAGGGGAGTGAGGTCCACCTTTGTCCATTCGTTTACGATCTTTCCGTCCTTGGCAAGATAGAAGTCCACGTGGCCCGTCTCCTCGTCATCGGCAGTCATGCCGGTGATTGTCAGGACTAAGTAGTCTTCACTTGTGAACTTCTTTGCGAAGTCATCTCCGTTCATCATGGAGATGTAGGCCGATGCGGCATTGTTCACATGCACGTACTTGGGTCGGAACGCCTTTGTGGCGTAGATGGCCGGAACCTGATCTTCCATGAGGAAGTTATACTCGGAATAGTATCCTACGGCGAACTGCATTGACTCCATGCCGCCGCCCACGCAGGAATTGAACTCGGATGCGGTACCGTAACCGGCGAACGAGGTGTCCGTGGTGCGTGACACGGCAAAGCCGTTCCACGACTTGTAGCTCTCGTTGTAGTAGTTCATGAAGCTGTAGTTGCCGGCCGTCATGAACAGACCGTCACCACTTGCGCCATTCCAGTATTCGGCATTGCCGAGGGCAACGTCCTCGAAGTTGATTATATTGTCGTATGCTGGGTTATTGTTGGTATATGCTCCGTTGGTATTATACACCTTGGCACCGCCAAGCACGGGATGGGTATCCTTGCCTATTACCTGCCCGAAGGCATCGCCCAATAGACATGCCACCTCGCCTGATGCCATCTGCTCCCCGGTCACCAAAGTGTGTGATGTGGTGACGGCATACTCCTTGACGGCAAACATGTTCTTCATGTTGTTCTTGGCCGTGCTGCCGCCTACACATGCTCCCACATTGTTCTTGCCGTCGAGTTCACCGATGCTGAACACATTCTCCACCACAGCATTGGCATTGTTTCCGCCGGCAATACCGCCGCAATAGTTTGCCACGCTAATGTTGCCGAGGTTATAGCTGTTGGTCACCTTTGACGTAGCATTTGACAGATGACCGGTGATACCGCCGCCGTATGATACTCCGGCCGTTACGTTTGCCTTGTTGACGCAACGGTCTATAGTGGCATTGCTTCCGAGATAAGCGGCAACGCCGGCCGCATACTGGTTGGCGACAATCTCGCCTTCA
The DNA here is from genome assembly GCA_002297545.1 of Prevotellaceae bacterium UBA711. Lineage (GTDB taxonomy): Bacteria > Bacteroidota > Bacteroidia > Bacteroidales > Bacteroidaceae > Physcousia. Next base: position 34,568 of record DBLZ01000054.1, on the reverse strand, counting down.
ACGGTGACACTTTCGATTGTGGCATCGGCAATGAAGCCGAACAGGCCCTGGTACTTGGCACCGGTGCTGTTGATGTAGAGTCCGCTTACTGTATGTCCCTGACCGTTGAAGTGACCCTTGTATGCCTTTGCCATGGTGGTACCTCCGATAGGAGTCCAGTCGTAGTCGGCAAGCTCGATGTCGGCCGTCAGTACGGCATTTGCGGTGTTGTTGCCCTCATTCACGTTGGTGGCAAACCAAGCCATTTCCGTACCAGTACCAATCTGGTAGACACCGTCTACTGCCGTTGGTTCGGCAAGCGTCTTTCCGTCCCAAGCCTTCTCGTTGCCGGCTGCAACCATTTCCACGTCGACGGTCTGGTCGCCTTTGGCATTGTCGTCAATCGTGAACGAGCCGTGATAGCAACGGTAGCCGGCCTTCTTGCCGGTGATGCCATACGTGCCGTATGTGCCGCTGTATATGCCCTCGCTATTGGCAAGGAGAGTGTCCGTCCCGGCCGTGATGATATACTCGGCATCCTCTACATTGCTATTGACATGTATGTTGAAGTTCTTTATGGCTGTCAGTGGTATACGTACGTCGGGTATGGCACCGAAGTAGGTCTTGTGGGCAATGGCGGTGAAGTTTGCCGACCGTCCGGCAGTGCGGCTGATGAGGCGATGGTTGCCTATCGGGTCGCCGTAACCGTTCACCTGGATTACGCCTTCGTTCATTACGATTTCGGGATTGGTCTCGATATCATAGTCTGCAGGTATGTCCACAGTCACTGCCTGTGCCGATGCGGCGGCCCCGAAGGTGTACTGGCCGCTGCCGAGTATGAGGGACGAACCGTTGGGGATGCCATTGTAGGTGACATAGGCAGACATGTTGTAGATACCGGCCAGCTTGTTGGCGGGATGGCGCAGTCCGCTGTACTGTATCTTCACCTTGTCGCCGGGCTGGAATATCTTGCTGCCCTCGCGTGACTGGTTGGTTATCTCGCGGTGGCACGTCTTGGCAGTGAGCACCTGATATGCTGCATTGCCTGCGGCATCTGTCATGCGTACGATCTGGCGTCCCTCCTTCAGCAACAGTGTGTAGGAACCGTCCGCGTTCCTGGTCACACCCTCGGTGCCGAAGCCCTTGTAGGTGGCAGACTGTTCTCCGATGGTGGGATATGCCATATCCACCTTCGCCACACCCTCGGGAGTGAAGCTGTAGTTGTAACCATCTTCCGTGTCAAGATAGTAGAATACATCGTGTTCGGCATCCACATATTTGCCGGCATTCTTCTTCGTATCCTCGTTGTATCCCTCGTTTATCAGCATGTTGGGTTTCAAGGATGCTTCTCCTTCGCCTACGGTCACCACGTATGCGGCGGTGTTCTCGGGCCATATCGCGCTCCAGTACTCGCCGCCCATGTAGTGGCTCTTGTTGGCGGAACTGTAGTAGTTGAGACCGATGGCATCGTATGTCACAAGGACGATGGCCGTGCCCTTTCCGACGGCTTTTATCACGGACCACGGATCGGTAGTGGTATGGGCGTTGTCTATTTCTATGACACCGCTGCTCGGGTTGCCGTCCAAGTCGATTACGGTATAGTGGAAGTCCGGCTCCATGAAGTAGTTGTTTGTGGAGTTGTCGGTGAGCTGCCATGTGCGCATGGCATGAGCCTCGTACGTGTCGCCCACGTTCATTTGCAGGTGTCCGCGCTCGTTGATGTTGACGAAGATGTCGCCAGTCTCATAACCGCCGTTCCACTGCACATCATGCTTTATCGTCTTCGGGGCGAATGTCTCGTAGTCGGCATTGGTGAAAGCCAACATGGAGCACTTCTTTTCGTCTATGTACATGGTGAAGTATCCGGCCTGTGTCAGCCCGCCGCTCTTCCATGTGCGGTAGTTGTACTGCTGCCCGTCGGCCAAATGATAGGTGATGCTTTTGGTGTCGCCATCAACCTCTGTCTTCTGTGGCTCCACGTCCTTGAAGGCTGTGAAGTGTGCGAACTTTATGCCGAGGTAGAAGTCGGCATCGGCCGGAACGGTCAGCGTGTAGTCCTGCCCCATGGGGATAACGCCTGAGACGGTGACACCGAATGTCAGGGTGCCTGCCCTGTAGAGTGTCATGTGGCCTTCGGCCTGATGTGCCTCGTTGGGAATGAGTGAAGCATAGTAGCTGTTGCCGTTGAGCGCGAGGAAGGTCTTGCGGCCCGCAGTTGTGCTGTTGCCAATGGTGATGTTCTGCTTCACGCCTTCACGTGAATTGACATCCACCTCCACGGTGTAGTCCTCGTCCACGGTCCAGCCTTTGTTTGTAGCGTATGCAGTGCAGGTAAGAATCTTGAACTCCTGTCCTTCCTCCTCGGTGACATTCAACTCTATGGTGCCGTTCACCGTCTCGCCGTCGGAGGCATAGGCCGTGAGGATGTAGGTGCCGGTCGGGACATCGAACTCATAGACATTCTGTCCGCCGGGGGCGCCAGTTTCCACTTGTGTTCCCGTGGCCTTGTCCACAAGCACCATGGTTTTGGAGGTGTTGTTCATGTACACCTTGACGTTGGCAGCAAGCATGTCGCCAACACACAGCAACGCCATTAGCGTTGCGATGTAAAGTCGTTTCATAAGCATTGGTTGTTTATTGTTTAATGGTTGATGATATACTTCTTTCCGTACCTTATATATATATGCCCACGTTGAGGGTAGGTTACGCGTCGTCCCGTCAGGTCATAGATGTACGCATCGTCCTGCTTTGCAGGCACGGTTTCCTCTATGCCGGTGAAGTTCCCGTCGGGCGGCAGTGCCAGAAAGTGTGCCGGATTGATATAGACACCGTGTTTGCCGAGCAGTATTCCTTCCGGCGACCATTGGTATAGCGCACCTCCGCTCACAAACTCGCCCGCGTCTGTGGCATAGATGTATCCTGTGTAGGGGTTCACGTAGATGCCGTAGGGCATTGTCATTTTCTTTATGTCCTCGAGCATCGTACCCGGGAGCGTTTCTTTCACTCCCGGACCGCCCATTGATACCATCACCTCCTCGGGGTCTATGGTGATGTAGTTGAACGTGTATTCGCCGGTGTAATAAGAATAGCGCGAGCCTATGGCAAAGAAGTTACCGTCCATAGTCGTACAGTTGTAAGTAGCGGCATAGGGCAGTGTCACGAAACAGTCTTCGTCTCCCTGCAACGCCTTCTCGCAGTCGAAGACGATTGTCGCGGCCTGTATGTCGTAGTAGTCGCCGGGAGAGTTGATGCAGAGATATTTGCCGCTCTGCGACATCTTGCCATAGAGGTTTATCTGATGCGTGTCAACATTCCTGACGAGCTGCATGGTCTCTGCATCGAGTATGCTTACCGTAGTTTCATATTCGTGGTCTTCCTGGAAGGCGTATCCGCCGGTGTTGGCCACAAACAGGTAGCCCTTGTAGTAGGCAATGCCCTCCGGCTCATAGCCCACTTCCGTGGCCGCCACCACCTTGAACGTATTTACGTCTATCTTTGCCACGTAGCCCTTGGTAAAGTACTTCATGCCATCGACGGTACCGCACTCGTGGCCGTATGACGAGATGTAGACATAGCGGCCGTCGGAGGCCAGCTTGCGGTTGTTGGGTACGTCCTCGGTGGCGGCCACGGCCTTGCCCTCGGGGGTGATGAACTGCACGATGTTGGACCAGTTGATGGCAATGGCTATAAGGGTGTCGTTCACCTGGATGATGTCGTTGGGCGTGTCGCCCAGCTTGTAGCCGTTGTTGTCGCGGAACCATTGGTTGCTCACCACATGACCATTCTCGAAGTAGCTGACTCTTCCGTTGTCGGACTGCCAGTTGCCCTCGTTCAGCAGGATGAGTTTCTCCTGTGCCACGGCCACGTGTGCCATGGTGGCAAGGAGCAGTGTAAAGATGGTTTGTTTCATAGCGAAAAGGATAATGTGAGTTTATAATTTCTTCCCGGCATGGGGTAGCGCGGTATGTGTTCGTATTGCTCATCGAGCAGGTCGTTGATTTCGAGGCATGCCCCCAGGTATGCCTTCTTGCCGACGGGATGTTGGTATTGGAGCTTGACATCCACGTTGCTGTATGGTTTCAGTACGTCCTCCGGGTCGGCATAGGACCACATACGTTCCGAGACGTACAGGTTGGAGACCGTCAGCGACAGCCTTTGCCAGGCCACGACGCCGGTGATGCCGCAGGATATGGCGGGGGAGTAGCAGATGGGCTTGTCGTAGAGGTCGCTCTCGCGGTTGGTGCGGTCTACGTCGCGTTGCCATGTCAGCGATGTCAGCAAGGAGAAGTTCCAGTCGTGCAGGTTGTAGCGCACGTTTCCTGTGGCATTAAGCCCGCGGCAGTATGTGTAGCCGTAGTTCATCATGGACCACGTGTAGGTGCCTTTCAAGGGCAGGCACACGATGCGGTTCTCAATCTTGTTGATGTAGGCATCGGCCTGTATGGAGGCGTTCCAATGTGGTGAGGCATGGTGCCACTCGGCACCTATGTTCCACTGTTTTGTGTATTCGGGCTTCAGGTTGCGGTTGCCGGCCTGCGTGTAATAGAGGTCGTTGAGCGTCGGTGCGCGGAAGATATGTTTGTACCAGGCCCTGAGGCTTAGCCTGCGGTAGGTATATCCCAGTGTTATGGCCGGTGTGAACTTGTCCAATGGGTCGGCGGCTCCGGTGTGCATCCTGGTGTAGTCCTTGTAGTGCTGGTGCAGCACTGAGGCGGCCGCTTGCAGGCCACGGTGGTTTATCTGCAAGGCCAGTACCTGCTTCTGGTCCAGACGGTGCACGTTATCGAAATGACGCAGGTCGGCACGAAGCTTGGAATACCTTATGTCACAGCTGGCATTCAACGACAGCCATCGAAGGGGGACCCAGTTGTAGCATGCGGCCGCATATATGTCGTCCTGCAAGTAGTGGTTGTTCACCCTGGCCGTATTCTGGTTCTCGGGATAGTCGGTGCAGTAGCGCAGATATTCGTGGGTGTATTTCGTATTGACCTTGAACATGTGGCTTCCTGTCTGCCAACTGTACGACATCTGTGCGAAGAAGTCGCTGTCCCATTCGCGCCCGACGTTGGTATACTTGTCCGAAAGGCGGCGCACAATGCCTCCGGGACATCCGCGTTCGGAGTAGTAGTAATAGATATGTGAGGACAGGCCACCCTTGAAAAGCGCCCCCTCGATGCGGGCATATTTGATGTCGGAGTTGGCCCTTCGTCCGATGGTGTCCTCGAATTCGGATTTGTATCTGAACGGATAGTCCCCCTTGGATGTCAGACCTTCCACGTCCACGAAGCCGCGCCATCCCTTGCGTGCAAACTGTATGTTTGCCTTGGCCATGTATGTACCGAAGGAGGCAAAGCGCAATTGTGCGGACAGGGAGTCGTTGGTTGGGCGGCGCGTGCGCAGGTAGACGGTTGCCCCCGAGGCGTATTCCGATGCCGACTGGCAGTTGTCGAGCTTGTTGGCATTGTATAGTTCCACCGTTTCCATGGTGGTCAGGGAGAACTTTCCCAGGTCCACCGTGCCATTCTGCGCATTGGTCACCCTTATGCCGTCTATGTAGATGCCCACATGCTGTGCCCCGAGCGAACGCACGTTTACCGTTTTCAGACCTCCCAATCCGCCATAGTCCTTTATCTGCACTCCGGCAAAGTACTTCAGCGCGTCGGCTATGTTTGTGGTGGACAGGGCTTGCAGTTCCTTGCCGCTGAGGGCCTGCCTGGTGGCAAGCGGACGGCTGGCGTGTACGTGCAGTGTACGCATTGTCTCGGCAGGCTTTCCGCTTACCGAGTCCATGCGCGCCGCCAAAGCAATGGTGTCGGCATCATGTGCATATACTCTGACAATGCACATGCATGCAAGAACACCACAAATGATAGTCTTCCAGGATAAAGAAGTCACTGCAATGATGTACTGTCTTTTGTAACGCCTGTAGTCCCGCAGACGCATGTTATACATTACAATGGCAGGTCTTCTGACTTGTCCTTGGTCGTGTAACTCGGTCTTCCCGGATATGTCGCAGGCCTACAGTAACGGCTTGCATCCAGTGACGCTGTCGGTTGCACGCAATAAAAGGACTTACAGCACCGGGTAGTGTTGCAGACTCTCACTGCATTCCCATCTTAGCTCCATGCTGCCCTGGCTGGGCGGCCGGAGAACCAATTGCGGTGCAAAGGTACGTTTTTTTTTGCAGTGCAGAGGCATCAGAGCCACGAAATGACGAAAATGTTTCCACGAGGACGGAATATGTGCCCCGTGGGACGATGAAACGATATTCCGGATGATACGTCTGCATATTCCGGAAGTTGCGGGTGCATATTCCGGAATATAGTGCCATATATTCCGGAATATACGGGTGTTGCGCCATGGGTGATTGCATAGCGTCCCGATAACGTCTGACGACGGAGGTCGTGTCGTTACGTCGTTACACCGTGCCGGCTACGGTTGACAATCAGTGCCGTGTACGATGGTAGGTGCACTGTCCCGTGGCTTTGCTGCAGCAAACAAAGGCCGGCACCCTCGTCATGGAGGATGCCGGCCTTGCGGATATTATGTGTGATGTTGCCGTTTACTTGCCCAGGAACACCTTCTTGCCGTTCTGGATGTAAATGCCTGCCTGGGTGGGGGGTGCTACTCGGCGGCCCTGAAGGTCGTAGATGGTGTTGTCTGTCTTGTTGCCGGAGCCATCGAGCACATCGCTGATATTGACTGTCACTGTGGACTTGATGGGGTGGAAGGGATTTTCCTCAGTGAACTTGTACAAGCCACTGCTGGCCCAGTCCAGGGAGCAGCGGACAAAGCGCATGGTGTATCCGCCTTGGCTCAGGCTGTTCTCCTCGTAGTAGATACCGAGGGTGCCGTCGGGCAGTACCACGGCGGCGCTATAGGCCGAGCCGCGGGGGCAGATGGTCTTGGGGGTGCCGAAGGTGTCGCCCTCATCGGTGGAGAGGGCTATGCTGACGTTTTCGCGGCTACCGCTGTTGGGCAGGGTCTGGAAAGAGATGTCCCAGGGGTTGCCCTCCACGGTGGAGCACCATACCATGTATTCACCGTCGCAGGCGTTGCCTGAGATGCCGGTATTGAACTGTGTCTGTGAGGGCAACTTCCATGTTTCGCCATCGTTGGAGGTGACATTGTGGTAGTTGTATCCGCTGTGGCGTACGCTGATGGCCAGGTCGCCGTTGTTGCGCTCCAGTGTCTTGGGTTCGTCGGCACCGCTTGTGCCGCTTGTGCCGCTGACGTACCAGTTATTGCCACCGTCCTTGCTCATGAAGAAGTAGAAGTGCTGGCTGTTGTCGGCCTGACGGTTGACAAAGCTGGATACGAGTGTACCGTCGCGCTTCTGCAGGGCAGCGCCTGAACCGGAGAATCCGCTCTTCCAGGTCTTGGTCTTGGGGTTGTCGCAGTTGGCACCGAAGAGGTCGTCGGTGTGGTCTACGGGCTTCTCCCATGTCAGGCCGTTGTCGTGGCTGACGATGGTCTTCCAGCGGGGAGGCTCCTGGGCTGTGCCTTGGAAGAAGCCATGGCCGTAAGTGCCGGCACTGGTCATGATGCCTATGATGTCGCCGTTGTCGCGGTTGGTGACGATGGATGCGTCGCCATGACCGTAGTCACCGCCAAGGTCTGCCGTTCCTGCCACGGTCTGAGGCTGGCTCCATGTCCTGCCTAAGTCATCGGAGTACTGGGCCACCAGGTAGCAGTGGCTGGGGAGGTCGACACCGTGCCCCTTGCGGTCGTCGCTGATGATTACGAGGCGCTTGCCGTCCTTGGTGACGGTGATGGAAGGTATGCGGTAGCACTTGGTGCCCATATCCCAAGGCATGAGTGCTGCGCTTTCGCTGAGGAATATGGTGGCGGAGTGGGCGGGATGGCCTGTAGTGCTGGTTTCCTTCAGGGTGTCGGCATCTATGACATAGCTGAAGATGCGTGCGTCCACGGTGTTGCCCTCCTTGGCTGTTTCGGCAATGTCGTAGGCAATCCACAGGTAGTTCTCACCCGGGGCGAGGTCTTTGTTGACATCGATGTCGAAACGGCGGTTCTCGTTAAGGCTGCCTTCGGCCAGCAGTTCTCCGTTCTGTTCGCGCCAAGGCATCTTGTTCTCTTGGTCGATATACAACTCGTTGGCGTTGGAGGCAAGGTAAATCTTCACGTTGGATATGTCTTTGGGGTCCTTGCCCACGAACATACCCTGTATGCTCTTGAGGTGGCATGTGCCGGTGAGGCCACTTATGCGTATTGTGGAGCGGATGATGCCCTGGTCCTTGTTGCCTATGCCGGTGGTCACCTTGCCCTGTTCCACAAGAGTGCCTGCCACGGCTGCACCGGCACTGGAAACGTCTGCCTCGTCGAAGCGCCACAGGGATGCCGAGTTCTCGCCACCTCCAGATACGCTCCATCGCACGATGACGGAATTGTCGTTCTGGGCATGCAGTTCCACACCGCTGTCCTTGATGATGTAGGCACCGTAGATGGACTGTATGTTGTAGATGTAGTTAGGTTCGGATACTACGCCAAAGGATGTGCTGGCTCCGGTGCCAGCACCGGCTGTGCCTAAGTATTCCCCGCGGTAGTTCTTGATGGCCAACTTGCCGTCCTGTTCCCAGAAACTCCAGATGTATTCGGCACGGAAAGCTTTGTTGCCGAAGCGCATCTTTTGCATCTCGCTGTCATAGTACATAGCCTTGCCGCTGCAATAGGCCTGGGTGGAGGCGTTGGTGATATAGTACCAGTGCTCGTTGCCCTCGGTGCTGATTTCGGGACCCTCGTTGAGCAAATTGGCCTTGGAAACCTTTACTGTAAAGTTCTTGAAGATGACGCCGCTGTTGGCGCCTGCCTGTGTGAAAGACAGCGTGCGTAGCGACTGTGCTGTGGCACTTACTGTCTGCTCCTCGGTGCTGGTGGTGTAGCTCTTGCCATTGTCCATGGTGATGGTGATGGCATTGGAGTGGCCGCTGTTGACGAAAGTGAATGAGTATTCTTCTATGACATAACCATCGGGCGGGGTGAGCGTGTAAGTGGCGGAACCGGCCTGCCCTGAGGCCAGCAGTACGTTGTCGCCGGACCAGTTCATGTTGTTGATGCTGCCGCAACCGAACGTCAGTTGTGGGAGAGCGGTACTTTTCCACATGCTGCACCAGGCCTGGTTGTTGATCTGTCCGTCACGGTACAGGCTGCCGTTGGCCTTGTCTATGGTGTACTCCAATGATGCCTTTCTCAACTTGACGGTGAAGTTCTTGAATATGACACCGGAGTTTGCTCCAGTCTGTGTGAAGGACAAGGAGGTCAGTGACTGTGCTGTGGCACTTACCGTCTGCTCTTCTGTGCTGGTGGTGTAGCTCTTGCCGTTGTCCATGGTGATGGTGATGCCATTGCTATGGCCTCCGTTGACAAAGGTAAAGGAGTATTCCTCTATGACATAGCCCTCCGGGATGGTGAGGCTGTAGGTGGATGACTGTGTCAGACCCGAGAACAGCTGTATGTTGTTGCCGGACCAGTTGATGTTGTTCTTTTCGCAACCGAACTGCAACTGGGGTGTGGCGTTGCTCTTCCATACGCTGTTGTAGTTCTGGTTTGCAGCGGAGCCATTGTACAGGTTGCCGTTGTCCTTGTCTATGATGTAGGTCATCACCTCGGGATCCTCGGTGACATCGGGGCGATCCTCCGGTTCCGGTGCCTCCTGTATCTTCAGCTGGCAACCCTGATCGTTGCGGTCTGCGCCTGCGGGGCTGCTCCAGTTGTAGATCTGGAAGTTCTGTGCGCTGCCGGTCTGGTTCAGCTCCACTTCGCCTGACGTCAGTATGAAGTAGCCCGTATTGTTGCCGTAGCTCAGGGTCCAGCCTGCTGCTGGCTTGGCCTTGACGGTCTGTATCTGTGTGTTGAAACTTGCTACGGGGCTGAGGTAGCAATCGTACTCGCGGTTCACCACGTCATACGTGCCGTCACCATGGTCTACGAACTTCCACATGGAGCTGGCATACTGGGCCTCGTCGGCTGTGCCTACTACACCTCCGGCCACGCCGCTGGCTGTGAAGAAGCGGCTGCCATCGCGCAGAGATGATATCTGATACCAGTAATCGTTGCCCTCGGTGGATACGGTGGGATATATCATTGCCTCGTTGGCAATCTGTTTAGCCGCAGCGGTGTATTCGTCCACCTGTGCCTGAGTGATGGCAGAGGAACCGGTGAGCATGCTGATGCCCTCCTGCACCTTGGCGTCTGCCTGTGCCTTCTTCTCCGGGTTGTATTGTCCGAGGCTGGTGCCCCAATCCATGGTGATCAGTTGTGAGATAGCCTGTGACAGGGAGTTGCGTATGCCTGCGTCGTTGCGTCGCTGCTGTGCCACCTCGTCGCTGATTACAGTGTACTTGTCGGCTGGGAAGTCAGCCAGCAGGGCATCCTTCATCAGGTTGGCTACCTTCACGTAGCCCAGGCCTCCGAGGTAGTTGCTGGGATAGAAGTAGTTGGTATTGGCCACTCCACCGTTGAGCAGAGGGGTGTAGATGTCCACATACTTTATGTTGGCATTGCCCTCGGCCAGTGTGCGTGCGTACTCGTTGAGCACGGAGATGCGGCCGCTGTTGGTGGTGGCGTTGTTGATGGGGCACAGGCTCATGAGGTAGAGCTTGGAAGCCGGAGACTTGGCCATAATCAGATCCACCAGTGCCTTGTAGTTGTTCTTTACGGTCTCCATGTCGGTGCTGCCGTTGCAGTCTGCCGTGCCTGTGTATAGGAAGATAGCCTTGGCGTTCTCCTTCTTCACACCGGTCTCGGCATAGGTGGCCGTTACCATCTGCTTGGTCAGGTTGATGTCGCCGCCGTAGCCCCAGCCGGTGCCACGGTTCTTGACGTTGAGGTTGCCCAGCAACTCTTGCCATTCACCGTTCTTCACCATCTCGTCGCCGAAGAACAGCACGTCCTGGGTGCTGATGGGCATCATGCTGAAGTAGGTGCCGCGCATGCCGTTGGAACTTCCGGCGCCACCGTTCTGCTGCTTCTCTATGCTGTTGGCGGGATACACCGTGGTGACAGTGTAGTCCTCCCCATCCTGCAGGTACTGGCAGATGGTCTCACACCATACGCGGTAGGCTCCAGCAGTGAGGTGCAAGTGGTCATAGCTCCAACTGTTGTCGGTGGCTACTTTGGTCAACTTGTCATACAGGTCTATATAGGTGACGTTGTCAGTCTCGGCGGCATAAGCCTTGAACAATTCGTTGGCATGCAGCCAGCGTTCGCGCTGGCGGTTGCCTGTGTTGTTGTTGAGGATGCTGTAGAGATAAATCTTCACATCGGGGTAGCGCAGGTGGATGCGCTGTACGATGCTGCCGACATAGTGCAGTATCTGCTCGCCGGTGAAGTTCAGACCATTGGAGGCAATGTCGTTGGTACCTATCATCATGAACACCTTCTTGGGTTTGTTCACCAGATAGCTCTCCAAGTTATCGCTTTGCTCTGTTGAGAAGGAGCCGGAGTTGCCTCGGTTGACGATGGGCAGATACTCGCCAGTGGACGTGCGGAACGCTTCAGGCCAACAGTGCATGTCGGTGATGCTGTTGCCGAGGAACAGGATACTGCCTTCGGCGGGGATGAGCACCTTGAACGAATCGTAGCGATGATTTCGGAACGGTGCATCCGCCCACACAGCGAGCATGCATAGGCATGCCAGTAAGGAGGATAGAATTCTCTTCATGTGTGATTAGGGTTTGTTGTTGGTTTTGTTAAGTTGTTGTTATTATTAGTCTTTATGTTGCGGTTTATGTCATTCTCTTGGTTCTTCCAATGTGTCTATCTTCACGGAGTCGTTGGTCTCCAGCAGCCTCTCTCCTATGGTTTTGTAGTTGGGGTTGGCGCGGAGACTGTCCTGCTCTGCCGCTATCTCTTGCTGTATGAACTTCTCGTACTCCACGCTTTTGGGTTTAGCATTGCCCCATACCAACTCGTAGTATCCGCGGTCCAAGGGACGGTGGGCGCCATCGTAAAGGAAAGCGAAGACGATCATGTTGCCTCCCTGGTCATCCCCTATGTATTCCGAGTAGCCGGCCAGTGGGTGGAGGGCGGCGTAGGCTATCTCGCCCTGAAGTGCTTTCCGGTTGATGTGTACGAAGAAGAAGCGGTCTTCCTTCTCGGCATAGGCGTTGAGGATGACTATGGTCGTGTCCTTGGTGTTTACACGGAACTTGAGGTCGCTGCCCTTTTCGCCGAACCAGTCTTTGACTACGAAGGTGCTGTCATCCATCATGGTGAGTTCCACCCGTGGGTGCTGGGGCATGTTGCACAGTGTGCCTGTGGCCTGCGCCGTCCACACCGGGGCCGGGGCGAACCATGCGTTCATGGTCATGATGAGGATGTAGAGCCAGTGGCTGATGATTCCTGCGCAGATGCCACCAAGGAAGGTGCTGAGAAAAGCCTTGGGCACCAACGGGCGGTAGCCCAAGGAGTCCAGCGTGGCTGCATCCGTGCTCAGGTAGCCGCTCCAGCACATGCCTATGGCGGTGAACACGGCTATGGCGTTGCCATCGATGATGCCCTTGGCGGTGAACTCTGGTATCAGGCCCAGGGCGGCACCCACGGCACCCAGTGCGGTGATGGGGAAGGCTACCAACTCTGGGGCTGTGAAGCCAAATAGCCATTCGAATACGAAACTGATCTTTCCTGCAAGCCATGGCAACAACTGCGTGCCTTGGAATGCTCCACCGGTATAGACTATTATCTCGTTGCCCTCGGCATCTATACCTTCGGCTGTGCCGCCAAAGGTCAGCATCATTACGAAGGTGCTTATAATAAGCACGCCGGGTATGATGGCCATGCCTATGGTCACGCCGTCGCGGCCACCGTCCAGCAGGGCGTTGAGGACGCGTACGAACAGGCCGGTATCGTTCTTTTTCCCATCCTCCTGCGAGAAGCTTACGTCGGGCAACGCCTCGCCACCGGTGTAGTCTGTCACTACGGTTGCATCCTCATGCAGATAGTTGGGGAACATCTTTATGGTGAAGCGCTGCATCAGGCGTGTTGCCACAACGCAGCCACAGAGTGCGCCGAACAGTCCCACGAAGGGTGCCAGGAAGTATCCCTGGCCTATCATGAAGACGATGACCAGAAGCCCCATGCCGAAGGCTGTGCCGAAGTTCACCAGCGACACGTGCTGATACTTCTTGAAGTAGCGGGCAAAGCCTTTGTCCTGGCTAAGGGCTATGATGGCCGGATTGTCGCTCAGGAAGGTGAGAACGGCCGCCAGCGAGGCCACACCCGGCATGTTGAACACAGGACGCATGACGGGGCGCAGCATGCGCTGTAGCAGATCCACCACGCCAAACTCCACGAAGACCTTGCCCAGGGCACCGGTAATCACGCACATGCCCATGATGTAGAATACGGTGTTCAGCAGCAGGGTATGTGCCGTGTGCATAATGGTATTCAGCATGTTGGTCAACCCCATCACGCTGCTCATGTAGCCAAAGATGGCAAGGATTATTATCAGGCATGGTATGCCATGCGGTATCTTCTTCAGCATCAGTTTTCGGTATCTCTAATATATTATATAAGGTGTAGCATGCTCTGCTCCCACTTTCATTGCGGGTCTGTTTCTCTCTTCCTCAATGCCCAACGCAGTCCCTGCAGTATGTCCAGGTTCACCTTGATGCCTATGTTCACGCACACCAGGCCGTCCTGCAGCGCTCCGTCCGGGTTGGCATTGGTGCCTGTGCTGTAGTTGGCCACACCGTATAGGCGCAGTACATTTGGGTAGCGGCGGAAAGGTTCGTACTCCACGCCTCCGCCTATGCCGTGTATCTCAGTGCCGTCTGTCACGCATTGGTCGGCGTCCGTGCCGGAATGGTTTCTGTCGTAGGTGTATTTGGCAAACAGCCTTACCGCAGGATGCGGACGGCCACTCAGTTCGGCTGCCACGCTGCAGTCCTGAAAAAAGAACGTCTGTCGGCTGCTGGCTCGGTTGATGAAGTCCGCCTCCAGCCACAATCGTCCCTCGGGCAGCAGGTTCAGACGGTTGCCCAGGACTATGTAGTTGATCCATCGTCCTCCGGTGGTCTGGAAAGCATTGGCCGACCAAATGGTTTCCCATGGACCGTGGACTCCGGTCCACATCAGCGATAGACCGTAGGTATTGTTGTTGCCAATGGCCTTGCGGAAAGGACTGTTGCTCAGCTGTAACATCAGGCGGTCGCCGCTGTTGAACGTGTAGGCCACGCTGGCTCCCAGCTGGAAGCACGGTATCTGGTTCCAGTATTCCGTGTTGTAGTATAGGTCTATGGCCGGGCGGTCGTACTCGTAGCCACCGATGGCCACCACCTGTTTGCCGGCAGCTATCTGCCAATGGCGGTTGGGCTCGTACTGCATCATCATGTAGTCCGTGGAGTCCCAGAAGTTGCGCTCGTTTGTGATGTTCAGGCGCTGGCGCCATCTGAAGGACAGCCCCTTGTACAGGCGGGCATGCAGGTACATGTTGATGTATTCGCCCCGGAAGCCCGTGCGGCTGTCGTCAGTCACTCCTCCTGTTCTCTGCATCTTCCATCCCATGCGTGTCTCTACGGTGAACCTTTCTATCTCGGGTCCTTCGTAGGCATGTTCTCCGCGTGCCGACAGCGAATCCGCATCGGCAGCGTGCATGTCCAGGGCGCATGCCCAGACTAAGGCAAGTGATATTAGTGTCCTTTTCATGGTTTACCGCTTCAAAGATACAAAGATATGACTACTCGCACAAAGGAATGCCTGCTTTTTTTATCATTGCCCCTAAATTATCAGTCTTTGACACTTATGGTGAGCAAATCCAAAGCTCTGTTCTCGGCTTCTTCCATTATGGCGCGTTGTTCCGGGGTCTTGTCGTCGATGCCGCAGAGGTGCAATATGCTGTGTATGATTACGCGGTGCAACTCGTGCATGTAGTCTGTGCCGAACAGCCGGGCGTTAGATGCAACCGTGTCCAGGGAAATATACGTATCGCCGGCCAGTATGTTGCCTTGGCAGTAGTCGAAGCCGATGTGGTCCGTGTAGTAGTCATGGCCGATGAATTGGCGGTTTATGCGCAGTATCTCCTCATCGTCTACGAAGACGTAGTTTATGTCTCCGGTATGCTTGCCGTAGGAAGCTGCCACGTCTCCTATCCAGATTGTTATGGCCTGTCGGTTGATAGGAGGCATGGGGAGGTCTTTAGTGTTGAAGGTAATCATCTTACTACTGCTGCTCTTCCATCAGTTGCACCGCCTTGTTCACGATGTCGTCCTTTTCGTAAATGATGGCAAAGTACTCGCTCATGTCCCACAGGTCGCGTGCTATCAAGGCTTTTGCCATGTGCTTAAGCAGGGCGACGGTCTGCTGTTCTTCCTTTTCGCTCACCGTGCCCTTGAAGGTCTTTTTGCCCTCCTTTATCATTGTGTCCACCAAAGACTGTGGCGCGTTGAACTTGAGGCGGAAGGTCGGGAAGTCCGGGTATTCGGCTTTCATCTGTGCCCTGTTTTGCGTCAGGTAGCGCAGGTTCTCGTTTACAAGTATGCGCTTAGCCATAATCCACCTGTAAAGAGCTGTGTTGCGAGTGGTGTCCAGCGGCACGAAGTAGTCCGGCATGATGCCACCTCCGCCATATACCGTGCGTCCACGGCGCAGGGTCTGGAACTTGAGCGAGTCCGGAAAGTGTATGCTGTCGGCATTGGTCAGCTCGCCATGGTTGAAGCGGTTTATGACATCCATGCGGTACTCTTGTTCCTTGCCTTTCTCGTAGGGCTTCTGTATGCATCGCCCGCTGGGGGTATAGTACTTGGATATGGTCAGGCGTATCATGCTGCCGTCAGGCAGATCTATCGGACGTTGCACAAGGCCCTTGCCAAAGGAGCGTCGTCCCACCACCAGACCGCGGTCCTGGTCCTGTATGGCACCGGCCAGAATTTCGGCTGCCGAGGCCGAGTATTCGTCTATCAGGACTATAAGCTTGCCATTTTGGAAGGTGTTGCTGCCATGGCTGCGGTATTCCTGAGTGGGGTAGGAGCGTCCGTTGGTGTAGACTATCATGTCGCCTTCAGGCAGGAACTCGCTTGCTATCTTTGCTGCCTCTTGCAAGAAGCCGCCGCCATTCTGGGTCAGGTCAAGGATGAGGTTGGTCATGCCCCGGGCTTTCAGTTTGTTCATGGCCTCCACCACTTCTTGGTGTGTGGTCATGCCAAAGTTGCTGAAGCGTATTAGCCCCGTGTGCGAGGTTATCATGAAGTAGGCATCCACGGACTTGATGGGTATCTTGTCGCGCACCACAGTCATCTGAAGCGTCTCGCCTATGCCGTCGCGTACTATGCCAAGTTTTGCTTTGGTGCCGCGCGGACCACGCAGACGTTTCATTATATCGTCCTGAGGCATCTTCACGCCAGCGATGGCTGTGTCGTTCACGCTTACTATGCGGTCGCCGGCCATCACTCCTGCTTTCTCGGAAGGACCTCCGGTGACGGTCTGGATTACCATAAGCGTATCATCGAGGATATTGAATTGTATGCCTATGCCGTCGAACGAGCCTTGCAGTGGTTCGTTCAGCCTTTTTGTCTGTTCTGCTGTGCTATATGACGAGTGCGGGTCAAGGTTCTCCAGCATGCCGCGTATGGCATCTTCCACCAGCTTCTCTGTGTTGACGCTGTCCACGTAATGAGTGTTGATGGAAACCGTGGAGATGATCAGCTTCTTTACTTGTTCGTCCAAACCCTTTTGCGCCCCCAAGTTGCACCAGGTGGCCGAAAGGATGAATAACAGTGAGACTATTCGCTTCATTATGTCTTTTATGTGTGTATGTTTGTTTTTGTTTGGCGGGCATACGTTAGGTTATGCTCGGGATGAAGGTTAGTGATGGGGAAAGCGATATGCCAGCCCGCGTGGCAACCATGGTGTGATGTCGCGTCCGAAGTGATGAAGCTCGCGTATCGCGCTGCTGGATATCGCCGACATGTTGGGGTCGGACAGCAGGATTACTGTCTCTATGCCGGTAAGCTTCTTGTTGATGTCAGCTATGCCGGCCTCGTATTCGTAGTCCTTGATGCAGCGCACACCGCGCAGGATGAAGCCTGTTTCGTGTCTGATGGCAAAGTCCACCGTGAGGTCATTGTAGCTCTCCACCGTCACTCCGGATGTGTCGGCATAGTATGCCCTGAGGGCGCGCACCCTCTCCTCCACGGGTAGCCATCCCGCCTTGTGTTCGTTGTAGCCCACGGCAATGATGACCTCGTCAAAGAGTTTCAGTCCTCTTTCCACCAGGTCGGCATGTCCGATGGTAAAGGGGTCGAACGACCCGGGAAACACGGCCTTATTCATCATCCTCTGCAATATCCTCTTCGATGACCAGGTTGTCTATGATGAAGTTCTGTCGCTCCATGGTGTTCTTGCCCATGTAGTACTCCAGCATTTCCGCCACCTGGTCGCTCTTGTTCAATGTCACCTTCTCCAGACGCATGTCGGCACCGATGAAGTTCTTGAACTCGTCGGGGCTTATTTCTCCCAAACCTTTAAATCGCGTAATCTCGGGTTCCGGTCCCAGGTCGGCTATGGCCTGCAGGCGTTCGTCCTCGGAGTAGCAGTATTGCGTGATGAAATCCGTGCCGAAAGATATATGGCGTCTGTGTCCGGATGCCGTACGTCCGTTGCCCTCGTCATTCGTTGTCTCGCTACCCTCGTCGTATGCCTTCAGCTCCTTCTCTATGGCCTCTATCTTCTTCTTGTTGACCTTGCTCTTGCGGTTTCTCACGCGGAAGAGCGGTGTCTGCAGTATGAACACGTGGTCCTTCTTGATAAGGTCGGGAAAGAATTGCAGGAAGAAGGTGATCATGAGCAGGCGTATGTGCATGCCGTCCACATCGGCATCGGTGGCCACGATGACCTTGTTGTAGCGCAGGCCCTCCAGGCCGTCCTCTATGTTGAGTGCCGCCTGCAGCAGGTTGAACTCCTCGTTCTCATAGCACACCTTCTTGGTCATGCCGAAGCAGTTCAGAGGCTTTCCGCGCAGCGAGAACACGGCCTGCGTGTTCACGTCCCGGCTCTTCGTGATGCTGCCGCTGGCAGAGTCGCCCTCGGTGATGAAGATGCTCGATTCCTCCTGCTGTGCACCCCGTGTGTCGGACAGATGCACGCGGCAGTCGCGCAACTTGCGGTTGTGCAGGTTGGCTTTCTTGCTCATCTCGCGTGCCTTCTTGGCCACACCGGCCATCTCCTTGCGTATCTTCTCGCTCTCCTGCACTTTGGCCAGGATGATGTCCGCTATGTCGGTGTTCTTGTGCAGGAAGTTGTCTACCTGCTCCTTCACGAAGTCGCCTATGAACTTGTCTATGCTGATGCCGCCTTCGGGTGCCGTGGTCAGGGAGCCCAGTTTCACTTTGGTCTGGCTCTCGAACAATGGTTCCTGTATGTTGATGCTTATGGCGGCCACCAGTCCGTTGCGTATGTCTCCGTACTCGTAGTTTTTGCCCGAGTACTCCTTTATCACTTCGGCTATATACTTCTTGAACGCCGCCTGGTGCGTGCCTCCAAGGGTAGTGTGCTGGCCGTTCACGAAAGAGTAGTACTCCTCTCCGTTCTGCTTGGTGTGGGTGAAAGCTATCTCTATGTCCTCGCCTCTCAGGTGGCAGATGGGATAGAGCGCGTCGTAGTCCATACGGTCGTTGAGCAGATCGGACAGACCGTCGCGGGAGTGGATACGCCGACCGTTGAACATTATGGTCAGACCCGTATTGAGGTAGGTGTAGTTTCGCAACATCGTTTCTATGAACTCGTCGCGGAACTTGTAGTGCTTGAACAGTGTGGCATCGGGTTCAAAGTATATGTACGTGCCGTTCTCGTCCTGTGTGGCTTCTGTTGTGTCGCTGATGAGGTTGCCCTTCTCGAACACGGCCTTCCTCACCTGACCGTCGCGGTATGAGTGCGCCTCGAAGTGACTGCTCAAGGCATTCACCGCCTTCAGACCTACACCGTTCAGGCCTACACTCTTCTTGAAAGCCTTGGAGTCGTACTTGCCGCCCGTGTTCAGCATGGATACGGCCTCCACCAGCTTTCCCTGCGGGATACCGCGGCCATAGTCGCGGATGCTGGCAGAAAGGTTGTCCTTGATGTCCACCTCTATGCGCTTGCCGGCATTCATCTTGAACTCGTCAATGCTGTTGTCTATGACCTCTTTCAGGAGCACGTATATGCCGTCCTCCGCCTGCTGTCCGTCGCCCAGGCGGCCGATATACATGCCGGGTCTGGTGCGCACGTGCTCCATGTCCGACAGGTGTCGGATGTTGGCCTCGTCATAGATTATCTTCTCGTCGTGTGTTTCCTCTGTTCCTTCCATGGTATGGGGTGGGGTATTGTGCTTAGGGTGTGTCGGGGTGGGGGGTGGTGTTTATTCTGTCGCTATGCTCTTCTTCCACGTATGGCGCTTCTTGGTCACTTCGGAGTCGAGGGAACGCCATACGCTCAGCGCCTTGCTGTTGGTCTCCAGCTGCGGGCAGCACTCGGCTATGTCGAAGCCCATCCGTTGCGCCGTGGGTATCAGGTCGGCGAACATCAGGCTGATGCAACCCGAGTCGCGATACTCTGGCAGCGTGCCTATGAGCACCAGATCCAGGATATTGCTGTGCTTCCAGTACAGAGCCTTCAGCAGATGCCACCAGCCGAAGGGGAAGAACCGCGACTTGGCCTTCTGTACGGCCTTGGTCAGGTTGGGCATGCACACGCCCACGGCTATTGGGGTACCCTCCTTGTTCTCCACCACAGACAGCAGGTTGGTGTTCAGCAAGGGCAGGTACATCTTGGCGTACTGTTCCATCTGGCGTTGTGTCATGTCGCTGTAGCCGTACAGGTTGGTGTATGCCGTGTTGATTATGCTGAACAGTTTCAACACGTAGCCGCTGTCGCGCAGTTCCTTCTTCGACTTGAACTTGTGCACCTTGAAGCCGTAGCGGTCCTGCACCAGTTTGGCCACACGGAAGAACTTCTGCTGATTGGCGGCATGCTCCCCCTCGGGTCGTGGGATGTTGATGGTGCGGTCCAGCCACACGGCATCGGCCGTGTAGCCGAGGGCCTCCATGTGGTCGTTGTAGTAGGGGTAGTTGTAGATGGTGTAGATGGAGCCGGGTCTGTCGTAGCCTTCAAACAGCATGCCTTCGGGATCCATGTCCGTGAAGCCCAACGGGCCGATTATGGTATCCATGCCGCGCTCCCGTCCCCATCGCTCCACGGTGTCCAGCAGAGCCTTGCTCACTTCGCGGTCGTCCACAAAGTCTATCCATCCGAACCTCACGGTCCTGGTGTTCCACTTCTCGTTGGCGCGGGTGTTGATGATGGCGGCCACGCGCCCCACTATCTTGCCGTCGCGGTAGGCCAGAAAGCATTCTGCCTCGCAAAACTCAAACGCGGCATTCTTCTTCCTGTCGAAGCATTCGAGTGTTTCCTCCAGCAGGTCGGGCACGGCATACCTACAATCTTTGTACAAGGTGTAGTTGAAGCGGACAAAATCCTTCAGTTCTCCTTTGGTTGTGATTCGTTTGATGCAGAGTTCGGACATAGCAAAGCTATTAGTTGGAAGAGTGTAATCTCTCACAAAGATAGTCATTTTTCCTGTAATCCCTCCCTGTGACGTGTCATTTTTATTCTTTATCGGGCCACGAGCGTGCAAAAAGGAGCCTTTTGCTTTGATCCCGTGATAAAAAGCCATACTTTTGCCTCATGACTACAGCATATCTTGGCTCCATACGGTACTACAGTCGCTTGCTTCGCGAGGGATGTGTCCCCGACCTTTCGGTGCCATACCGTAAGCAGACGGGCATGAACCGCTGCGTCATCGATTCTCCCAACGGCTGCCTTGCACTCACCATCCCCGTGGTCAATCCCCATGCCCGTACCGCCGTGGGCGACATTCTCATTTCCGAGCACGGCAAGTGGCGCCATCAGCACTGGAACGCCTTGGCGTCCACCTATGGACAGACGCCTTATTTCGAGTACTATGCCGATGACTTCTATCCGTTCTATCACGAGCGTAATTGGGAACGCCTGGCCGACCTCAATCAGGCACTCCACGCCACGGTGATGAGGCTCCTGGACCCCTATCCCCTGATACCCGAGGACAGGCTCCGGAGCGAACCTTACTTCCAGGTGTTTGCCTCCCGGCACGGTTTCATCGAAAATCTCAGCATCGTGGACCTTCTCTTCAATATGGGGCCCGAGGCGGTCTATTATCTGTGAGTGCAGGCTATGAAGATATACAGCCTCGACGAGCGTTGTCTGCCTGCCATGGAGCAGGTGAAGGCGTACTACATGTCCGTACCCTCGTGGCAAAAGGATGTGGCCGAGGGCAAGATGTTCGGTGTGCTCATCTATGAAGGCAGCGGCAGTCCGTTGCCCTCTGGTTGTTTTCTGTCGCAGTCCGCTCCGCCGGTCATGCCCGAGGGGCTTACTTTTCTGGCTGCCTTTTCCGGCACCCTCGATGGACGTACATGTCAGCCCGGCTTCGTTCCTCCCGTGTTCGATGTGCAGGGCGAGGGACGGTATTTCCTGGAGGAAGAGGCCAGCATATCGGCCATCAATCGTTATCTGGAGTCCGGACAACCGTCGCCCCGTGAGGTATGCGCCCTGCGGCACGAGCGCAAGACCCGTTCCCAGGCGCTGCAACGCTGGTTGTTCAGCCGTTATAGGGTCAGCAACATACAGGACGGCACGTCCGACCTTCTCTCCATCTTCTCGCCAACCGTTCCGCCTGGCGGTGCCGGCGACTGTTGTGCTCCCAAGCTGTTGCAGGAAGCCTTTCGCCGGGGCATCCGTCCTTTGGCCGTAGCCGAATGGAGTTCCGTGGACGGAGAGTTCCGCCCGCCATGTACCGGCAGATGTCGCCCGATATTGTCCTATATGCTGAGGGGGCTTGATGCCGAGGCCGATCCGCGCCTGACCGATTACAATGGTTTCGTTGCCCGCCTGAGGACTGTCTACGAGGACGGTCACCTGATTGTGGTGGACAAGCCCTCCGGTCTTCTGTCCGTCCCCGGCAAAGAGTTCCTGCCTTCGGTGGAAAGTCTCACGGGATGCCTGTCCGTGCACCGTCTGGATCAGGATACCGGCGGCTTGCTGGTTTTGGCCAAGAGTGCCGTGGTGCAGAGTGAACTTCGCCGGCAGTTCGAGCAACGCACGGTCGGGAAGCGTTACGAAGCCCTTTTGGAACGCGATATGCCCGTTGGTGCCGGAGGCGAGATACGCCTGCCCCTGCGCCCCGACATAGGCAACCGTCCGCGACAGGTCGTGGACATGGAACAGGGCAAGAGTGCCGTTACGCGATATGAGGTCCTGGAAAATGTTGCCGGACATGCCCGCCTGTGGCTCTATCCCCACACCGGGCGCACGCATCAGCTCCGGGTACACTGTGCCGAGGGTCTCGGTAACCCAATCCTTGGCGACCGACTTTATGGCCACAGTGCCGCTCCTCGACTCATGTTGCATGCCGGGGTGCTGGCCTTCACTCACCCGGTCACTGGGGAGCGTCTGAGCTTTACCTGTACTCCAGAGTGGTGAGTCTTGCGGGGTCGAACACGTCCCTGGCCGCCTGCCACACCTGTTCGGCCGTCAGAGCATGTATCCTCTCTATCAGTTCGTCCTTGGTCTGCGTTCGGCCGTAGTGCAACATGCGTTTGCCCATGCCGATGGCCACGTTCTCGAAACCGTCATACGACAGGGCTATCTGCCCCGTGATCTGTCTCTTGGCCGCGTTCAACGCCCTGTCCGACAGGGGTGCGTCGCACAGACGCTGCAGCTCTCTCCTTACCAGCCTCTTGCACTTGCCTGTGTCCTCGTGGTCGCATCCGAAGTATATCGCCCACACGCCTGTGTCGGTATATGTCGTCAGCGTGCTGTCCACCGAGTACACCAGTCCGCGCTTCTCCCTCAGTGCCAGGTTTAGTCTGCTGCTCAGCCCCGGGCCGCCCAGGATATTGTTGGCCAGGAACAGTGCCAGCTGCCGGCTGTCGTTGCCCCCGTAGGACTGCGCCCCCATCATGATGTGTGCCTGGTGGGTGTCCTTTTCCATCACCCGCTCCATCACCTCGTGTCTGCGTTCCACAGGCTGTCTCACGTGGGTGCATCCCGCCTTCGGCAATGTTTCCTGCGGAATGTGCCTCAGGATGTCCTTCATTTCTATGTTGCCGTAGACAAAGAGCACCGCCCGGTCCGGGGTGTACAGCCTGTCGGCATACCTGCGGATGTCCTCGCTCCGGTACTGACGCAGCAGCGTGGCATCGCCAAGGATGTTCCGTCCCAGAGGGTGACCGTCGAAGAGCAGAGCCTCAAAGTCGTCGTATATCAGTTCCGAGGGCGAGTCGTTGTAGCTCTCTATCTCGTCCACTACCACTTCCACCTCCTTGTCCATCTCTTCCTGAGGGTACAGGCTGTGGAACACCACGTCGAACAACATGTCCATGGCTCTGCCGAAGTGCTCGCGCTGGCAGGTGCAGTAGTACACCGTCTCTTCCTTGCCGGTGAAGGCGTTCAGGTCTCCGCCTACCGACTCCATGCGCGTTATTATCCGGCGTGACGTGCGTCGCGCCGTGCCCTTGAAGCTCAGGTGCTCAGTGAAGTGCGCCATGCCGCTCTCGCCATCCTCCTCGTCGCGGGTTCCCGCGTCCATTGCCAGGCCTATGTACACCGTATTCGTGGGGCATGGGGCGGCCACCACACGCAATCCACTACCTAAAACAGATGATTTCATGGTGCAAAGGTACAAAAAAAATGAAGAAAGGCATGGCGGAGTGATTTAATGACCCATTTTTTCGTACCTTTGCGTTATCACAAGGTCATGGGGAAATTCCCTGGCCGCTAACATACATGGACTATGGTACAGATAAGCGAAAACGACCGCCGTCTCATGCAGATGGCAATAGACCTCAGTCTGGAGAACGTGCGCAACGGTGGAGGACCTTTCGGTGCTGTCATAGCGCGCAACGGGGAGGTGTTGGCAAAGGGAGTTAACCGCGTCACCGCAACCAACGACCCTACGGCTCATGCCGAAGTGTCGGCCATACGCGAGGCTTGTCGCCATGTGGGCCACTTCAAACTGGACGACTGCGTGTGCTACACCTCCTGCGAACCCTGTCCCATGTGTCTCTCTGCCCTGTATTGGGCGGGGGTGAAGGCCATCTTCTATGCCAACACCAAGGAAGATGCTGCCGACATAGGCTTCAGTGATGATTTCATCTATCGCGAGTTGGCACAGCCCCGTCAGCAGCGTTCCATACCTTTGTATGCACTCATGCGCGATGAGGCCCGGGTGGCTTTCCGCGAGTGGACCCTCAAGGACGATAAGGTCGAGTATTGATTTACAATGACTCTTGCAGAACTACAAATAGGCCAGACGGCCACCATACTGACGGTTGGGGGGCAAGGCACCCTGCGTCAGCACTTTCTGGACATGGGCGTGCTCCCGGGCATTCCCGTGACATTGGTAAAGTATGCCCCCATGGGCGACCCCATGGAACTGAGAATACACAACTATGAGTTGACTCTGCGCAAGGCAGATGCCGGTCAGATAACGGTAACGCCCGTTGTGGACATATTCCCGCACTGCGACACCATCATGCCCGTCGACCCCGAGCCGGAGCATCCGGGCCTGGGCGAAGGCGGACACTATCACCGCGAGCAGAACGAGGGGCGTGGCATAGCCTTGACCGACAAGCCGGACAGGTCCCGCCCGCTCACCTTTGCGTTGCTGGGCAACCAGAACTGTGGCAAGACCACGCTGTTCAATCAGATGACGGGTTCCAATCAGCATGTCGGCAACTTTCCCGGCGTCACCGTGGACCGCAAGGACGGCATCATACGTGGCTATCCCAACTGTACCGTCACCGACCTGCCCGGTATCTATTCCCTCTCGCCATACACCAACGAGGAGGTTGTCAGCCGACGCTTCATCCTGGAGCATCGCCCCTCGGCCATCATCAACATAGTGGATGCCACATGCATCGAGCGCAACCTCTATCTGACCATGCAGCTGATGGAGCTTGGCATCCCCATGGTGCTGGCACTGAACATGATGGACGAGATAAAGAACAACCATGGTGCCATACGCATCAACGAACTGGAGGCGCTGCTGGGCATCCCTGTGGTGCCCATTTCGGCCATGAGGAACGAGGGAGTGGACGAGGTCATACGCCATGCTGTACACGTGGCGCGCTATCAGGAGCCTCCACTGCGTCACGACTACTGTTCTCCCGACGAGAACGGCGGTGCCGTGCATCGTTGCATGCATGCCATCATGCACTTCATCGAGGACCATGCCCAGATGGCCAACCTGCCGGTGCGCTTTGCTGCGGCCAAGCTGATAGAGGGCGACCCTCTGGTCATGGCGGCCCTGAACCTCAGCCGCAATGAGCAGGAGACCGTGGAGCACATACTCTGTCAGATGGAGGAGGAGAGGGGACTGGACCGTCAGGCCGCCATGGCCACCATGCGGTACGAGTTTATCAACAAAGTGTGTTCCCGCACCGTTGTGCGCCCGACCGGTACCAAGGAATATCGTCTCAGCCAGGCCCTGGATAGTGTCCTCACCGGACGCTGGACGGCCATACCGGCCTTCGTGGCCATCATGGCGGCGGTTTTCTGGCTCACCTTCGAGGGATTGGGCGCATGGCTCCAGGAGCAGGTGGAGGCCGCTGTGGAATGGCTCTCGGCCCTGGCAGACGGTCTCCTGACGGCCATAGGCATAGCTCCGGCCATACACAGTCTGATAATCGACGGCATATTCAGCGGCGTGGGCACCGTTATTGTCTTCCTGCCGCTCATCCTGCTGCTGTTCTTCTTTCTCTCCATGATGGAAGATAGCGGCTACATGGCACGCATAGCCTTCGTCATGGACCGTCCGCTCCGCCGCCTCGGCCTCTCGGGACGAAGCATAGTGCCCCTGCTGTTGGGCTTCGGGTGCAGCGTGCCCAGCGTCATGAGCAGCCGTACGTTGCCCAGTGTGCGCGACCGCAGGCTCACCATCATGCTCACACCATTCATGTCCTGTACGGCCAAGATTCCCATCTACGCCTTCTTTGCCTCGGTCTTCTTCCCCGGCCGTGCAGCCTGGGTGATGGCCGCGCTCTACTTCCTGGGCATAGTAATAGGAATAGTGGTTGCCCTGATGCTCAAGCGCACATGGTTCCGCGGCGAGGCCGTGCCATTCGTCATGGAGCTGCCAAACTACCGTATGCCGGTGCCGGCCAACGTACTGCGTCTGCTGTGGGACAAGGCCAAGGACTTTCTGCATCGCGCCTTCACGGTCATTTTCCTGGCTTCCATGGTGATATGGTTCCTGCAGACGTTCACGTTCCATTTGCAGATGGTGGCTCCGGGCATGGAGCATCAGAGCATACTGGCACATGTGGCAGGCCTGCTGCAACCCATCTTCTCGCCCCTTGGCCTGGGTGACTGGCGCATTGTCACCGCCCTCATCAGCGGCTTCCTGGCCAAGGAGGTGGTGGTGAGCACCCTGTCCACCCTGTTTGCCGGTGTACCTCTTTCCCAGGTCTTCACCACAGCCACGGCCTGTGCCATGATGGTCTTCTGTCTGCTCTACACACCCTGCGTGGCGGCCATGGCCACCATCCGTCGCGAGCTGGGCACCACCTGGGCGGTCATCATCATGACTTTCCAGTGTGCCATAGCCTGGGTCCTGGCTTTCCTCACCATACTCATATTATAACCCCATGGTCGGTCCGATGACCGATTTTGGATAATTCCGCCTTTTTACATGAATATCCAGAGCATCATTCTTCTTGTCTTTCTCCTTGTGCTTGCCATCTATGCCGCCTTCCGCTACTTTGGCGGTCGTGGTGGCAACGGCAACAATTGCGGAGGAAACTGTGGTGGCTGCAACGGTTGCTGCGGCTGCTGAGACAGACGTCATGCGGAGTTCTGTCACCGCTCTCATGAGGGGGCGACCGTCTTCTCCCGTGGGGCGCTGTCGTTTTCACGGCGGGTCGCGCCCGTTCCCCTTACGCCTGGTCGGCTCCCTCACCGTGGTACATGCCCAACATATTCCGGTTTATCGCCCGAAATAAACCGGTTCTTGCAAACGAATAAACCCGTTTTTGCAACTGCAAAAACGGGTTTATTCAGCTTTTGTGTCGTGAGACTCTAAATAATACATCCTGAGACTGTTGTTGCATGTATGTAGACTGGCGTTTCGCCCTTTTGAGGCAAATCGTTTCGCTTTTTTGAGGCAAATCGTTTCGCTTTTTTGAGGAAAATGCCTCTTCCACATGATGTCCTTTGCTCGTCCTCTGTTCGTTTTTCGTACTTCCTTGCTTCTCTCTTCGAGGTTTGCATGCTGCCATGGACTCATCCACCGTCGCTCTTTCCCTTTCCCTCTCCGTGTCCGATGCTGCTCCGGCCCTTCAGGACGTTGCCTTTCCCGACATTCTGCCTTCTTTCCGCCCCGGCATGCTCAATTTATTGCCCTGAAAGCCACGAAACCTGTCCGTTTCCTTTGTCATTTCCCTACTATGTCTTACCTTTGTCTCATTGAATGACAAACGTAAAGTGAACAACATGAAACAAATTCTATTAGCATTACTGGCATTATGTTCCCTGACTGCTGCCACCGCACAGTCCTTACCACAGGACACTGTCACCCGCAAGGGACAACTGCCCAACGGCCTGACGTACTATGTCCGCCGCAATATGAAGACGCCCGGACAGGCCAACTTCTACATAGCACAGAAGGTGGGTTCCGTCCTGGAGGAAGAGAACCAAAGAGGCTTGGCCCACTTTCTGGAGCACATGTGCTTCAATGGTACCAAGCACTATCCCGATGACGCCCTGTTGCGCTATCTGGAGGGCATCGGCGTGAAATTCGGTGAGCAGTTGAATGCCTATACGGCCATTGACGAGACTGTATATAATATAGATAATGTACCCACGGCACGCACCTCTACCGTGGACAGCGTGTTGCTGATCCTGCACGACTGGAGCAACGACCTGACCCTCTCTGATAAGGAGATAGACAAGGAACGTGGTGTCATACACGAGGAGTGGCGTCAGCGCAACTCGGCTCAGATGCGCATACTGGACCGTCAGCTGCCCACGTTGATGTCCGGCAGTCGTCCTGGCAACCGCATGCCCATCGGCCTGATGTCAGTGGTGGACAGTTTCCCTTATCAGGTGTTGCGTGACTACTATCACCGTTGGTACCGTCCCGATTTGCAGGCCATCATTGTGGTGGGCGATGTGGATGCCGACCGCACCGTGGCCAAGATAAAGGAGATGTTCTCGCCCATAGCAATGCCGAAGGATCCGGCCGAGCGTGTATACTACGGCGTGCCGGACAACGAGGAGCCTATCGTGGTGACGGACAGTGATCCGGAGCAGTCCATGACCGTGGTGGCGCTGATGCAGAAGCACCAGGATATGTGGCCCGATGACCGGAAGAACACTCCTTCCTATATCCGTCACAAGGCCGTACAGGCCATGGTGGAGGGGATGTTCTCTGCCCGCATGCAGGAAATACTGCTCCGTCCGGAGACTCCTTATCTGATGGCTTCCTTTGGCGAGGGCGACTTCCTGCTCTCCAAGGTGGCCAAGTGCACACAGTCATACATCGTACCCAAGGAGGGCATGATGTATCCGGCCATTACCGCAGTAGTGCGCGAGATGTGCAATATCCTGGACCATGGTTTTGTACAGAGCGAGTTGGACCGCCGCCGTGCTTCGTTCCTCTCTTCCATAGACCTTCAGTACCAGAACCGCAACAAGCGGGAGAACTCTGTCTTCGTTCAGGATTGTCTCGACAACTTCCTGCATTCCGAGCCTCTCATGGCGATGGAGGACGAGGTGGCTCTGTATAGGGAGATACTGCCAACGGTAACGCTGGAAGAAGTAAACGCCATATATGCCCGCATGTTCTCCCGCCAGACACGCAATATGGTGGTCTTTGCCATGAATCCCGACAAGCAGGGTTACACCCAGCCTGTGCCCGACAGCCTGTTGTTGGCAGTGAAGGCCGGACTGGAGGCCGGTACGGTGGCCTATGTCGACGAGATGGCCGACGGTGACCTTGTGGACGAACTGCCTGCTCCGGGTACCATTGTCAAGAGCCGTCCCGGACACTACGGTGGCAAGGAACTGACGCTCTCCAACGGAGTGCGCGTCATCATGCTCCCGACAACCTATAACGACAACGAAGTACTGATGCAGGCCTACAGCCCCGGCGGTACATCACGCTATGGCCAAACCGACTGGGTTACACTGGAGATGGCGGAGAACCTTTGCTCGGTTTCCAAGCTGGGCGGCTACAAGCAGACCGACATCCGCAAGATGCTGGCCGGCAAGCAGGCACAGGTGGGAGGTAGTTTGGGCATGCGCAGCGAGTATCTGGGCGGAGGCTCTTCTCGACAGGACCTCGAGACGCTCTTCCAGCTCATATACCTGAACTTCCGGCCCCTGCAGCCCGATGTGGATGCTGCGGCCAATGTCATGACACAGACCTATACTGTGCTGCAGGGCAAGGAGAATGATCCTGTGCGGGCATTCTCCGATAGTGTCTACGCTACCATCTATGGTCACAATCCCCGCAACATCATAATGAAGAAGGAAATGCTTTCCGAGGTCAACTATGGACGTGCCCTGGAGATCTGGGCCGACCGTTTTGCCGATGCCTCTGACTTCACTTTCCTCTTTGTGGGCACCTTCGATATGGATACCATGGAGAACTATGCCTGTCGCTACCTGGCTACCCTGCCTACGGTGAAGCGTAACGATGCTCCTGTCAATACCGACCTCCTCATGGTCAAGGGTGATGTGAAGAACATCTACAAGACCCGCATGGAGCAGCCTCAGGCCATGGCCGTGGTCACCCTTCATGCTCCCGCTCCAGGCAGCTGTTTGCGCGACAATCTTGCCATGAGTATCCTCGGTCAGGCCTTGGATATGACCTTCACCAAGGTTATACGTGAGGAGATGGGGGCCACTTATGGTCTCGGTGTGCGTGGCTCAGTTCGCGAAACAAGCAACGGCAAATGGAGCTATCAGCTTAATGTGCAGGGAAGTGTAAAGCCGGAGATGTACGACACCTGCCTCACGGTAATAAACGCTGAACTGGAAAAGGTGGCACGTGAAGGCATACCTGCCGAATACATGCAGCGTGTGAAGCAGTATATGCAGAAGGCTTTCCTGGAACTTCAGAACCAAAACAACGCATGGCTCAATTCCATGCAGGATTACTATCGCCGTGGCATAGACTCGCAGTATGACTATCTCTCTACTCTGGACCGCATCTCACAGAAAGATATTCAGCGTGTCATGAAGGCCATGCTCAAATCACGCAACCGCATTACCGTGGTCATGCTGCCGGAGGACAAGTAACCGGCCTTCTCCCTGTATATCATGAGGACTGGCTTATAGCAACGGGCATTTGGTGCCCGGGCTATAAGCCAGTCCTCATGTGCATCATCCTGCTATTCAGGGCTATATTTTTCTCTCTCTATTCCGCGTGGCATCATACTCTTGCCGCCTTCATCACTGCCTTGGCGATCCCCACATATTCCTCGAACCTCTTTCCTGTCACCGGTGCCTTCTTGGCATCCCATCGTGTCACAGGTAGGCGGAAACTCTGCACAGCCATGCGTTGCAGTCCGTCCATAGTGGGCAGGAATGCGTGCTGAGGCACACTGCGACGTACCATTTCCACAAAGCTTCCATACATATTTTCGCCCAGCATACCGCAGTCTACCAACGGGTGGAACACGGCATACCATTGGCGTTTGCACTTCACCATCGGGGCCACGGCGGCTATTATTCTCATGGTGCGTGCCTCTTCTCCGGATGGAATGTGTGTAACGTTCTGTTTCTTCTGCCTTATGCTGTGCATCAGATCGGAATGCGAGATGCGCGGAGTTTGACGTATATGCTCCAATACGCGTCCAAGGATACGCACGTTCATATCCTCACGCAACTCTATGGGTTCGTACTTGTCGTTGCGGGGCACCAGCCATCGTGTGCCTGACTCGTCACGCAGGAATGCCTTCACTGTGCATTCCCCGTCCACGCTGGCTATGACCACGTCTCCGTCTTCTGCCGTGTCGCATATCTGTACCCGTAGTCTGTCGCCGGGCATTATTCCGGCATCCACCATCGAGTCTCCGTCAACGTCCACAAAGAACATAGGGCAACGTCCTACCAGTTCCTTGGGCAGCATTATGTACTCGTCGCGCGACGGGTCGCCGGGCATGGACGGGATACCGGCTTTCACGCTCTGTTCACTGAATGGTACCGGCGTGTCGCATAGCCGGGGTTCCATGCCTGCTCTCTGCAGCAGGGCAAATGCTTCTTCCAAATCCTTTTCGTTCATCCTCTTGCACATTAAATCCAAATCGCCGTACCGGGCACTCGGGGTGCTTGGTACGGCGATCTCGGCTATTATTACTTAAATTACTATGAGGGTTCTGTAACTATCTCTGCCGATTTACCATGCCTGATCCCACAGGTTGGGGGTAGAGGGACGGTTGCTGCTGTTGTCATCACGGCCGAGTTCCTGACCTTTGTCTACAGTCAAGTTGTCATCTATGCCGGGTGAGGTGGCGATGATGTGTTCCACTTCTATGTCATGGATGGAAATGGCTGGCTGGATATATTGCTGTTTCATTGTCTTAATGGTTTGTGTTAGTGAATACTTGGATAGGGTTGCGCAGTCGCTTATTTTATCACCTTCTTGCCGTTGATGATATACAGCCCCTTGGCAGTAGCCTGTACGCGGCGACCGCTCAAGTCATACGCCGCACCATTGCTGCTTTCGTCATTGCTCTGGATGTTGTCGATTCCGGTCTCGGTATCGTCGAACAGGGAGAAGTAGCGTACGCTGGCAGCACCTATTGCCGTAACGTCCAAGTATGCCTTGCCTGCACTGTATGATGTACCTACATAGTGGCCGAAGACGGCAGTCCCGTCCACTGCGGTCAGTGCATATACGCTGCCTGTGGTACCGGTGCCTGCATGCTCGTTTACTGATGTGTCCTTGCCATAGCCGAAGAGCAGGTTGTCGGTCAATTCGCCAGCCTCGCCGTTGGCGGCGGTGAAGGTGTATATGCCGGCATCGCCAATAACTACAACTGCTGACTCTGCGGGAATGGTGCTTCCCTCTTCCTTAACCTGATACATCAGCTTGCCACTGGTTACTGCAGTGCCATTGCCCTCTGTAGTAACATATCTGGCTTGGGCGCCGGTAGGAATGGTCACTGCAATAGGTGTATAAAGGGTGGCTGCTCTGGTGGTGCCGATGGTGAGGTTGTAGGATACTGCTGGGAAAGCATTTTTAGTACCATTATGGGTATCCCATGTGCCTATAATTTGAGGTGATGCAGGCACGGAAGAATTCAAAGAGAGATATTTGCCTGTTGCCAATTTGAGTTGGTCGTTGCTTTCAAGTGTCAGTGCAGATGCTTCGTCGGACAATGTTACAGTACCACTATTGTGGCTGTTTGCGCTTGATGTGCTATGTATATATGTACCTGTGGCCAAATTCTTTATAGTGAAAGTCAAAGCATTGTTTGCTATGGATGGATATATTGCCCACAAGTAGTTCGTTACATTCGTTGAGGTTGCTTCGGCATTCTTCTGTGCCTTAATGGAGGTGCCGTCTGCATACCATTTAAAATTGTTGCCCGAGAATGAAGAGATCATGACCGGGTTGTTCTTGCTCTCGGAAGATACGGCAAACGGGAATGTGATGGTAGCGGTTACTGTATTACCGTCCATTGTTGCATCTGTGATGGGACATCTTGATGTTCCGGATATTCCCTGTACCACACTCTCTGCGTCAAAGCTGCTCCAGTCTGTTATGCTTCCTGTGTATTGGTTGCCGTAATTATCGTTTAAAACATAGTTTAAGGGGGCTTTCTCTATGGTCCATACGTAATAATCTGCTTCGGCTGTAGTCGCAGGATCTACTCCGATCACGGCACCATCCGTAGAGGGCTTGCCTATGAAGTAATGGCTATGCCAGGTCGTGTTTTCTGCTGCATTCGTTAGTCGGATGGCACATCCTCCGTTCTCTTCTTTCTGTAGAAATACCTGCGAAAGCCAGCCTGCATTGTCTTGTCCGTGTGTCTTTTGAGCTTGTATCTGGGTACCGTTCTGTGTGGTGTTTGAAATATACAGACCATTCATTTCAAGTTTATAGGCATGTGCAAATGTTGAGCCAAAGCCGATGCTTGCGTTGTAGGCGGCAGGGTTTTCCGTGACGGTAGTTACGTTGTTTACTCCTGCGGTCTGCAGATAATGCTTAACGTTACTTTCATCGATATAATAGATATAGTATGCGCCAGGCGTCAGTGTTAGTGTCTTTACTGTGTTGCTATAAGTGATAGTTACTGCCTGCGTGTCTGTAGCATCCTTTGTAACGGTCTTGACATCCGCTTCATAGCCCTCATATTCTGGCATGGTTATTGTTGAGCCACTCTTTGCTATCTGTGTGGTGGTCAGAGTTGCTCCGTCCTTAACGATATTGATGGTGATTTTGTAGTATCCAGTCATATCCATGACATGTTGTACAGTCCAAACGCCGGTTCCGCTATTGTATGTGTCGCCGTTGAAATTGAACCATGTGTTTTTATCAGGATTCAATGCTAAACGCACCCAATATGTTTTATCTTCGTCAGAATTCAAACCGCTGTTGGCAATGTCACCTGAAACGGGCAATGCGGTGAATTTGGCAACGTTACTGGCGGTCTTGGCACCAAATGTTTTGGTGTTGTTGCTGAGAAGGTAGATGTTTTCGTCACCATCGTCATGATAGGCCTTCTTGATGTAGTGAGTGCCATCTTCCGCTGCTTCCCATTCGTAAATCATGCTCTCTGTCCATGGGAGATTGGCTCTGCCGTTGCCATTGTAAAATGTGTTGTAATTGCTTTCCTGAGTACATCTGATAGCAATGCGCTTTGTCTCTGTAGCAGAGTTTAGCTCATCCGCATTGAATTTAGATGTAGGGATTTCGCTCTGTGCCAATGCTCCGATAGTCATCATGAGCGTGGCTAATGAAAGTAAAATCTTCTTCATAATGTAATTTGTTAAGTTATGTGTTTGTTGCTATTTCTGCTTCAATGTTCTATTGCCTAAGGCAATGTTGGTGTATCGTCATATTATGGATGATGTGTATGTAATGTGTATGATGCAAAGGTACCTAACCCCACACATCAAGGGCTCATGTATTAGTACTTTTTACCGCAAAGGTAGCGTAATTTTTATTAACGGACAAGTCCCCTTATGTTTTTTGTGGCCAAAACCATCGCTTCTGCATCCCTGTTTCTCTTTTCGCGTTTATCCTTCCTTATTTGTTGCTCTTTGTGCGTTTGGCATTTCCCAATCCATCAGCAGTTCTCTTCTCTTCTTTTTTTTCTTTCTCTTTCTCTTCTCTTCTCTTCTCTTCTCTTCTCTTCTCGCCCTTCTCCCTTCTTTCCTCTCCTCCCTCTGCCATTCCGGTGTTCTCAGCCATTCCCGTGCTGAGGGCGCCAGCCCGAAGCCCCGGTGTCCCTTCCCCTCAGCCTCTCAGTCCCTCCCTCCTCCCATTTTCCTCATGTCCATATATTATAAATAATGTATCTTCCACCTCCCTCTGTCCTTTGTCCCTCCGT
>DBLZ01000073.1 GCA_002297545.1 Prevotellaceae bacterium UBA711 | reverse complement strand
TACGCAGCCCGGCCTCCACGTGCCCCACAGGTATCTGCCGATAGAACGCGGCCAAGGCAGCCGCCATGCTGGTGGTGGTGTCACCGTGGACCAGTACGACATCCGGACTGCACTGTGCGAACACATCCCGCATGCCGGTGAGCACACGGGCGGTGACATCGGTCAGGTCCTGCCCCTGTTTCATGATATTGAGGTCGAAGTCCGGCTCGATGCCGAATATGGCCAACACCTGGTCCAGCATCTCGCGATGCTGGCCTGTGACACACACCACGGTCCTGAACCTATCCTCGTGCTTACGGAACTCGCTGACCAGGGGGCACATCTTGATGGCCTCGGGACGTGTCCCGAATACAAGCATTATAGTCTTCATATATAAGGTCTTTATTTATGTTCTGTCAATGTATCAAGAGAGAAAGAAGTCACTCTGCGCAACCGTCCTCCCTGTCGGCCACATAGCCACGCAATTTCTCCTCCCAACCATAGTGGCGGCACACCATGTCGTATCCCGCCTTGGCCAGGACATTGCGCTCCTCGGGATGGCGCATCAGGCGAATGCAGGAGTCTGCAATGGTTGCTGCCTCATCCCGTATGATGCAATTGAGGTCATCCTCCAGTTCTGGAATGGCGCGGGAGATCAGTGTAGTCAGCACCACGGGCAATCCGCAGCCCATAGCCACCAGCACCTTGTTCTGTATGCCGGCCGCCACACGCACAGGAGCCACAGCCACGGCAGCATCGCTGATTGTGGCGGTGAGGTCTTCCACGAAGCCTGTGACAATGATATGCTCAGAAGCCAACTCCTGTATGCCCTGCGGCGGTTGCGCTCCGACGATGTAGAACTTGGCCGTGGGAATGCGTTGCAGGATGCGTGGGAATATATCCTGCACGAAAGCATAGACAGCATCCTGGTTCTGCAACGTGCGCATATTGCCTACGAAGACAATCTTATCGTGGTCATAATCGCGCAACGGAGCAGAAATAACATCCACGCCATTGGTATGTACCACCAGACTGGCACTATGAGGCGAGATAGTCTTCAAATATGCCACATCAGCCTCAGACACCAGCACGTTCACAGGGAAGTACATCATGGAGTATTGCTCGGTACGTCTTATCAGATAACGCTCCAAGCAATAGATGCGCTTCAACAGCCAACTGCCTTTACTGCCAGAGCTGAGCGAGTAGGTCTTGGACAAAGCATCGGTCATCTCTATGATGGAGCGGTCATGCAGTCCGGCCTCGTCCAGATAGGGCATCATACGCAGCAGGTGAGCTATGTAGAGGTCGGGCTGCTCCTTTTCGATAACAGCACGCAACAGATGCTTATAAGCGGCGGAATAATAGTAGCCGCACTGCATGGCACGTCCCGACAACAGATGTATGGCAGACTGCCATAGACTGTTCAGACGGCTGCGATGCACGGTATAGACCTTGTCATATATACGTCTGGCTTCAAACAGCTGAGGCGACCAGTCCTCCTCAAAGCTGACCAATATCAGCTCATATCCTTCGCGTTTCAACTGACGTGCGATATTATTGATGCGCAACACGTCTCCCCCGTTCTCGGGTATCGGGAAGCGTGGCGTCAGGATGCATATCTTGTGGGCGTTCATCGCATTCTCGCAGAAACGCTCACGTATGTTGCTTCTGGAGGCCATAGTCTTCCGGTAGATACGTGCACGACGCTCCACCGCCGCCATCAGCAGCCCATAAAGCACCACGTCCACCGACAATATCCATGTCAGCCCGAGACCATACACGCCCAACACCGCATTCAACAAGGCCAGCCCAACAATGAAAGACATGACACACAGCAGAGTCATGCGGCCGAAGATGCCGGCTGCCATCAGGCGGTAGTGTATATGTCGCTTGTCGGGAGTAAACGGATGCTCGCCATGAAGCAGACGCTCCAGCGTCACACGGCACAGATCCATGCACGGCACAAACAGCAACGACATACACAAAAGCATACGCCACTGTGGCGATAGCACGCTATTGTGCTCGTTGGAAATAAACTTAACCGCAAGATAGGCCAACGAGAAGCCCAGCATCATGGAGCCACTGTCGCCCATGTACGTCTTGGTACGCTTCTCCAGACTTCCGAACATATTATAGAAGAAAAACACGGAGAGCCCTCCCACCATTGCCGCGGCTATATAGGTATATATAAGGTTGCCCGACTCCCAGAAGCAGTAGCCGAAACACGCAAGGCACACCATGACATAGGTAGAAATCAGGCCGTCGATACCGTCTATCATGTTGACCGCATTGATGACGGCCACCACAAAGAGCACCGTCAGCAACATTCCTGCATATACCGGCAAAGCCTGCACGCCCAATAGGCCATACAGACTGTTGAAATAGACGTCACTCAGTGGCAAGGCCACCGCCGCCAACAGTTGCACGCCAAAACGCAGGCGCGCCGACAGGCTGAACAGGTCGTCCAGCAAACCTACAAGGTACACCAGCATCACACCGCAGCCAAGCAGAAAAGTGGTGTACTTGAAACTGGGGCTCATGCCCTCGTCCTCGTCCATCAGCACCAGAGCCAGCGTCATGCCTATCAGCACACTGGGCGTAAGGATCGCACCACCCAGACGCAAGATGCCGCTACCGGTGTTGTCTGTGCGCTTCCGTAGGTTGTACATATCCCTGTCATAGGCGCGCCTCAACACCCATGGAAGAATAAGCAAAGCGGTAACCACTGCAGAGCAGAAGGCCACGAGGACGTATATGAAGTTGTGCATGTCGTTATTGTTACTCTCAGGTGGAAGGGAAACATTCCACCTTATTTATATATATAACGGCTACGGGCTGCTTTTATTGTACAGGCACAGCAATAGATGCGTCATCAGATGGACCAAAGGGCCACAGCGCTCACCGGGTCTTCAACTTTGTCCACATGGCTGCACTGATCAGAAGTGTCAGCACTCCGCCCAGGACATAGGCCATCATACGGTTCTCCATACCGGCCATCATGGGTGAGACAAAGATGTAAGAGGCACATACGTAGGTCATGAACAACGCCGGCAACAGGCCGATGAGTACCGGCTTGCCGTGTCGTGCCAGGTAGCATGTGATACACCATAGGGTGATGGAGGCCAGTGTCTGGTTCATCCAGGCAAAGTAGCTCCATATAGTCTGGAACGGCAGGGCGAAGATGAGCAGCAGACCGGCCACAAACAATGGCATGGCAAGGAGAACACGGTGGCCCAACCTTACCTGAGGTATGGCAAACATGTCGGCGGCAATCAGACGTGCCGAACGGAAAGCCGTATCGCCGGAAGTAATGGCACAGGCCACCACACCAAACACCACCAAGGGGGCCACCAGCGTGCCCAACGTCTCCAGTGACAGAA
>DBLZ01000079.1 GCA_002297545.1 Prevotellaceae bacterium UBA711 | reverse complement strand
GGCGACCTGGACAACGCCATCGTCATCTACGAACGCGAGACCACGCAGGAGAAGATGGACCAGTTGTGCCGTCTGACCCACGCCGAATGGCACGACGCTCGCGAACTGGGATACATCCAGCACAAACCTCTCGTTTGGGACAACGAACCGGCACGTCACAAACTCCTGGACATCATCGGCGACCTCTCGCTCGTAGGCCGTCCCATACAGGGACACGTCGTTGCCACCAAGCCCGGACACACCATTAACACCAAATTTGCAAGACTAATAAAATCATGATCAGTCCATTAGCTTACATCCATCCCGAGGCTCGCATCGGAGAGAACTGCGAAATAGGCCCCTTCTGCTACATTGACAGGAACGTAGTGATAGGCGACAACAACACCCTCATGAACAGCGTCACCGTTCTCTATGGCGCACGTATCGGCAACGGCAACCGCTTCTTCCCGGGATGCGTCATAGGCGCAATACCTCAGGACCTCAAGTTCCGCGGAGAGGAAACCACGGCCGAGATAGGAGACAACAACACGTTTCGCGAGAACGTGACAGTAAACCGCGGAACCGCAGCCAAAAACCGCACAGTCATCGGCAACAGCAATCTGCTCATGGAGAGCGTGCACATTGCCCACGACGACATTGTAGGCAACGAATGTATCATCGGCAACGGCACCAAGTTGGCAGGCGAAGTAACCATCGACGACCGTGCCATCCTGTCGGCCAACGTCCTGGTTCATCAGTTCTGCCGCATAGGCAGCTACTGCATGGTGGGCGGAGGCACACGTAGCGCCCAGGACATTCTGCCCTTCTCCATGATTGCACGCG
Source organism: Prevotellaceae bacterium UBA711 (assembly GCA_002297545.1). GTDB lineage: Bacteria > Bacteroidota > Bacteroidia > Bacteroidales > Bacteroidaceae > Physcousia. The sequence continues at coordinate 2,049 of DBLZ01000079.1, read as the reverse complement.
ACCCGGCCGCCTACTGCGGTCTCAATACCGTAGGACTGCGCCGACGTGGCTTTGACCGCGACATCACAGAGAACATCCACCGCGCATACCAGATTATACTCCAGGGCACAGGCCTCCTCAAGGACCTGCTCCTCCGCGTGGAAGAGGAAATACCTTCCTCTCCCGAGATAACATATATCCTCGACTTCATCCGCACCAGCAAGAGGGGCTTTATCAGATAACACGCATCATGACATACCGTTTACTGTTATTCAGCGAGGAGATAGAGAACTTCGTCATGGAGATCATGGCACCGCCCTCAACCACCTTTCACGAACTGCACGAACTGATCCTTCGTGAATGTGCCTATACCGAGAAAGGCAACCACCGCTTTCTCATCTGCGACGAAGGTTGGAAAGTCAAGGAAAAGATATATCTTCACGACACCGGGAAGACAAGCTACGACGAGGACCTATACCTGATGGAGGACGCAATTTTAGACGATTTCATCGAAGAAAACGGCCAACACATCGCCTATATCTACGATACTGAAGCCAAAAGCACATTCCTTTTGGAACTGGTGGAAACAATCTTCGGTGAAAAGGCCGAAAAAGTGCACGTCAGCCGACGCAAAGGCACGCCTCCGCCACAGTTTAAGGATGAGTATGCGATACCGGCCTCAGATGCCGTACCCGCATCCGCCACACTCCCGGCGGAAGCATCCGGAATTGTCGAGAACATGGAAGAAGATACCTTCGAGGACGACGGTTTCGATGCTGACGAGATAGATGCCGAGGGATTCGAGGTGAGCGAGATGTAACGTCATGACACCCCTGCTCATTGTCATATTGGGACCGACCGCAGTAGGCAAAACAGAGCTGACACTCTCCCTGGCCGAATGGTTGCAATGCCCCATACTCAATTGTGACTCGCGCCAGATATATCGCGGTATGGACATAGGCACAGCCTCTCCCACTCCCGAGCAGATGGCACGTGTCCCTCACTATTTTGTCAACATGCTGGAGCCAGGAGACTATTATAGCGCCGCACGCTACGAGCAGGATGTCCTGAAGCTGACCTCCGACCTGTTCCAGCGACACGAAGCCCTCATCCTCTCCGGCGGCAGCATGATGTACATAGATGCCGTGTGCAACGGCATAGACGACATTCCCACCGTAGACCGGGATGTCCGTGACACCCTCTATCGCCGTTTGGCCGCCGAAGGCATAGAATCGCTTTTGGCAGAATTACGCATGGTGGACCCCGCACATTACGACATTGTAGACCGGCATAATGCCAAACGGGTGGTACACGCCTTGGAAATCTACCACACCACCGGCACGCCATATTCCAGCTATCTGACACGCAAGACCCTGCGCACCTCAGGCGAGGGCACATCAGCCGGCAGGCCACAACGTCCTTTCCGCATCCTCAAAATAGGTCTTGAGCGACCCAGGGAAGAACTCTTCTCCCGCATCAATGCAAGAGTGGACCAAATGATAAACGACGGCATGCTGCACGAGGCCATGACTCTGCTACCCTATCGCCACGAGAACGCCCTCAATACAGTAGGATACAAAGAACTTTTCAACGTTCTCGACGGCACGTGGGAACTGTCCATGGCCATTGAGAGGATCAAAAAGAACACCCGTGTCTATGCCAAAAAGCAGATGACATGGTTCAAACACGACAGCACCGTAGCATGGTTCCACCCCGATAACAGGGATGCCATCACGGACCACATACGAAGGTGGTGTATCAAAATGTGATTTAGGGCCGCAATGTCCCCGTCGCCCGCCTTATAAGTCGCGGGTATAGGCTGCGGGCTCCTTGGGCCTTCAGCCCGCTGCATAGTGGATAGCAATCTGTTTGCGTGTATCTCCATTTTTGACACACCCTCCATTGTTCACGCCATTTCCCACACAGCCTATTTTGAGTCATCCGACATTTGGTGTGACACTCCAAATCCCCAAAGAGCAAAAAAAATGAGATCGAAGGCAGGACGTCGCGAGACACGTATTTCTGACTCTACTGGAGTCGGGGGCTTGACTCTATTAGACTCTCGCCCCT
>DBLZ01000036.1 GCA_002297545.1 Prevotellaceae bacterium UBA711 | reverse complement strand
GCCGGCGACCAGGGCATGATGTTCGGCTACGCCACAAACGAGACCGAGAACTACATGCCCCTGAGCCTGGACCTGAGCCACCGTCTGCTGATGGTGCTGGCCGACATTCGCCGCGAGGGCAAGGTGATGACCTATCTGCGCCCCGATGCCAAAAGCCAGGTGACCATTGAATACGACGACCGGAACGTGCCCGTGCGCATAGACACCATAGTAGTGAGCACACAGCACGATGAGTTTGCCACGGACGAGGCCATGCAGCAGCAAATACGCCACGACGTGATAAACATCCTCATCCCCCGCGTGAAGGAGACCATCACAGACAAGCGCATCCTGAACCTCTTCAACGACAACATCACCTACCACGTGAACCCCACGGGCAAGTTTGTCATCGGTGGTCCTCACGGCGACACGGGACTGACCGGACGCAAGATCATCGTAGACACCTATGGCGGCAAGGGAGCGCACGGCGGTGGCGCCTTCAGCGGCAAGGATCCCTCCAAGGTGGACCGCTCAGCTGCCTATGCCGCACGCCACATAGCCAAGAACATGGTGGCCGCCGGCGTGGCTGACGAGATGCTGGTGCAGATATCCTATGCCATAGGCGTGGCCGAACCCGTAAGCATCTGCGTGAACACCTACGGACGTGCACATGTGGAGATGACGGACGGAGAGATCGCACGCAAGATACAGAAGATCTTTGACCTACGCCCCTACGCCATAGAGCAGCGCCTGAAGCTGCGCAACCCCATCTACGAGGAGACTGCGGCATACGGCCACATGGGCCGCGAGCCGCGCGTGGTGACCAAGACGTTCGAGTCCAACTATAACTGCGGCAGCAAAACCGTGACAGTGGAACTCTTCACTTGGGAGAAGCTGGACTACGTGGACCGCATACGCAAGGCGTTCGGCCTGTAAAGCCCCGGCCGGCCGCACCTTAATTTATGTCTATATACAGTACACCATACCTGCATAGATGAAAAACATCTGCATATACTGCGCCAGCAGCGACCTGATTCCCGGGAAGTACTTCGATGCCGCCCGGGAACTGGGTCGCCTGATAGGCGAACGCGGCATGACGGTGATAAACGGTGCCGGCAACATGGGATTGATGCGAGCCACGGCGGACGCCTGCATGGAAGCGGGCGGCGAAGCCGTGGGCATCATACCCACATTCATGATAAAGGAGAACTGGCACTATACAAAAATGACCCGTCTCATCGAGACCACGGACATGCATTCGCGCCAGCAGATGATGGCGGAGATGTCCGATGCCGGCATAGTGCTGGCCGGAGGGCTGGGCACCCTGGCCGAACTGAGCGAGCTGATAACCTGGAAGCAGCTGGGCATACATCTGAAGCCCATAGTCCTGCTGAATACAGACGGATACTATGACGAGCTGCTGGCCTTCCTGGACAAGGGCATGAGGGAGAACTTTTTGGGACGCGAGCACATGGCCACTTTCGTAGTGGCCAGCACCCCACAGGAGGCACTGGACCTGGCCATGACCACTCCAATGTGGGATGCCGGAGTAAGGCGCTTTGCCAAACTGACATAACACCGCTGTGGAAGCAGGCCAACCGATGAGCACATCCCGGGTCACCATACACGCCACGTCACCACAGGTTACGCACGAACCCACAGCAGACACTTCTTCGCACAGCACCTCCAAGGAGTACTGGGTGACACGTGTGGTGCGCCAGATGCAAGGCTGCTCCCCATCCAGGATAGACTCGGTAATCCAAGCAAACCTGCCCCGGCGGGAGATACGCTGGAGCCAGCGCCCCGACACACTTTGCATTCCGGGGTTGGAGGGACGGCTGCCGTACAGCACAGACCTCATGGAACTGAAATACGACCCTGGCTTCTTCAAGGACAGTCCATGGTTGTGCCCCGAGTTGTCTGTACACCAATACCGAGTGACGCCCGAACCTCTGGCACAGGCACAACCCTACTACGACATGCTACTGGGGACCGTAATACTGTGCTTTGCCCTGCTCAGCACGCAGATCAGCCGCACGCGCAACTTTCTACACACCCGCGCCAAGGATTTCTTCTACACCGAAAACGAGCGTAGCCGGGACGAGAACAAGGACAGCATGCCCATCGGCTCCATGCCCGCGGTCTATGCGTTGCTGTGCATCACTGGCAGCCTCTATGCGCTGTACTATGCCCAGAGCGTATACGAGCTATTTCTTTGCCACATTCCCCTGTACGGCATACTGGCCGTGTATGTCGGGTGCTTTGCCCTTATGTTCACAGTCAAGCGCCTGCTGTCGGCATTCATCAACTGGATATTTTTCGGCAAAGACGACCGCCGCCTGTGGCGCCTCGACTACAACTTCCTGCTCATTGCCGAAACGGCAGCACTCATGCCCGTCATAGCAGCCGCCATCTGTTTCAACATGCCTCCACATACCGTCATGTGGACCGGACTGGGCATCGCTACTGCTGCCAAAATGCTACTATTATACAAGGCTTACACGATATTTCTACCACATTTTTATTGCATTCTCCATTTATTGTCGTACCTTTGTGCCCTTGAAATCCTGCCGTGCCTTGCGTTGTGGGTCGCTTTGCACCACATCACGGCCTATCTGACAATAACACTTTGACATCGAACGATTATGATAAAGAAGATTTTGGTTTCCCAGCCCAAGCCTTCATCGGAGAAGTCTCCCTATTATGATATCATGCGCAAACATGACGTAGAGATGGTCTTCCGCCCCTTCATCAAGGTGGAAAGTCTCACGCCACGCGAGTTCCGAGCACAACGTATCAACATTCTGGACCACACCGCCATCATCTTCACCAGTCGCCATGCCATAGACAACTTCTTCCTGCTGTGCCAGGAGATGCGTATAGAGATACCGGAGAACATCAAGTACTTCTGCATCACCGAGACCATATCACACTACATACAGAAGTACGTCCAATACCGCAAACGCAAGGTATTCTTCGGTGAAACCGGCAAAATCAGCGACCTGATGCCCTTGATACTGAAGCACAAGAACGACAAGTACTTCATTCCACAGAGCGATGTCCACAGCGACGACTTCACCAACATGCTGGACGCCAAGGACATCTCATATACCTGCGGTGTGATGTACCGCACGGTCAGCACCGAGTTTGCCAAGGACGAGTTGGACGACTACGACATGCTGGTGTTCTTCAGCCCCAGCGGCATACAATCCTTACTGAAAAACTACCCCGACTATAAACAGGGCAACACCGTCATAGCCACCTTCGGACCCGCCACGGCCAAGAGCGTGGAAGAAGCCGGACTGCATCTGGACCTGCAAGCTCCCACTCCCGAATATCCAAGCATCACGGCAGCACTGGATGCCTACCTCAAACAGAATAATGGATAATGGGCACGGACTGAGCAAACGGGAGCGGCTATGCGGCCGTAAGGCCATAGACGCACTCTTCTCAAGCGCCGACAGCATATCACTGTCGGTATATCCAATACGCGCAGTATTCAGGAACACCGAGGAAGCGGACACCCGCGTCCTCGTTTCTGTTTCTAAAAAACGCTTCCGCCACGCTGTGGACCGCAACAGGGTAAAACGCCAATTGCGTGAGCAATACCGCCTGCACAAACACCTGCTGCCCGCCCCCACACCGGCCACAGGCGGCATGGACGTGGCCTTCATCTGGCTCAGCAACCGTCTGCACCCCTCCGCCATGGTGGAAGAGAAGATGGTGGCATTGCTGACAAAAATAGCACATGCCGCAGCAGCACGACGGCCACAAAACGAGACCACGGCATGAACATCGTAATGCGTCTGCTAAGCCAACTGCTGATACTGCCCATCCGGTTCTACCAGGTGTGCATATCGCCGCTCACACCACCGTCATGCCGATTTACGCCGACGTGCAGCCAATATGCCATAGAGGCCCTGCGGAAACACGGCCCCTTCAAGGGCATGTACCTGGCCATACGCCGGATATTGCGCTGCCATCCCTGGGGCGGACATGGCTACGACCCCGTGCCATGAAGACAATGTAACCGACTAACCTAAATCAACAATCAATCGATAAAAGCATGGAATTTAACAGAATCACTGCTGCCGAAGCCGCAGCCCTCATTGAGAATGGCCAGACCATCGGTTTGAGTGGATTTACACCCGCCGGCGTGGCCAAGTGCACACCGGCAGAAATTGCCAAGAAGGCTGAGGCCGAACATGCCGCTGGCCGTCCGTTCAAGATCAACGTCATCACAGGTGCCAGCACGGGACAGAGTTGCGACGGCGCCTTGGCAAACGCTCAGGCCCTGGACTTCCGCACTCCCTACACCACCAACCCCGACTTCCGCAAGCATGTGAACTTTAATGAGATAAACTACCAGGACCTCAACCTCAGCAACATGGCCACACAGATGCGCCAGGGCTACATGGGCGAACTGGACTGGGGCATCATAGAAGCCTGCGCCATAGAGAAGATGGGCAGTAAGGCACATATCTATCTGACAGCCGCCGGCGGCATCAGCCCCACGGTGTGCCGTCTGGCCAAGCGTGGCATCATCATAGAGCTGAACGCCTTCCACTCTCCACAGAGCAAGGGCATACACGACGTCTACGAGATTGAAGACCATCCATTCCGCAAACCCATCATGATAACCAAGGCCTCCGACCGCATAGGCAAGCCCTACATCGAGGTGGATGCCGATCGCATAGTGGGCGTGATAGAGTGCAACGTACCCGACGAGGCACGTGCCTTCAAGGACCCCGACCCCATCACCACACAGATAGGCCAAAACGTAGCCGACTTCCTGCTGGACAACATGCGCAAGGGCCTCATCCCCAAGAGCTTCCTGAATCTGCAGAGCGGCGTAGGCAGCGGCGCCAACGCTGTGCTTGGTGCCCTGGGCCAATGCCCCGAAGTGCCCAACTTCAACATCTACACCGAGGTGCTCCAGGATGCGCCTGTACAATTGATGCGCGACGGCCGTGTGCTCAGCGCCAGTGCCTGCTCACTGACCGTGACCAACGAATGTCTGGAGGGCATCTACCGCGACATAGACTTCTTCAAGGACAAGCTGGTGCTCCGCCCCTCAGAGATAAGCAACTGCCCCGAGGTCATTGCCCGCATCGGCGTATGCTCATTGAACACCGCCATCGAGTGTGACATATACGGCCACGTAAACAGCACCAAGATCTGCGGCACAAAGATGATGAACGGCCTGGGCGGCAGCGCCGACTTCACCAACAATGCCTACCTCAGCATCTTCACCTGCGGCTCCACCACCAAGGGCGGCGCCATCAGCAGCATAGTGCCCTTTGCCAGCCACATCGACCACACCAACCACTTCATCAATGCCGTCATCACCGAGTACGGCGTGGCCGACCTGCGCCGCAAGAGCGACATGCAGAAGGCTCAGGAACTCATCAAGGTGGCCCATCCCGACTACCGTCCCATGCTGCAGGACTACCTGCGCTTTGCACAGAAGAACGGCGGTCACACCCACCACTGCCTGTCTGCCGCCTTCGCCATGCACGACACCTACCTGCGTACGGGCGACATGCGCAACACCAACCTGGCCGAGTACATCAAGTAAGCGCAGCACAGACACAGACATACAAATAATCACTACGGAGGCTGTCCCTTGTACGGGGCAGCCTCCTTTGCATTGGGGCATATCGCTCTTGGGATAATGCCCCCTCCCGGTGCACCCTTGTCCCCATGCAGGGCACACCGAAACAGTGTGCCCTGCTAATGTCAGCACGGCGGAAACGGGACACGTCCCCTCGTACCGTGAAGCAAGCCCCCTCTCCCCACGGCACGAGGGGCGAAAAAACCGGTTCATTCGGCAGCATATTCCGGTTTATCCGGATATACAAACCGGTTTATTCTTCGATGAAAACGGGATTTTTTAATCAACACATGCCTACATGGAAGCACATGCCACACAAGGCCTTGATTATGACACCGCAAGGAGAAAGGCCCTGCATGGCCACGCCAGGCACGGAGAGCGACAAGAAAGGCCCCTGTGACCCTTATGACGAAAAATTTTCGCCTTTATTCCGCATAGCGTAGGAATATCGCAAATTTATCCGTATCTTTGTGCTACACATGATTGAACGACACATACCTAAACACCTTAATCCATTATGAGAAAACTATTCACTCTACTTTTGTCTTGCCTGGCCGCGCTGACAGCAGGCAGCCAAACGGTGACCATCTCTCCACTGCCCCAACAGATCACGTGGGGAGAGGAGGCATTTCCCAAGGCCACCAAGTTCTATATCGTTGGAGCAGACCGTGCCGACAACGAGGCCATGCAGTTGCTCATCGCCAACAGGAAGCAGAACATTGTGGGCGTCAGCAGCAAAGTGGATGCCAAGAAGTTCGCACCGATTGGCGCCAAGGCCTTGATAATAGGCGAGGCCGGGGACAAGTCTGTGGCCAAATACAAGAAATTGATTCCGCAGCGGGCCGAAGGCTACTACCTGAAGGTGACTCCGGACGAGGTGGTGGTGGCCGGCAGAGACGGCAGCGGTACCTTCTACGGCGTGCAGACCCTGTTGCAGATTTTGGAGCAGCAGAACGTGATGCAGTGCGAAGTGACCGACTATCCCAGCGTTACGGACCGCGGCGTCATCGAGGGCTTCTACGGCAACCCCTGGAGTCATCAGGACCGCCTGCGCCAGTTCGACTTCTACGGTCAGTACAAGATGAACACCTACGTCTTCGGTCCCAAGGACGACCCCTATCACCGTGCCCGCTGGCGCGAGCCTTATCCCACGGAGGAGGCCGCACGTGTGAAGGAACTGGTGGATGCCGCACACCGCAACAAGGTGAAGTTCGTGTGGGCCATCCATCCGGCCGGCGACATCAAATGGTGTCTGGAGGACTCGGTGAACGTGGTCAAGAAACTGGAACTGATGTACGGCCTGGGCATACGCTCCTTTGCCGTGTTCTTCGACGACGTGTGGGGCGAGGGAGCCCGCGGCGACAAGCAGGCCGGCCTGCTGAACTACCTGACTGATGAATTCGTGCGCAAGCACAAGGACGTGGAACCTCTGATCATGTGCCCATCGCAGTACAACAAGGGGTGGAGCCACGGCGACTACCTGAATACCCTTGGCACCAAGATGTATCCCGAGGTGCGCATCATGTGGACCGGCAACAGCGTGGTGGACATGATAGAGGAGAACGACATGCAGTGGATCAACGACCAGATAAAACGCAAGGCATACATCTGGCTCAACTATCCCGTGAACGACTACTGTCAGAGCCGCCTGCTAATGGGCAAGACATACGGCAACGGACTTAACATCAACGACATGGTGAGCGGTTTCTGCTCCAACCCCATGGAATATGCCGAGGCCTCCAAAGTGAGTCTCTACAGCATAGCGGACTACACGTGGAACATGCCGGCCTACAACTCCGTGGCCTCCTGGGAGCGTGCCATGACGGCACTGATGCCCACCTGTGCCTACGCCTTCCGCATCTTCTGCGAGAACAACGTGGACCTGGGCCCCACCGGGCACGGTCTTCGCCGCGAGGGTGAAAGCCCCGCCTTCAGCGCCGAAACGGTGGAGACACTGGCAGAAAGTTTCCAACAGTTGGTGTGGGCGGCAGACAACCTGCTGGCCGACGAAGTGAACCATCCCGAGATGCTGGAAGAGATAAAACCCTGGGTACAGAGCATGCGCCTGCTGGGACAGCGTGGCCAGATGTGCACAAACATGGCCCTGGACCTGCACAACCGCGACTCCGTGGCCTTCATCGGTCACTACCGCGCACAGTTGCAGCTGGAGCAGCAGCAGAAGGCCATCATCAGCCGCAACTACGAGGGCTCCATCGTAAAGGCCAAGCCCGTGGTGAGCGGTGACGTCATCACACCATGGATAAACGAAAACATAGCCACTCTCGTAAAGCTGTACAAGAAGGGGCATACGTCCTACGGCATGGAGTACTTCCCCGTGCAGGCCATCGAAGACGGTGAATACTTCATCAAGGTCAATGGCGAATACCTGACCAACGCCCAGGCCGGAGCCGACCGCGTGGGAGACTTCCCCGTGTTCCAGGCCGAACGCGATGTCATCAACCCCCAGCGACAGCAGTGGGTGATAGAACAGAACGCCAAGACAGGACGCTACAAGATATACAACAAGCAGGACGGACGCTATATCAACGAGACTGGAGCCTTCTGGTTCAACAAGGACCGCAATCCATTCGATGCCCAGTGGCATACCTATCTCTTGGTCAAACAGGAGGGCAAGTGGAGCATCCAGAACGCAGGCAGCGCAGGCAAGGGCTACTGGCAACGTAGCGGAAACCGCCTCGACAATGGCGGCACGGGCGCCTTTGTCTTCGAGATAGAAAAAGTAAAATAACCCTCTTATCCATATCACAACATGAAGAAGATACTATCCCTGCTGGCTGTCGGTACCATGGCTCTGGCAGCATACGGGCAGGAAAACATCACACCCGAGGTGCTCTCCGGACTGAGACAGGCCTATACGGGCAACTCGGCCGACCGTGCCCGCCAAGGCATAGTCAGCACCGGCAGCTTTCGCAAGATGGCACAACGCCCCGAGGTGAACACCACGGGCAAGAACACCTACTTCTCCGTGGACATACGCAACTCAGGCATCACGGACCAACAGAGCAGCGGACGCTGCTGGATGTTCACCGGGCTGAATGTCCTGCGCAACAAGGCCATGAAGAAGATGGGCATCAGCAACTTCAGTTTCAGCCACGTCTACCTGTTCTTCTACGACCAGCTGGAAAAGTCCAACCTCTTCCTGCAGGGCATCATAGACACCCGCACCGAGGACCTGGACAGCCAGAAGGTGCAATGGCTGATGCAGAATCCCCTGTCGGACGGCGGCACATATACCGGCGTGGCCGACCTCGTGTGCAAATACGGCCTGGTGCCCTCCGAGGTGCAACCCGAGACCTGGGCAAGCAACAATACCAGCGAGTTCTGCGGACACCTCAAACGCAAATTGCGCGAGATAGCCATCAACCTGCGCGAACAGGCCCGGGCAGGCAAGAGCGAGGCCCAACTCCAGGCCTACAAGATGGAACAGATGAAGGATGTCTACCACATGCTGGTGCTGGCCTACGGCGAACCCGTACAGGAGTTCATGTGGGCTCCCCGCGATAGCAATGGCAAGTTGCTGTCGGAACTGAAGAAATACACGCCCATGAAGTTCTATCGCGAATACTGCGCCGAGGCCGGAGACCTGCAGAACGACTATGTCATGCTGATGAACGATCCCTCCCGCCCATATAACAAAGTATACGAGATAGACATGGACCGCCACATGCACGACGGGCACAACTGGCTTTACCTCAACTTGGACATCAAGGACCTTGCACCCATTGCCATAGCCTCGCTTCAGGACTCCACGCAGATGTACTTCTCATGCGATGTGGGCAAATTCCTGGACAGCAAGAAGGGCATCCTCGACATCCAGGCATGGGACTACGGTTCCCTGCTGGGCACCACCTTCGGCATGAACAAGAAACAGCGCATCCAAACCCGCGACTCCGGCTCATCACACGCCATGACCCTCATGGCCGTGGACCTGGACGACAAGGGCAACCCAGTCAAGTGGAAGGTGGAAAACTCGTGGGGCGCCGGACACGGCCACAATGGTCACCTCATCATGACCAACGAATGGTTCAATGAATACATGTTCCGCGTAGTGGTGAACAAGAAGTACATGCCCAAGAAGCTAATGAAGTTGATGGAACAGAAACCCATCCTGCTGCCCGCATGGGACCCCATGTTCATGGAGGAAGAGTAGGGAGCGGCAAGGAGCTGCCGGGCAACAAGACACGGCATACCTGCAACTGACACATACCCACAGCGGGCGCAAATCCTTATGGACATGCGCGCGCTGTGGCTGTGTTCATTCCCCCGACACCACACAGTCTTCCAAACACAGCCCTGCAAACTGCTGCGCCGCAAGCCGCAGGGCCCAGAATCCTACAGGGCCAGACAAGATACAACACACGGCCGGGCGAAGAGCCTAACACGGCCCGTGTTAGGGCAAATCCCCACTGGGACGTGAGGCGCAACACAGCCGGGCGAAAGCATCTCACCCGCCAAGCATGAAAGGCAACATCGCCTGACGCGAGACCGCACCCCGCCATTATGATGGCACTGACCCACCGCAACAACAATAAATTCCCACAATTTCTTTGCTATTTCGCAATAATGCTATACCTTTGTTAGCACAATGACTAACAACCTGCACCATATACCCTCCACGATGCCACAATGTGGCACCGCCCATGGTGTGGAACTTTTACCCCCCCCCATTAACTAACATTAACACAAATGCTATCATCTGTTCCCCGCATGGTTGCAGAGGAACAGATGCCGTGTACCCACACATACGTGTGGCACACTCTGATTATTCACACATTAATATATATGTAGTATGAAGCACATCATCATCAAATCCTGTCTGCTGCTGACGACTTTGCTGGCTTCCGCTGGCATGCAAGCCCAAATTTACGCTACTATCGACAATATGGTATACAAATTGAATCAAAGCGATAGTACAGCCTCACTCAGAAAAAGCTATGACAAACTGGCCCACAGCATAGTAGTTCCTGCCACCATTAAATATCATGACAGGACATACACCGTAACATCTATCGGAAACAAAACATTCGGGGAGTTCTATGCCCTCACAACACTTACGTTACCCGAAACACTTACGTACATCGAATACGAAGCATTCAAAAATTGCTCAAGTCTGATGCACATAATATGCCTATCCACTGACCCACAATCCATAAAAGGAACAAAAGGATGTTGGGCGCCGGAACCTTTGTCCGATGCTATTATACACATAAAACCAGGAACAGCACAAGCATACCGCCAAGCAAACACGTGGAAATATTTTAATCATATAGAAGAAAACATCGACGCAATACACTTTGTAGAGATTGACAGCATAGCATATTATTTGGACGACACGAAGAAAACAGCATCTGTCATGAAGCGCGACAATTACTACGGCGGCAACTTGATAATACCGGACACAGTGACATACAATGGGGAAGAATACAACATCACAGAGATAGAGCATGGTGCCCTGTACTTAGGCCGCGACGATTTCACAAGCATAACACTGCCCGCAGGACTGAAAAGGATAAGCCAGTTTGCCCTTTGCGGTACAGCCCGAATCCATTGCCTAAGCAGCATCCCCCCATACATAGCACCAAACGCCCTGAAAGGAAGTCCTGTTCTGCATACGACGGAAGCGTCCCAAAAAGCATACAAAGAGAATGATGTATGGAACACATGTCGTATAGTCAGTGACCTTACTATGAACAAAATGGTTATCATAGACGAACGTGGGTATCAACTAACAGATGGAGAGAAAAGAACAGCCACTCTGTTTTTCGACAACAGGATAAAACGATGCAGAAACCTCTTCGATAAAATCACCTACATAAATGGGAAACGTACCATTCTTGATGGCAACGGCAACCCTATTGTCCATAGCGACATCAAATTCCCGAACTATGTATCATATAACGGAAACCAATACATAGTCACCCGCATAGCCGACTATGCTTTCGAATACTGCAAAAGGCCACGACTGATAGACCTGACATTACCTCAAAGTCTCGAATATATTGGCGAGGAAGCTTTTTCATCTTGTAATCTAACATCCGTCACCATACCACAAGACGTAGCCTGTATCGGGAACGGAGCATTCTCCTCCTGCAATGAGCTGGCAAAAATGGAAGTGGCTTCAGAGAATCAGCATTTTACATGCATTGATGGTGCCATTTACACCACCGACCGCACAGAATTAGTGAGTTACCATGGAAACGGAACCGAGATCCGTATACCGGAAGGCGTAATCAAAATAAGACAAGGCGCATTCGAAGGCTCAAACCTGAAAGGTATCATTTTGCCACAATCCCTGACTACCATTGGAGATATGGCATTTGCAATCAGCTCACTTGAAAGCATCACATTACCCAAGTCAATATCACATATAGGAGAATCTGCGTTCTTATTTAATTTCAGATTGGCACACATCTTTGCTGATATGGACAATCCCCAAAATGTAAAACTCGACACCCAATTCGATAATGACACATACTCCAACGCCACTCTCCACGTAAAAAAAGGTAAGAAAAAGGCGTATCGCCAAGCCGAAGGCTGGAAAAAGTTTACGCACATTGTTAACTGACATCAAGGCGTCCTGTGACATCACAACAACAGCAATATAGACATAGCGTCCCAAGAGTCAGACACTTGACTCTTGGGACGCACGTCATTGACGACGCATAGAGAATATCACCACCTTTGGATACGTTTTTCATATTCGCGAATGTGTGTACGCATATTCGCGAATATGAAATTCCTGCCCAATGGGCCGTGGACCGATGCCCGCCGATGCGCAACCATTCAGAGCATGATGTTTGGCTGACCGCAATGGTAAGGCGACAAAAAGGTATGGGCAAGACGGCCTATCCTGAATGGTTAATAAAAGGCAACACCGCCAGACACGAAACCACTTCACTCCAATATGATGGCACTGACCCGCCGCCGCAACAATAATAAATTCCCGCAATTTCTTTGCTATTTCGCAATAATG
>DBLZ01000001.1 GCA_002297545.1 Prevotellaceae bacterium UBA711 | reverse complement strand
TTGTACGTGGCCCATCCCAGGGCCAGCTCCGACAGGTCGCCTGTGCCAACAACCATACCGTTCAGCTGGTTGGCCACGTCCATCAGTATCTGTGTACGCTCGCGAGCCTGGGCGTTTTCGTATGTCACGTCGCGCTGGTCACAATCGTGACCGATGTCACTGAAGTGTTGGAGACAAGCTTCCTTGATGCTGATCTCGCGAACCGTCACGCCCAGTTGTTGCATTAGGGACAGGGCGTTGATGTATGTGCGGTCGGTGGTACCGAAACCGGGCATCGTCACACCGATGATGTCCTTGCGGTCGAGCTTCAGACGGTCATAGGCGGCAACTGTCACCAATAGCGCCAGAGTGCTGTCCAAACCTCCACTGATGCCGAGTACAACGGTCTTGCAACCAGTATGTTTCAGACGCTTGATTAAACTAAAGGTTTGTATATCGAATATCTCCTCGGTACGTTGGTCCAGGGCCTCTTTTCCGTCGGGTGTAAAGGGGTGTGGAGTAATGTTGCGAGTCAGTTCCAGGTTGTGCATTACCATCATGTCTGTGTCGATGTATTTGCAAGGCTGACTGCCCTGTGCCCGGGCCGTGTCGGAGAATGTGCCGTTTGTGCGGCGGTCTATGCGTATGGCTTCCACATCAATTTCGCTATAGATCAGTTGCGGCTCCATCTTCATGAGGTGGTTCTCGGCCAGCATGGTGCCGTTCTCACACACCATTGCCTGACCGCCGAACACCATGTCCGTGGTGCTCTCGCCAAACCCGGCTCCGGCGTAGACATATCCGCAGATGCAACGTGCACTCTGCTGGCACACGAGGTTGCGCAGATAGTTGCTCTTGCCTGCCACCTGGCTTTCGGCAGACAGGTTAAGGATAATCTCTGCACCCATTATGGCCAGTTGGCCGGATGGCGGGGTAGTGGTCCACAGGTCGGTGCCTATCTCTATGCCGAAACTGCATGCACGGGTATTGAACACTTGATGCCGTCTGATGTCGACCAGCTCGCCGCACACCCATACGCTGGTGTCTTCCATGTCTGACATTGGGGTGAACCAACGCTTCTCTGCGCATTCGCCATGGTTGGAAAGGTAGGTCTTGGGTACGATGCCTTGAATCTTGCCCTTTTGTAGAACTACGGCGCAATCCATGAGCCGGGCATTGCATGCTACCGGCATTCCGACAACAAGGATCATGTCCATGGAACGTGTGAAGTCCATGAGCTTCATTAATGCCACCTCGGCCTCCTCTATCAGGGCTTGCTGGAAGAACAGGTCCTGGCACGTGTAGCCTGTAATGCAAAGTTCAGGTGTTACGAGGATTTCCACGTTCTGTGCTTGAGCCTTCAGTATAAGCTTCTCAATCTCCTCCACATTGTGACGTGTGTCAGCTACTTTCACTTCGGGTATGCCGGCTCCAACCCTTACGAATCCATATTTCATTGTGTTTCTGGATTAAGTATGTGTGAATAAACATGAAAGTAAGCAGGTGGCCATGCCTATGCATGTGTATGCCGGCATCTGTCACTTGCTTACTTTCGTTTTTTTTACTTGATCATGCTTACCGAGCGCTTGACGAACTTGGTCAATGCCTCGCCGCTGAGCATGCCGTTCTGCAGAAGAGCCAGATCTATGAGTTGGCTGATGCGCTCCTCGTTGCTGTTGTCCAGCAGTTCCTTGATCAAGGGAGAGTCGGTATTCAGCACCATATTGTACATGTCGGGCATTTCACCGTAGAACTGCATTCCCGGCTGCATGCGCGCCATGTCCTTCATACGGCGCATGTACTCACTTTGCGTAATCATCACAGGCAATTGTTCCTCGCCCATGGCCTGTGTCTGCACGGTGAACTCCACCTTGTCCATCTTGGGCAACTTGTCCTTGAACTGGTTCTGTAGTTTTTCGGCCTGCTCCTTGTCAAGCTGCGGCTTGTCGGCATTGTCATGCTTGATCAGGTTGTCCACAATGTCGGCATCTACGCGGCTGAAGTGTGTCTTCTCCAGTTTCTGTTCCAACATGTTGATGAGCGGAGTGTCCAACAGGCCGTTCATCATCAGCACGCTGTAGCCCTTGTTTTTGGCAGCCTCGATGTAGGTGTACTGGGCCTGGGCGTCCTGAGCATAGAGGTAAACGAGCTGTCCGTCCTTGTCCGTCTGGCTGCTCTCTACCAGGGTCTTGTATTCGTCCAGGGTGAAGAACTTGCCATCGGTGTCCTTCAGCAGGAAGAACTGCTTGGCCTTATCGTAGAATTGCTCTTCGCTCAGCATGCCGTAGTTAATGAAGATGCTGATGTCGTCCCACTTCTCCTCGAACTCCTTGCGCTCGTTCTTGAAGATGCCGTTCAGGCGGTCGGCCACCTTCTTGGTGATGTACTGACTGATCTTCTTGACGTTCTGGTCGCTCTGCAAGTAGCTGCGGCTGACATTCAACGGGATGTCCGGGGAGTCGATGACACCATGCAGGAGGGTCAGGAACTCGGGCACTATGCCTTCCACCTGGTCGGTCACGAAGACCTGATTGCAGTACAATTGTATCTTGTTGCGCTGGATGTCCAGCTGGTTCTTTATCTTGGGGAAGTACAGGATGCCGGTGAGGTTGAAGGGGTAGTCAACGTTCAGGTGAATCCAGAACAAAGGCTCGTCGGCCATGGGATAGAGCTTGCGGTAGAACTCCTTGTAGTCCTCATCCTTCAGGTCACCGGGCTTGCGGGTCCAAAGGGGAGTGGTGTCGTTGATGATGTTGTCCTCCTCGGTCTCTACCATCTTTTTCTCCTCCTCGTTACACTCGCTCTTCTTGCCGAAAGCCACAGGGATAGGCAGGAAGTGGCAGTACTTCCTCAGCAGTTCTTCTATCTTGCTCTTCTCGAGGAACTCCTCGCAGTCCTCGCTGATGTGCATGATGATGTCGGTGCCTCGGCCCTCTTTCTCCGTCTCTTCCAGCGTGAATTCCGGGCTGCCATCGCATGACCATTTCTGGGCAGGGGCGCCTTCCTGATAGCTACGTGTGATTATGTCCACACGGTCGCTGACCATGAAGCTGGAGTAGAAGCCCAAGCCGAAGTGGCCGATGATCTGCGGTGCGTCCTCTTTGTACTTGTCCAAAAAGTCGTTGGCTCCGGAGAAAGCTATCTGGTTGATATACTTCTCTATTTCGTCGGCAGTCATGCCTATGCCATTGTCGCTGACGGTGATGGTCTTGGCCTCTTTGTCTATGCTGACATTGACTTTCAACTCGCCCATCTCGCCGTGGAACTCGCCTTTGCCTGCCAGTGCCTTTAGCTTCTGTGCGGCATCCACAGCATTACTTACTATTTCGCGCAGGAAAATCTCGTGGTCGCTATAAAGGAATTTCTTGATGACGGGGAAGATGTTTTCTGTCGTTACCCCAATGTTACCTTGCTTCATATATGTTGAAATTTATTATGTTATGTGTTAGTGTGTCTTTGTCTCGTTGCTGTGTGTTCACAGTCTTATGGTTGTGCCATCCAGGATCGCTGAGGTGACTGTGCCGTCGTTCTCGGGCTTGTCCCCCAAGAGTATTTCGCAGATGGGGTCTTCGATGATGCGCTGTATGGCGCGGCGCAGGGGACGGGCTCCGTACTGCAGGTCGTAACCCTCGGTGGCGATGCGCTCGATGGTGGCGTTGGACAATTCCAAGGTGTAGCCCATCTCACGGATGCGTCGCAGGAGTGGTTTCAACTCGATGTCTGCAATGTGTCGGATGTCCTCGCGTGAGAGCTGGTCAAAAAAGACGACATCGTCCAGACGGTTGAGGAACTCTGGTGCGAATTGCTTTTTCAAGGCCTTTTCCACTATGGAGCGTGTCTGTTGTTTGCGTTCCTCTACGGTGGGCTGGCTTTGGAAACCTATGCCCGATCCGAAATCTTTGATCTGTCGGGTTCCAGAGTTGCTGGTCATGATGATGACGGTGTTGCGGAAGTCTATAGTGGTACCGTTGCCGTCAGTCAGGCGTCCCTCGTCCATCACCTGGAGCAGGATGTTGAACACATCGGGATGAGCCTTTTCTATTTCGTCCAGCAGAACGATGGAGTAGGGCTTGCGGCGGACGCGTTCTGTCAGCTGACCTCCTTCCTCGTAGCCTACATATCCCGGGGGAGCACCCATCATGCGGCTGACGGTATGCTTCTCGCCGTATTCGCTCATGTCTATACGGATGAGCGCGGCCTCACTGCCGAACATCTCCAAGGCCAGGCGCTTCGTAAGGTACGTCTTGCCTACGCCGGTAGGGCCGACGAACAGGAAGGTGCCTATGGGGCGGTTGGGGTCCTTCAGTCCCACGCGGCTACGCTGTATGGCGCGTGCCACTTTTCTGATGGCCTCGTCCTGTCCCACCACGTTGGCTTGCAGGTTTCTTTCCAGCCGGCGCAACCTGGAGTTCTCTTCGTCGCCGATGCGATGCGTGGGGATACCGGTCATCACGCTCACTACCTGTGCCACGGTCTCAGCCGTCACCTGGGTGTCTTTCTGCTCGTGTTCGTTGATCCAGTCCTTCTGTAGCTGTTCCAGCTGTTTGGTTTTCTGTTGCAATTCGTCACGCAGGTCGGCAGCAGCCTCGTAGTGCTGTGTGTTGATGGCCATGTTCTTGCGTTCCTCTATGTCGCGCAGTTCCGTTTCCAGGTTGTCTATTTCGGTGCTTGTGGGTATATTGAAGATGTGCGTGCGTGCTCCGCTTTCGTCCATGGCATCTATGGCCTTGTCCGGGAAGGAGCGGTCGCTGATGTATCGTTGGGTCAGTTTTACGCACGCCTCCAAGGCTTCGTCCGTATAGGTCACATTGTGGTGCTTCTCGTACACGGGACGCAAGCGGTACAGTATCTGCAAGGTCTCCTCGGCGGTGGACGGTGCTACCATGATCTTTTGGAAACGACGGTCCAGTGCGCCGTCCTTCTCTATGGTCTTTCGGAACTCGTCTATGGTGGTGGCGCCGATGCACTGCATCTGGCCGCGCGCCAATGCGGGCTTCAACATATTGGCGGCATCCATGCTGCCCTGCGAGCCGCCGGCACCGATGATGGTGTGTATCTCGTCTATATATATGATGATGTCGGGGTTGTTCTCCAGTTCCTGCAGCAGGTTGCGTATGCGTTCCTCAAATTGTCCGCGGAACTTGGTGCCGGCCACCATGGCCGCCATGTCCAGGGTGAGGACACGCTTGTTCCATAGCTGGCGTGCCACCTTGTGCTTGACGATGCGTTGGGCCAGCCCCTCAACTATGGCGCTCTTTCCCACGCCGGGCTCGCCTATCAGAATGGGATTGTTCTTCTTACGTCGTGACAGGATTTGTGCCACGCGCTCCATCTCCTTTTCGCGGCCAACCACAGGGTCCAGTTCTCCCTTGCGAGCCTTTTCCGTCAGGTCGATGCAGAACTTGTCCAGAACGGGAGTTCCACTCTTGGTTTTCTTCTTGGTCAGGATGGGGGCCTCGTCGGCAGAACCGTCGCTCATCTCGTATTCTTCATTGCCGGACGTGGTGTCGTCTTGATCATCGTCATTGCTGTGGCCATATCCGTCCTGCACTTCTCCGCACAGGTTCTCGCGTGTCAGGCCGTGTTCTTTCAGCAACTGCTGTATGCTGCTACCATGATCTTTCAACATAGCTTTCAGTAAGTGCTCTGTGTCTACCTCGGCTGAATGCTGTGCCCGTGCCTCCAATACGCTCAGGCGCATCAGCCTGGTGGCTTCGTGGTTCAACTCTATATTGTTTTTGTCAGGCACGGTGGCCGCCTTGTGCTCACGTGCCACCTTTTCCAAATGTCTCTTCAGGGACAGCAGGTCGGGCTGCACATGATACATCATGCGCGTGGCGTTACTGACATTTTGTCTCAGCATTCCCAGAAGCAGATGCTCGGGTGACACATTGTCACACTCCGTGCGTTCTGCCTCCTCCTTGGAGAAGAGGAATACCGAGGCCATATCTTTCGAGAATTTGTTGTCCATAGTGTATGTATCTATGTGCTCTGGAGCCGTTTCGTTGTTCTGCGGCTGTGCACGTCATATTTCTATATGCAAAGTTCGTGCCAAAACCGGAGGAAACTTAAAATAATCTTTCATTTTTTTGGTCGTTTACACTAATCTTTATACCTTTGCACTCGCAATAAAGGGCATTGGCGCATACGATTGAGTCATTTGGTTGCCACTGATTGCGAGATGGTTCGGTAGCTCAGTTGGATTAGAGCAGCAGCCTTCTAAGCTGCGGGTCAAGGGTTCGAGCCCCTTCCGAATCACAGATTTTGCCGGGCTAAGCCGGTGGTAGATAAACAACTTCTGCATGGTGCAGGAGTTGTTTTTGCTTTCAGGGGAATGCAGACAAACGGTGTTGAATGTGTACGCGGTCGGTGGTGTTGTTTTTCATGGCACACGGTGACCGCAATTTTGCTCTGTGGCGATGGCATTCGATAAACCGGTTTATAGCTATGAAACAACCGGTTTATTGAGCGTAATAAACCGGTTGTTGATACAGAGAAAACCAGAATATGTCTTCATTACATCGTGGAGTCGCTTTGGAGATCCCACGAGGAGGAGAGGTGGGCCTCGTGTTATGTCATTCGCATTGCTGTGGCTGTGTGGCGCTGGACTCATGGCGAGGCCGGCTGGCCATAATGGCGCTTACTGTTCCAAAGCATCTTCTATTTTCTGCTTCAACGGGTCTATCACGCCGAAGCCCGTCTGCTCGTAGAAACGTTTTCCATGACGGTCGTATATATAGTATTGCGGTATGCCGCGAAGTCCCGGGATGGTCTTCCATATTTTGTCCGGCAGGCGGTAGTGGATGCCGTTCATGGAAGCTATCTGTTGCGACCACTGGTTGGCCGGGCTGCTCTCGTTGGTGACATATACGAAGCGTATGGGGCGGCCTGCCCACTCCTTTTTCAGTGGTTCCATGGCCCAAATTCCACGCATGCAGGGGCCGCACCACGTGGCCCAAAAATCGAAGAAAAGCACTACTCCGGGGTTCTCTTGTACGACCATGTCGATGAATTCCTCGCCCGTACAGTCAGGGGTGTCCATCACCTTCATCTCATGGGTATAGTCGCGCAGATTTGCTATGGTTACGCGGGTGGAGTCGTTCATGTCCCTCAACTCCTGGCGGAAGTACTGTGGGATGGTGTCAAAGGCGTCATCTGGCATTAGCTCCAGACGTTGCATGCGGCGAGCCATGTTCTGTGCCTTGGCATAGCCCTCCATCCACTGCGTCACCACGCCATCTATGCCGTTGGCATGGGCGTAGGCCAGAAACTTGTCATTGTTGATGAGATAGAATGAGCGTCCGTCTTTTAGGATAGACAGGTCTGGGGCATGTTCGTCTCTCAACTCCGTCATGTGACCGCCCACACACTCCACGTAGCGTTGCAGGTAGGTGCGCTCTGCCCACAGGCGTCCGAAGTCCTTCTGACGGCGCGTGTAGTCCTTGTTGGCCTCTATATTGCGGATCTTGTCCTGCAATGCGTTCCATAGTGTATCGGTGGACAGTGGCTTAAACTGGTGGTACAACCATCCCTCGTCATAGAGAACCTGCTGGAGGTCAGCCAAGGGCCCCTCGAACTGGATGATGCGCTGCGTGGGGATGGGCTTCCTGCCTGCCTTGGCAAAAGAGGCAAGATATGCGGTCTCGTCCACATGAGCCGTGGTCTCATATCCCGGAACCATCAGCATGATGAATTGGTGGGCAGGGTAGGGCGCTGCCACCGTGGCATAGTAGGGACAACTGGCCTCTATATGGTAGCTGTTGTCGGAAAAGCCCATGTATCTGTCTTTGGAGAAGCAGTTGTTCAGTCCGAATCTGGTCACTTCGCTCTCCGTGCCATCGTGCCGATGCATGGTGCAGGTGTAGCCGGCCATGGCGTAGCGTGGCTCTATGGCACACAGGGGTTCTTCTTGGGGATAAGTGTATTGCTTGGGCTTGCCCAGGACGAAGGGGTAGTATTTGCCGTCCAGGCGGATGCCGTAGACATTGAAACTGGATGTCCCGGTCTCTATGAAGTCGAATGTCTGGGTCTTGGGGGCGAGGGGTTCAAAATCCATGCTTATGGAGTCTCTGTCAACCCAATAGATGGTTTGTGGACTGTATGCCTCGCTACCTGTTACAGTGCCGTCCGCCGTGCGGGTAAATACCGTGGCTCCACTCATGCGATATGTCTTGCCATCGGCTACCAAGTGGGCGTCCGGGGACATGGTCCATTGGCTGCTGCGCCCAGTTATGACAAAGCCTATGGTGGTGGCTTTCTTGCCTCTGATCACTGTCCTGGGGCAGAAATCGATGCCGCCGTTTGCGAATGCGGGGCGTGTCACTACCTTGTCCTTTGCTGAAGACGGCATGGATGCAATCATGGCGATTGCCAATAATAGTTGTGCTTTCATAATGTATGGATGTAGTTAGGTTGGGATTGTTTACTTTGTCAAAGCCTCGTTCAGCTCCTTTGTCATATATGTGCTTCATGTATTATAGGCGGGTTGGTTATGATGGCATGGCATGACGCGAGCAGATACATCGCCGTATGAACAAACAACAGGCAAACCTTATGAAGATTTGCCTGTCTGTGGTGGAGAATATCGGGTTCGAACCGATGACCTCTTGCATGCCATGCAAGCGCTCTAGCCAGCTGAGCTAATCCCCCGTCTATCGTTTGACGTTGCAAATGTACGGCTTTTTCTTGAATTGGAGAAACATTTGGACCAACTTTTTTTGTCATTGGGTGAAAATATGCTACCTTTGCCGACAATAAGCATGGTTACAATATAAATAAGGTAATAGATTATGAAGCGTACGATGATTGCATTGGGCTTGTTGATAGCAATGAACTCACATGCACAAATTAGCGAGAATGCCGTGGATGGCATGCCGACGATAGACATAGTTCGCCGTCCCTGTATCGTGACCGAGGATGGAGATGATGTTGCGTCAGCACGCAGTGCCCATCATGTTGCGGCTAATCAGGGGCAGGCTTGCATGTCTGCAATTGGCTCCCCCAAGGTACTGGTCTGCCTGGCGGAATTTCCTGATGTCAAGTTCACTGTGGGCGAGAATATGGACGCGGTGAAGGGCATCTTCGACGTCTTTTTCAATGGCAATGGCATTGGGGCAGGGGACAATCCGCACTCTGTGAGTGACTATTTCCGGGAAATGAGTGATGGACAGTTTACGCCGGAGTTTGTGATAATGGATGCTGTGACATTGTCACACGAGCGCAGTTACTATGGTCAAGTGAGCGGTGCCAATCGCAGAACGACGTTTCGCAATGAAGCATTGACTCTGCTTGCTCCGCAGGTTAAGGATCGCGTAGACGAGTTAGATACAGACGACGATGGCAAGATAGATGGTGTGATAATCGTCTTTCCCGGTGCCGGTGCCAATGTCGGTGATAACGAGGGCATGCATCCTGTGTGCTATACAGGCGCGTCTACTTTTGGCGGGGTGACTTTTGCCACCCAGGTGTTGGCTCCAGAACTGTTGGGCAAGGGCAACAGAGCCAAGCTCAATGGCATAGGCGTCTTTGTTCACGAAATGTCGCACATGCTGGGTTTGCCCGACCTCTATGACGTGAACTATAAGGCTCCTGGTATGGACTATTGGAGTTTGATGGACTACGGCGAGTATTGGCGCGATGGCTATCATCCCACACCCTACACAGCTTATGAGCGTAATTTCATGGGATGGCTGCCTTTGGTGACGCTTTCAGAGCCTACGTATGTCTCTTCCATGAAGTCTATAGCTGATGGCGGATCTGCCTACGTTATATATAATGATGGCAATGCGGACGAATGCTACATCTTGGAGAACCGCAATGAAGGAGATCAGTGGGGTGCGAGTCAGTTCACCACATTGGGTAGTGGACTGATGATATATCATGTGGATTACTCTGCCCAGGCATGGAAGGACAACAGAGTTAATTCCAATGTCGATCGTCAGCGTCTGACAATCATTCCCGCTAACGGACATTTCCAGATAAGCGAAAGCCTGACAGACGATCCTGGCAAGTACATCTCGGAGTTGAGAGGGCATCTGTGGCCTTTGAAGAATGTGCCGTCTGTGGTAGAGTTTTGGGGTATTGTAGGCAACAACGAACTGACAGATACAGAGCGCACCGATGGCGACCGTGTGGCTCCCGCCGCTGTCCTGCATACTGCCAATACCGATGGCACGTATCTCATGCACAAGCCTATCACCAACATATCGTATGACAGCGAAAAGCGGACGGTATCCTTCTCTTTCATGGGTGCTGTGGAAACCGGTATTCAGGACATACAGAAGGGTGATGCCAGCTGGCACGACGGTTTGATAAAGGTCTACACGGTGGATGGCCGTATGGTGGCCACATGCCATGAGGTTCACTTGAATACCCTGCCTGCCGGTGTGTATATCCTGCGTAATACGGTCACTGGCGAGACAGCCAAGCGTTTCGTGGGTAACAGATAAAGAACTCAGTACTGATTGGATGTCGGGGACGGCATCCAATCACTTTATACACAGATAACATTAGCCTTAGTAATTATGTATAATCTATATCGACTGTGTGTTCTGTGCATGGCATTGCTTGTTGCCGTGCCAGAGGCCTATGCATGGGGACAGAAGGGACATGATGTTACATGCACCATTGCTGCTCGGCATCTTACCAAGAAAACCCGCAAACAGGTACAACGCCTGTTGGATGGCCGCAGCATGGTGTATTGGGGCAATTGGTTGGACAATGCCAGCCACACGCCAGAGTATGCCTATACCAAGACGTGGCACTACAAGAATGTGGACGAGGGTGTGGCCTACGATAATGCGCCACTTGAACCCAAAGGTGATGTGGTCGTCTCGCTTCATAAGTTGGTGCACGACCTCGCCGACGCCACGGCGAGCGATGCACAGAGGGCTCTGGCCCTGAAGATGCTCATACACCTCGTGGGCGACTTGCACCAGCCCATGCACATGGGGCACAAGAGTGACTTAGGCGGCAATAAATGGACCGTATGCTTTTTTGGCCGCGATACCAATCTGCACTCCATCTGGGATACGGACGTACTGGAGCATGGTCACAAGTGGAGCCATGTTGAGTGGGCGGAAGAGTTGGATAGGGTGGACAAGGCCGAGATGCAGGAGATATGCAGCGGTTCCTTGGATGACTGGGCGCGGGAAACGCAGCAACTGGCTACGGAGATATACGCTGCCACACCGCAGGACTCCAAACTCTCGTATGATTATTTGGCCAAGTGGACTCCTTTGGCCGAGCAGCAATTGTTGCGCGGAGGCTTGCGTTTGGCCTATTTGCTGAACAATATATTCTGACTATGTTGATGGAAGAGACAGAGAGCACACACAAGGAAGAGTTGATGCTGGTGCGTATCACCGGTGTTGACCGTCCCGGACTTACGGCTGAAATCATGAATATCCTTTCTGCCTATGACGTGCACATCCAGGACATAGGTCAGGCGGTCATACATTCAACACTGAGCATGGGCATCCTCATACGTGTGGACGAGGAACGCAGCGGCAGGGTGATGAAAGAATTGTTGTTCAAGACAAGTGAACTGGGTGTCAATATCAAGTTCGGTCCCGTTACCCTGGACGAGTATGAGGCATGGGTTTCGCGTCAGGGCAAGAACCGCTATATACTGACGATACTGGGACGCAGATTGGAGGCACGGCAAATCGGTGCCGTGACACATCTGATAGTGAAGCAAGGATTGAATATAGATGCCATCCGACGTCTGTCAGGCAGGCAGAGCATTGTCTGTCCGGCAGAGAAAACCAAGGCATGTATTGAGTTCTCGTTGCGTGGCACCCCACAGGACAGGGAGCAGATGCAGGCAGATTTGTTGCATTTGTCCGGTGAGATGGAGATAGATTGTTCGTTTCAGCTGGACAACATGTATCGCAGGATGCGCCGCCTGATATGCTTCGATATGGACTCCACCCTCATACAGGCCGAGGTTATAGACGAACTGGCACGCCGCCACGGTGTCTATGAAGAGGTAGCTGCCATCACCGCATCGGCCATGCGCGGCGAGATCGACTTCAAGGAGTCTTTTACACGCCGATGCCATTTGCTGAAAGGACTGGATGTCAGTGTCATGGAGGACATAGCCGAGCATCTGCCGTTTACCGAGGGAGTGGACAGAATGATGTATGTGCTGAAGAGCTACGGCTACAAGATAGCCATTCTGTCCGGTGGTTTCACTTACTTTGGCGAGTATATCCGGAAGAAGTATGGAGTGGACTATGTCTATGCTAACGAACTGGAGGTGGACGATACGGGGCATCTCACAGGCAACTATGTTGGAGAAATTGTCGATGGCAAGCGCAAGGCTGAGCTTCTCCGACTTATAGCCCAGGTGGAAAAGGTGGATATGGCGCAGACCATTGCCGTGGGCGACGGTGCCAACGACCTGCCCATGCTTTCTGTTGCAGGATTGGGCATTGCGTTCCATGCCAAGCCTCGTGTGACGGCCAATGCCCGCCAGGCTATCAATACAATCGGGCTGGACGGCGTGCTCTATTTCCTTGGCTTCAAGGATAGCTATCTTGACGAAAAGGGGCGCAACTGACAGGCGTTGCCCATATCGTCATACGGAGAAATCTCGGGTATCCTTATATGGTTGCCTCATGGTAGAAGAGAGCGGTGCCGGGTGGCATCGCTCTCTTCTCTTTGTGTCGTTGCTTTCTTCTCCACACAGGGGCCATGGCAGGTTGCCGTGAGGTGTGGGGGAATGAACTCGAATTCTATTCCTTGAGAACCGGAATTTGCAGCTAAATCAATCAGTTGTTGCGGGTGTGAAAACCAGATGTTTTTGGCTCATGTCCGTATGGCAATGCCCGTTATGTCTGCGGACGCGGACGTTCATGCCGATAAGGCATATTGCCATCTCTTACCAAGCAAACAGCGGATAATCGGCCATTATGGCATTGACTTCGGCACGAACCTTGGTAATGTTCTCTGTGTCTTCGGGCGCATCCAGAACGCGCTCTATCAGCGAAGCTATTTCCTCCATCGTGTCTTCCTTGGCACCGCGTGTGGTGATGGCAGGTGTGCCAAGACGTATGCCTGATGTTTGGAATGCCGAGCGACTGTCGAATGGCACCATGTTCTTGTTGGCCGTGATGTCTGCATCCACCAGTGCCTTTTCGGCTACCTTGCCGGTCAGGTTGGGATACTTCGTACGCAGGTCCACCAGCATGGAGTGGTTGTCGGTGCCGCCGCTGACGATGTAGAAGCCTCGCTTCTGCAGTTCGTCGGCCAGGCGTGCGGCATTCTTCTTCACCTGCAGCGCATAGTCGTGGAACTTGGGTTCCAAAGCCTCGCCAAACGCTACGGCCTTGGCAGCTATGACGTGCTCCAGAGGACCGCCCTGTGTGCCTGGGAACACGGCACTGTTCAGCAGGGCTGACATCATCTTTATTTCGCCCTTAGGTGTCTTCTTGCCCCAGGGATTGGGGAAGTCCTTACCCATCA
>DBLZ01000063.1 GCA_002297545.1 Prevotellaceae bacterium UBA711 | reverse complement strand
TGATGCTGTCCGCATCAATGAAGGCTTTTGACTTATCCAGGAAGTCTTTGATACCAGGACGTTCCTTGGGCGCAAGGAGTTCGACCACGAGGGAAGGGCTGGTAGTGCCGGGGTGTGCAATACGTTTCTGCAGAATCCAATTGCCACGATCCAGCAATAAGGTATGCGTGGAGCTGTGCCATAGTTTCCCTGTGTGATTAGTGGCCGGAGTGTTGCCATCGTGGCGATGGGCATAGATGTCCAGAACCTGTTGGCGCGTGAAGCCAAACGGGGCAAGCCATTGGTGATAGCGGCTTTCCTGTGAGTTGTTGTCCAGAGCCATGCGCACGTTGCAGGCTGTGCGTGCCAAACAGTCGGCGATGTTTGGATTGAGGGTTCGCAACAGGGGCATGACATCCAGGCGGATTCTGTTCCTGAGTGCATCGCGTTCCAGATTGGTGCTGTCGGTGACGTAGGGCTGATTGTGTGTGTGTAGGTAGTGGAGGATGTCCTCCTTGCTCATGTCCAGAAGCGGGCGGAGTATGCGTAGGCCGTTGACGATGCGGTCGGGGTGCATGGCTGCCAGTCCGCGCAATCCTGTGCCGCGGATTAGGTTGAGCAACAGGGTCTCCGCCTGATCATCGCGGTGATGTGCCACACAGATACCGACGGATGCAAGGTGATGTGTACGTTCGGCAAACCAAGAGTAACGCAACTCGCGTGCCTCCATCTCTATGCTGGCGGCATGTGCTTTGGCCGACGCCAATGTGTTGAAATGTTTGACTTCCAGTGGTATGTCGTGCTGGTGGCAGAAGTCACGAACGAACTGCTCGTCGCGGTCTGACTCGGCTCCGCGTAGGTGAAAGTTGCAATGCAGTGCCATGAGATTTAGTCCTCGTTCCTGCATCATGAGCGCAAGAGCAACGGAGTCGGCCCCGCCACTGAGTGCAACAAGGTAAAGTCCGTCGGGGGAAAGATCCTGTATGCTCATGGCCTATAGTCCCAAAAGTGCGCGAGCATTATTGATGGCCTCGGTGGTGACATTGCTGCCCGAGAGCATGTTGGCAATTTCGGTAACACGTTCGTCAGGAGAGAGTAGGGTGATATGGCTGCGTGTCTCGTTGCCGGACACATCCTTGCTGACCTTGTAGTGATGGCTACCCATGGCTGCTATTTGGGGCAGATGCGTGATGCTGACGACCTGTCGTCCCTGCTGCCCCATCTGTTGCATGATGCGTGCCATGGCCTCGGCAATGTGGCCGGAGACACCGGTGTCTATTTCGTCGAAAATGATTGTGGGCAGGGATGTGACGTTTGAAAGCAGAGCCTTCAGAGAGAGCATTACGCGTGCCGTCTCGCCGCCGCTGGCCACCTGCGATATATTCTGCATGGCGGCTCCGGGGTTGGCCGAGAAAAGATAGGCCACCTTGTCCATGCCGTTGGCTCCAGCCTCGGTGGGTACGATGCTGACAGTGAAGCGGACGTTGGGCATGCCCAACGTCTTGAGCATGGCTATGATGTTCTTCTCCACCTTGCCGGCGGCCTTGGTTCTGGTCTGTGTTATGCGTTCGGCCAAAGCATGCACTTGAGAGAGGGCCTCGGCCTCTTCCTGCCGGAGTTTCTGGAGGTATTCGTCGCTGTTGTCCATCATCTCCAGGCGTTCTTGCATATCTGTCAGCAGTGTTGCCAGCTCGTCCGATGTGGACACATGGTGCTTCTGTTCCAGAGCATAGAGGGTGTTCAGGCGGGACTGTACGCGCTCCAGCAGTTCGGGGTCGCAATCTATGCTCTCGGCCTCGGCTTCCATGGTGTCCGCTATGTCCTGCAATTCTATGCGGCAACTCTCCAGGCGCTCGGCCAGTTCTTCGGCACGAGGGAAGTAGGACTGTACGGATGAGATCATGTTTCTGACCTGTCGTAGTGTGTCTGTCACGGGGGCATCGCTCTCGGATAGGCTGCCATATCCCTGCATCATGGCCATGCGTATGTCTTGGGCATGTTCCAGCGTGTCGCACTGCTGGCGTAACGTGTCGTCCTCGCCAGCCTCGGGCCTGAAGTCGGAAAGTTCCGTAACGAGAAAGCGCAGATAGTCCTCGTCCTTGCGGTTTTCTTCCAGTTCGGCCTGCGCCTTGGCCAGGGCGCGTGACGTGTTTCTCCACAGCCTGTATGCTTCGGAATATGAGCGGTGCAATGCAGGGGTTGCCGCCACGGTATCGAGAACCGAGAGTTGGAAATCCTCCTGCCCGAGGAGCAGGTTCTGGTGCTGCGAGTGTATATCTATAAGGTAGTTGCCGAGGCGTCTCAGTGTGGCCACGGTAGTGGGGGTATCGTTGACAAAGGCCCGGCTCTTGCCGTTTGCCGTCAGTTCGCGCCGGATGATGCACTCGTTTGGGTCGAAGTCCAAGTCCTCTTCCTGGAAGATGGCTTCAAGGTTGTAGGCGTGTATGTCGAATGTGGCCTCTATGGTGCAACGTTGCTTTCCGCTTTGGATGGCCGTAAGGTCGGCTCTGCCCCCGGTTATCAGGCCTATGGCTCCAAGCAGGATGCTTTTTCCGGCACCCGTTTCTCCGGTGATGACAGAGAAGCCCTCGCACAGGTCTATGTCGAGACTTTCTATAAGGGCGTAATTGGAGATATGGAGATGTTTCAGCATTGTTTCAGTGTTGTGTATGGGGTGGTGTGTGTGCTTAGGGGTGTGGAGCCGCCATGTGCCGGGCGTCACTTTTTCATCTTCTCCCAACTGCTGCCCTGACTCGGGTTGATGGCAAACAGTATGTCGTAGGCACGCTGTTTCTGGTCAGTGTTCTTGTTGGCTGTGAAGATGTTCACCAGTTCCTCCTTCTTGTACTCTGTGAACAGTTGTGGAACGGTGCTCATGGCGCGCGCCTGCCTGGCCTGATCCAGCAGTTCCAGGCTTTCAGCCAGTGCGGTGTATGCCTGTTCGGTGCTGTCGCACAACTGATCCAGTCCCTTGCGGTGGTATATGTAGTTCAGTTGACGCATTGACTCCATGCTGCCGTCCATATAGTCGTTGAGCAGCGCGAAGCGGTTGTTACTCTCGTTAAAGGCGCTCCATCCGCTGTAGCCGAGGTTCTGTGCCTTGTTCACTATGTCCTCGGCCGTTTGCAGTACCGTGGTGCCACCCATTGGCGCGAAAGTGTCCATATCCATCCCTATGAGCAGGTGTGCATAGTAGGCGAGGAGCGCCATCAACTGGTTGTCGATGTTGTCGGGATTGTACTCCAGCTGGTCTGCCGGGTCAAACTTGAAGTCGAAGTGATTGTCGCGGGTGTTGTAGAGCGGCGTCACGTAGGCTGTGCCCCACACCGGACGGTTGCTGTTCAGCATCATGGTACACTCATAGGTACCGTCCTGTGCGGAGAACTTGTTGATGGTGATGTTGAAAGAGCAGTCTATGCGCTCCACCTCATTGTACTTGACCTGTGTCCATTGCATGGTGTTGAGAAACTCTTCGGCCTTCTGCCGCATGGTCTCGCAGGCATCCACGTTGGTAGAGCCTATCTTGGACGTGTTGACGGTCACCTTGGCCTTCAGTTCCTGTGCGTTGACACATAAAGGCAATGCCATCAACGCGAGTATGGCAAACACATGTCTCATGGGAGGAAACGCTTGATTATTTCCGCAGCCACTTCTCTCTTGCTGAGGAGCGGCAACGGTTCTGTCCCTTTGGCGGTGATGATGGTCACCTTGTTTGTGTCCACCTGAAAGCCGGCTCCTGGGTCTTGGAGGCAGTTCATGACGATCATGTCCAGTTTCTTGCGAGCCAATTTCTCGCAGGCATGTTCCATGGCATTATGTGTTTCCAGGGCGAAGCCGCACAGTCTCTGTTGCTGCGTCTTGATGGCTCCTATGGCAGCGGCTATGTCGCGTGTTGGATCCAGCCTTAGTACCAACTGCTCTCCCTCGCGTTTGATTTTTTCGCCTGCACAAGTCTTTGGGGTGAAGTCGGCCACGGCAGCGCACATGATACCTGCGGTGCAGAGGGGGAAAATCCGTGTGGCTTCGTCATACATGTCCGCTGCGCTCTCCACCCGTGTGACGTGCAGCAGGCCGGAGTGGGGCAGGGCTTCGGAACAGGGACCGAGCACCAGTTCCACATCGGCTCCCTGTGATGCGCACTCACGTGCCAAGGCTATGCCCATCTTGCCGCTGGAATAGTTGCCTATGAAACGCACCGGATCCAGTTTCTCGTACGTTGGACCGGCGGTTATCATTATGCGCTGATTGCGCAGACGTCCGTCGCGGCGGGCAAAGAATTCGTCCAGTTCCTCCACGATGTGCTCAGGCTCATGCATTCGTCCCTTTCCCTCCAAGGTGGAGGCAAGGAAACCGCATCCGGGCTCCACGACAGTAACGCCGCGCCGGCGAAGCAGGTCGAGGTTGTCCTGAGTGGATGCGTGGGCATACATGTCCAGATCCATGGCAGGAGCCACCAGTACGGGAGCCTTCATGCTCAGGTATGTGGTGATGAGCATATTGTCGGCAATGCCGTGGGCCATCTTGCCCAGTGTGGCTGCCGTACAGGGGGCAATGAGCATGGCATCAGCCCACAGACCGAGGTCCACGTGGCTGTGCCAGGAGCCGTCGCGGCGGTCAAAGAATTCGGACACGACAGGCTTGTGCGTCAGTGCGCTGAGTGTGGTGGGGGTGATGAATTCCTTGCCGGCCGGTGTGATGACCACCTGCACTTCGGCTCCTTGCTTTATGAGCAAGCGTATGAGGGTACATGCCTTGTATGCGGCTATGCTGCCGGTGATACCCAAAACTATCTTCTTGCCTTTCAACATAGTTCGGTTGTGTGTGGTGGAGTTGTGTTTATGCAGGAAGGATGGATGCGAGGTTGGTGGCGCAGGGCACTCCCTACTTTGTACTGTATTTGTATCTCAGGCGTGTGAGCACCTGCTTGGTGTTCATGGTGAAGTCGCTCTGCATCATCCAGTTGTAGTAGCTCGGTTCCACTCTGAGCACGTCTTTCACCAGACGTCCCTTGTGCTTGCCGAAGTTTACTATCTCCTCACCTTTCTCGTTGTAGGCAAAGCGTCCTGCAAAGTCAACGAAGTTGTCGCGGCTGCTGTATTTTGCCAGGAAGTCTATGTCGTTCTCCAGGTCCTCGGGATAGTGGTCCAGCTGAGCCTCCAGCACCTCCAGCGTGGCTTCGGTATCGGCCAAGGCCGAGTGTGCGTTCTCCAGATCCTTGTTGCAGTAGAACTTGTAGGCGGCTATCAGTGTGCGTTGCTCCAGTTTGTGGTAGATGTTCTGCACGTCCACACGGCGCGGGCTGTTGAGGTCTATGGCAACCCCGGCGCGGATAAACTCCTCGGCCAGCAGAGGGATGTCGAAACGGTTGCTGTTGAAGCCGGCAAGGTCGCATCCGTCGAAGATGCCCTTCAGCTCCTCTGCCTTGTCGCGGAACGTGGGACAATCCTGCACGTCGGCATCGTATATGCCGTGTACGGCGCTGGCCTCGGCAGGGATGTGTCTTTCGGGGTTGAGGCGCATGGTCATGGACTGACGATTGCCGTTTGGCTCAAGTCTGACGAAGGAAAGCTCCACGATGCGGTCCGTGGCCACGTCTATGCCTGTGGTCTCCAGGTCGAAGAATATGATGGGTTTGGTCAGGTTCAGTTTCATGTCTTGTATATCCAAACGTTTTGCCGTCCCTTGGTTATTCTTCTACGCGCATTGGCATGAGCAACATGATCAGCTCCTCGTTCTCGGGCTCCTGTGCCGGGCGTACCAGTCCGGGGCGGCTGGGGTCGGCCAGCTCGAGTATGATGTTCTCGCTTTCGAGAATGCTGCATATCTCTATGAGGAACTGGCAGGAGAAGCCGATGCTGATGTGGTTGCCGTCGTATTCGCAGGTGAGATGTTCCTCGGCGCTGGTGGAGTAGTCGTTGTCCTTACCGGTGAGACATATCTCGTTCTGCCTGAGTTCCAGTTTCACCAGGCCGCTGCTCTTGTTGCAGCATACGCTCACGCGTTTCAAGGCGCTGGCAAAGGCCTGACGGTCCAGTGTGGCATGATATGGGTTGCTGGTTGGGATTACGGCATTGTAGTTGGGGTAGTTGCCCTCTATCAGGCGGAAGTGCATGGTCATGTCCGCGGTGGTGATGGTGGCGCGGTCGGTGGTGTAGACTATGCGGATGTTTTCTTCGTCTTTGGACAGGACGGCTTTCAGGATCGTAGCCACCTTCTTGGGCAGGATAAAGTGTCCTTCGAAGCCGGGCTGTATGTTGCGGTTGATGTACTTCACCAGTTTGCGGCCGTCGGTGCCGGCAAAGATCAGGTGGTCGGGCTTGATGTCCAGATATATGCCGTTCATAACCAGGCGCACCTCGTCGTTGGCCGTGGCAAACAGGGAGCTGTTGATGCCTGAGAGTAGGATTTCGGCTGAGATGTTGACGACATTGCCTTCCTCCACCGGACGTGGAGCGGGATAGGGCTCTGCGCTCTGTGCCATGATGGAGAACTGTCCGGTGCTATGTTTGCAGCGAAGCTCGAAAGTGTTCTCGTTCAATTCCAAAGTGATGGGCTGCTCCGGTATTTCGCGCATGCTCTCCATCAACGTCTTGGCCGGCACGCAGAAACGTCCTGTGCCGTCGTGTTCCAGGAGGGGAAGGCTGGCTATGTAGCACTTCTCGGAGTCGCTGGCGGTAATGTTCATCAGCCCGTCGGCATTGACCTCTATCAGGAAGCAGTCGAGGATGGGCATGGAGTTCTTGCTGGCCAACACTTTGCTGGCGCAGGAGAGACGGCTGTTGAGAGCGGAGCTCGATACTTTATAGTTCATACTTTATCACTTGTAATGTTGTTGTGTATTCCGTGCAAATTTACTTGTTTTTGACCACACGGGCAAAAAAAAAGCGACCTATTTTTGCCGGTGTGGCTAAATTGTCTTAACTTTGTGAGGAATAAAAAGACGAATAATGGAACTAATAGGCAAAATCATTCAAGTGCTGCCTGAGCGTGGCGGTACTTCGGCTCGCACGGGCAGTGAGTGGCGTGTGGGTACGTATGTATTGGAAACCACAACGGACAGATTTCCTCGCAAGATGGTATTCGAGGTCTTCGGCTCCGATAAGATACAGCAATTCAACATACAGCCCGGCGAGATGGTGCGCGTGAGTTTCGATATAGATGCACACGAGTATCAGGGACGTTGGTACAACAGCATACGTGCCTGGAATGTGGATCGCAACACTGCTGCTTCCGTGCCACAGGCTCCGGTTGGCGCGCCCGATATTACTCCGTTCGGCGCTCCGGCTCCTGTCTCTATGTCTGGTGCTGCTTCAGCCGACTCCGCTCCCTTTGCAGCAGGCGGAGCAGACGATCTGCCCTTCTAAACGGCTCTGTAATCTGCACATAAGATACGCCCGCGACGTTCGCTATCAATGGAATAGTGAATATCGTGGGCGTATTGTATTGCAACAGGCTTGCTTTCGGATCTTCGGTTTCGTACTGGCTTTCCGATGTCGCCGCGGGTCTGGCGGCGCATCTCCATGGCGTTCCGCAGGACACGCAGTGGACCGATGGCAAGATATTCCGGTTTGTTGCCTTGAATAAACCGGTTTGTGTGGACGGATAAACCGGTTCGTCGGCTGCGATAAACCGGTTTATTTCTCCGTCTTCACGTGGCCTTTCGGCGTGTGTCTGCCTGGCTTGTTGGTCACGTGGCGTTGGTCGGTTCGCTGTATGGCGTGGAGAAAATGGTGTGTGGCTGTGTGAGAGGGTGGGGCGTGCCCAAAACATAGGCGTCACCATCGGAGGATGGTGACGCCTATGTGTGTCGGTTTGTCGTATGTCGGGACGATGGCTACAGAATGGTAACCTTGCGGACTACCTTGCCTACCTTCAGAATATAGCATCCACGACTGAGATTGAGGTTTATATGTTTGTCGTTGTTGTCTATGCGTATCAGCGAGACGCGTACACCGGTGAGGTTGTATATCTCCAGGTTCTTGCCCTCGGCATTGGTCACGTGGACTTTACCGTCGCGTACGTTCAAGGTCACGGCATTCAACTCTGCCTCTACCTCGTCGTCCGTTTGGGCAACAGCCACTGACGGCATAGTTCCTAATAGGAAGAGCGATATGGCTATGATGTAAAGTCTCTTCATGTCTTTCGTGTTATTCGCTAACGCAAAAGTACTCTTTTTATTTTATATGCACAAGTCTTTTTCTCAAAAAATGTATACTTTCATGCCTTCTCTTGCCAAAAGAGTCTCAGGGAACGTGCTTTTGGCCTCCTGTAGCATGGCGTCCTCGTCCTTGATGCGTGCCGAGAAGTGGCCGATGATCAGTTTCCTTGCGTTGGCCATGCGGGCCACGGTGGCGGCTTCGGTGGTGGTGCTGTGCATGGTGCTTTGTGCCTGCTGGAGCATGTCTTGAGGGAATGTGGCTTCGTGGTACAGTAGGTTCACTCCCTGTATCAGCTCGGCTACTTCGGGGCGGAAACGTGTGTCGGAACAGTAGGCATAGGAGCGTGCAGGCTCTGGTGGCGTGGTGAGACGTTCGTGTGGAATGAGTGTGCCGTCCTCCGTTGTCCACGAGGCTCCGGCCTTGATGTTGTTGATCTGGCTGACGGGTATGTTGAAGGCATCTATCATCTCTCGCCTGATGTGGGGCAGGGCCTGCTTCTCGCGGAACAGGAAGCCCGCACAGGGGACGCGGTGGTTCAGGGGTAGTGACCAGACTTCCACGCTCCTGTCCTCGTATATGGTATAATGTTCGTGCGTGTTTATGGGGTGAAAGATGACTTCGTAGTCCATGCTGCTGCAATAGATTCGTACGACGCAGTCTATGAATTCCCCCAACTCCTTGGGGCCGTGGATGTGGAGTTGGGCAGTACGCCCCAGCAGGGCCATGGTGCTGATGAGACCTGGCAGGCCGAATACGTGGTCGCCATGGTTGTGGCTGATGAATATGTGGCCGACCTTGAGCATGCTAAGTCCGGCTCTTTGCATGGTGGTCTGCAGACCTTCTCCGCAGTCGATCATGT
>DBLZ01000132.1 GCA_002297545.1 Prevotellaceae bacterium UBA711 | reverse complement strand
GGGAAAATCCGCTGACCCCTGTATGTGTCATACATGGAACAGAAACCGTATGAGTGGGCGGGGCGGATGCTGCTCTGTACGGCTTCCACAAAGGTCTTTATCTCGTCCAGGTAGCCTTGAGTGTATAGCTGATTGTTGACAACGGTTGGCACGAAGTTGTTTCTGGTAAACAGGACTTCGGTATAGGTATTCCTGTGCATGACTTTCTCCAGTGGTACGCCGAGGAGGAGCCCTTGTTTGGGTGTGAATATCAGTGTTTCCATTTCTTCCAGTGCATAGGTGCCCCTTTCGGTGTTGATTGCCAGCACTTCCGTGGCATGTTGCCAGGAATATGCTGTGGATAGTTCCAAGATGCCTGTTATGTCTTTGTGCCTCAGTGTCAGCAGCAGCGTAGTTCCGCCTTTGCCACGGATGTGCTCACAACAGCATACTTCGGCCTTGCCAAAGAGATGGCATACGCAGTCAAGCGGATGGATGAAAAGATCGGTGATGGCATCTCCCTCTGGATAGTTGCCAGTGAGATATTTCATGTTATAGGTGAGCACTGTCTCGCCCTTCAGTCGTTTTGCCAATATGCGTGTTGCTGGGGCATGGCGTTTCTGCATGCCTACGGCGGTGACTGTGGCTGCAGCCTGCTCCAGTTCCATCAATTGCTGCAATTCTGCCAATGAGTGGCAGGGAGGCTTTTCTATGAACAGTGCCTTGCCGTTCCCGAGTACTTGCCGGGCTATGTCGAAATGTGCTGTTGGTGCTGCCGATACGAACACTCCTTGCACGCAGTCATCTGCAAGGATTTCGTTTAAGCGGGTGGTGGCATGGACGGTACGCCACTGCCGTTCAATCAAGGGCAGTTTGCCGTTTGACTGGCAGCAGATGTATTTTAGCGGAATGTGCAGATAGTCCAACACGGGATACAGATTGCTGATACTGTGGTTGCCTATGCCCACGAAGGCATACTGACCGTCTACGGTTTGACGGAGCATGCGCAGGTTGCGTAATTGCTTGTAACGCTGTATGATGTCGTCTATCATTGCCTGTTGAAGTAATGCTTGTATGTCTCGTGTGTGTCTTCAGACCAATGATATTTGCCATAGAACAGTTCAATGGCTTTCTTGGGCAGCAGCCTCTCGAGATTGCAAAGCAGAATGATGTCATATTTACGGTGGAAGTTAATCCAACACTTGTTGCATTGGTGGGAGTATAGGCATTGTAATTTACATGATTGCCGGGCATTGAATATATCGTCCAACGACTGGTCATGGATGTTGCCCAGTACTACGTCAAGGTTCTGGCACAGAGGGACGTTTCCATTGGTATGTATCACCAGTTCGCTGAATATGCTGTGGCAGCGCAGGCGCAGGCTACCGTTGCGCCACTCGTTGTACAGCGCCACGAAGTCATAGTTTTCTTCCGTGTCATGGATGCTTGCAGGTATCTGTGTCTTATAGTCCTGCATGTCCACTGACAGCAGGTCGGCTGTGGTGTCGAAGAAGTCCATTGTGCCATAGATGCCTATTCTGATGTCGATGCTATACTGTTTGGCCACGCCTATCACATACTCCATGTCCTTGAACGAATTCCATGGCGACAGGCAGAACATCAACGATATTGGCACCTCGTCTTTCAGTGTCTCCACCACTTCCATCACCTTGTCGTAACCGTTGCAACCGCGCATCCGCATGTATGCCTCCCTGTCACCGTCCAGCGAGACATACAGGTGCTTCGGGTGGAAGTTCCGCACAGCGTGGATGACCTTCTTGGGCGCGAGACAATTGGACAACAGTGTGTAGCAGGGATGGTTTGTTTGCAACCATTCCATGATGGCATCGGCCTGTGGATGTAACAGGAACTCTCCGCCCTCCAGCCCTATGACAGTGTTGCCGGTAACACATCGGCTTCGCACTATGGCCTGCACGTCTTCCAGAGAGAGATGCTCCTCGGGTTTCTTCCAGATGGAGCAGTGCTTGCAGCGCGACTGGCACCTGGTAGTTGCATATATCATCAGTTGGGTCAGCTTCTTGTGCCGAGGCCTGATCATGTTGTTTACGAATAGCATTCCGTTGTAGAGATAGTCTTTAGCTCTGTACATTGTCTTTGGAGTTAGATTAGAGCGGATGGATGAAGATTGATGCTCCTTATTGTGTTATGACGCTCTTGCATGATGCTTGTTTCTTGTGACGGTGCTCTGTTAATATAGATGCTTGTCTCGTCAGAAAGACTGCATGCGATGGGGCGCCTTACCATGTGAATCTGATGCCGAATGGTGCGGAGAACATCAGCGGGTGCTCGGTCCAGATGGTGTGCGTATCACTGCCGTTGGGGATGTGCCAATTGAGTGTAGGCTCGACGTAGAGCGTCCAGTGAGGCAGGAACTTGTACTGGATGCCCAGGCTGAGACCGGTGGACCACTGCACGGGAGGTGTTATGCGTTGGTTGTCAGTGTAGGCCGGTATGCCTGCCACGATATAGGTGGAGTCCACACTGCCATGGACCGGGATGTTGAGCGTGAGGCCGGCAGAGGCGTAGACTGACAGGTTCCGGTAGTCCATAAGACGGCAGGACAGACGGAGGGGTATGCCAATGTAGTGGAGTCTCTGACGCTTGCCGATGTGGTACTCTTGGTTGCCCATGGTGCTGCCCGACTTCAGGAGGGAGTATTGCAGACCTGCCTCTATGTTCCATCTGTGGGATAAGGAACAGCTCATGGATATGCCGAAGGTAATGGGGTGGTCGTGGTGTTCCTGTTCCTTGATGGTGCCATGATTATGGTCGGCTATGTTCATCAAGGCCATCGAATCGCGTGTCGTGTCGTCATGCCCTGTCATGTGCAGGTAACGGCTGTAATCTTCCCAGGTGTCTACGTTATCGGGTAGTACGGGGGCTTCCGCGTCTAAGTCCGGCTTGCCTATGGCTATGCGCCTGTCTATGTTTTGCGCCAAGACCGGGCCAAGTGAGCCTGTGACAAGTATCTGTAGCTTCGGAGCCTTCTTTAGTGCATTCTTTGCTACAAGGCCATAGTCCGGGAAGACGGGCTGCAACAGTATGCTGTCCGCGTCCACGCTGCTGTCATGCTTTTGCTCAGCGATTTGCACGTCGGGCACGGCTGTACTGACTATTGTTGTGGTGTCTGTCTGTACCCGGTGGGCATTGGAGAGAACGGCCTTTTCGTGGAGAGGCTTGGAGATGTTCGACGTATTTTCTGGTGTACGGGGACTCTCATTGATGTTTGCGTTCTTCATGCGCCTGTCGTCTTCGGCCATCTTTGGATAGGGCGGCGGCAGGGGCTTCTCTTTGTTGGATAAGAAAAAGTACATGGATATGGATGTCAGCATGAGCAGGACGATGGCCAGCATCCTGTAGCCTATCATTCTGCGGAGCATGGCCTTGGCCCTTGACAGTTGGGAGGAAGAACTATGGGCCTCTATGCCGAGTATTGCAGCTATTTCTTGGTGCGAGAAGCCATCAATGACATACAGGCGGAAGACGCGGCCGTAGCCGTCGGGCAACTTGTCTACCATGTCGAGGATGTCCTGCCAGTTCACTGTCGACTCGGCCGATGCCACGCCGTCTGCTATTTTCTTGTCCTCGTCAATGATGGGGACGAAGCTGATCTTTTTCTTCCTCTCCATGTACTTCAGCGAGACGTTACGCACGATGGTCTTCAACCAATCGCCGAAACTTGCAGGGGTATTGAGGGTGTGCAGGGAGGTGAAGGCCAGTACGAAAGCATCGTGGACGAGGTCCTTGGCTGTGTCCTCGTCTGCATGTGTGATGTTGATGCACAGTCCCAGCATCCTGGGATGGTACATCCTATATAAGGTCTCCAGAGCGTGCGAGTCTCCGTCCTTGGCTCTTTCTATCAGCGTATCTATGTCCATAAAGATGACAGGACGTGACGTATGTCCACAAATCCTCTGCTTATATAGATACTTATGTGGAAAG
Source organism: Prevotellaceae bacterium UBA711 (assembly GCA_002297545.1). Lineage (GTDB taxonomy): Bacteria > Bacteroidota > Bacteroidia > Bacteroidales > Bacteroidaceae > Physcousia. The sequence continues at coordinate 12,859 of DBLZ01000132.1, read as the reverse complement.
AAAGACTGCACGTAGAGGTGCGGTTCTAACGCTTGCACCGACTTTGCCTACGCGTTATGCGTGGCATTCCCTGCCGTTTCTTCCCATGAGGCCTTTTGTCAATGGCCGTGAGGGGAGGACGGGGACATCACGAAAATGAATCCTCATATTCACGAATGTGGAGGTGCATATTTATGAATATGGAGGCGTGAATTCACCAGGACCTTTGTGGCGTTCCCGCCGACTTGGCTCTGTTTATCGGCGCAAAGGTAATCGTTTTCCCGGGAGGGGTAGCGTCAATGGAATTATTGCTGTCCGCATTGGATGGCAATCTATCGTGATATGCCTTAGGAGAACATGAAAGCATCTGACTGATGGTGGCAGACAGAAGTAGTCAGAAAATCTAATGGTCGATTGTGGATTCTATATCGTGTCTTGACATTTGGCGCATAATGTTGCGCCTGGCGGATATTATGCCGGGAGAGGTGGGGCCGTATTCCATCAGTTCCAGCACTTCGCGCAACTCGGAGAGCAGTTCGGGGATGGTGCGGCATTGGGCGTAGGCCAACTTCATGCATAGTGCCCTCTGGGCGTAGGGCAGGGTGGAGTTGATGGTGTCGAGGCAATAGTCCAAAAAGTCGGTGCGTAGAGGTGCCTTGGGGTCGAAGGTACGTTCCAGGAGGGTCAGTAGTAGTCGTCGGTGGCTCGTGTTCTGGCATGTGAGCAGGTGGTCTATCATCTCCGGGTGTTTGGCACGGAACCATTGGGAGTGACGTGCAGGCAGATAGGTGAGGCACCACAGGGCGTTATAGGCCACGCGCGGGTCTTTGTCCAGCGTCAGGGTATAGAGGTCCTTGCGGAGGGTGTTGTCATGGCACGTGTCTGCGTTGGAGGCGAGTGCCTGTATTTCGCCTGCATGCAGCCTTTCGCTTAGCCTTTTCCTAAGATTTGGGAGAATGTTGCTCATGGTGCTGATTTACCGACCCTGGCTAATCTGCAATGGCAAACCGCACAAGCATGGAATAGCTCCTCTTGATTGTGCGGAAAGAATCGAATGATGCGGCATCAGAAGACATGACGTTGCTTTGTGGCAACACAATCAGGCTGTTGTTGCTACCTGTCTCCACAATACGTGTGACCTCTCCCAGCCGTTTGCCCAAGGCTTCCACCAGGAAAGATGCTTTTTCGCGTGCGGCTTTCAGGGCAGCTATCTTGCCTTGCTTGTGATATGTCAGTATGTCCTTGTTCTCCAACTCGCCTATGCGCATGGTACGTATTCCCCTCGTGTCTATGCGTTCCAGTATGGCATCTATTTGTTTGAAGTCCGTCAGCGTGATGTCAAGCGTCTTGGACACCAGGAAGTCTTGCCCTTGCTGTCGCCAATAGTCACCCACTTCTTGCGTGCGTACGGCTTCCCGTGGGATGCCTGCTCCGGCAATGGCGCGCTGTAGTCCGTCCTCTATTGTTGTCAAAGGTATCTTGGTACGGTATTCCTCGGGTTTGGACTTTCCGTCAAACTCCTCCTCGAAGTATTCGCGTATCTCTATGATGTAATGAATCTTGTCCGGCACAATCTCAATTTCAGATGTCCCTGTCACCTCAATATACCGTTCGCCGGCATCCTGTGCTTGTGACTGAACGGACAACATAAGGCTTATGGCAAGCAGCAGATGCCGTATTGTGGTATAGCTCATGTCGATGTCGGTAGATGAAGGTTACTTCTCCGAGATGGGGTTTTCTTGTTCCAAGGAGAAGAAACTGCTGCCGTCGAAGCAGTGCGTGCAGATGCGTTCCTTAGGCAGGCCTATGGCACGGACGAGTGACTCAAGCGTGGCGAACTTCAGAGAGTCCAGATGCAGGCGTTTGGCTATCTCGCTCACCAGGCGGTTGTATTCCGGTGAACCGGTGTGGGTATAGGCATCCACATTCTTGTTCATGTCTCCCTCCAGGTCGGCAATGATGCGACGCGTGATAAGTTCCAGCTCGTTCTTGCTGGCACTGAAGTTCACGAAGGGACAGCCGAAAATCAGCGGAGGACAGGCTATGCGCATGTGCACCTCCTTGGCTCCCAGACCGTGTAATGCTCGGGTGTGGTCGCGCAACTGTGTGCCGCGCACTATGGAGTCGTCGCAGAACAGTACACGCTTGTTCAGCAGGATGTCCTTGTTGGCTATCAGTTTCATCTTGGCCACCAGATTGCGCATCTCCTGACGTGCCGGGGTGAAGCTGCGAGGCCATGTCGGCGTGTACTTGGATATGGCACGGGCGTATGGCACCTTGTGACCCTCGGCATAACCCTCGGCCATGCCTATGCCCGAGTCCGGTATACCGCATGCGCAGTCTACATTGACATCGTCCTCCGCACCCATTTCTTTGCCACATGCCACACGCATTACCTCTACGTTGCGTCCCTCGTAGCAACTGGTAGGGAAGCCGTAGTACACCCATAGGAAAGAGCATATCTGCATGCCCTGGTTAGGTCGGCGCAGCTGTTGCATGCCGTCGGCCTGTATGCGGATAATTTCGCCAGGGCCGAGGTAGTGTAGTATGTCGAAGCCAAGGTTGGGGAAAGCCGTGCTCTCCGACGTTACAGCCATGGCTCCCTCTTTCTTACCCACTACGATCGGAGTGCGTCCCCATGAGTCGCGTGCGGCTATTACGCCGTCCTCTGTCAGCAGCAGCAACGAGCAGGAGCCTTTGACCATGCGGAAGACGTTTTCTATGCCCTCCACAAATGTCTTGCCATGTACGATGAGTATGCCTATGAGTTCGGTGGGATTGATCTTGCCGCTGGAAAACTCGCTCAGATGCATGCCCTCGTCCAGCATCTGCTGTGCCAGTTCCTCTATGTTGTTTATCCTTGCCACTGTGACTATGGCAAAGCGTCCCAGATGGCAGTTGATGAGCATCGGCTGGGCGTCGGTGTCGGATATGACGCCTATACCGCTGTTGCCCACGAAGCGGTCCAGTTCCGGTTCAAAGCGCGTGCGGAAGTAGGTGTTCTCCAGGTTGTGTATGCTTCTGTAGAAGCCGTTTTCATGGCTGAAGGTTACCATGCCGCCGCGTTGCGTACCGAGATGTGATTGATAGTCTGTACCATAAAATAGTTCCGCAACACATGGCTGTTGCGATACAGTGCCGAAGAAACCACCCATAATTCAATATACGTTAGAGTATTATTCCTTATTGAAATGCGTGTGCAAAGTTACGGCAAAAGGTGCAAACTACCAAGGAAAATGTGCCGTGAGTATATCAAAAAATGCAGTGTCCGTCAGTTGGTCTGCTTTAGGAGCCCCATGCTTTCTGCTTCCTGCATCATGAAGGCGAATGCCGCATCGTGGTCGGATGGTATGCGCGATTCCCATATTGCATCCTTCACTGCCTGCTTCAGCATGCCCACTTCGCGGCAGGGCGGCAGTCCGAGTGTCTGCATGATTTCCTCGCCGCTTATGGGGTTGGTCCATGTACGGTAGTTGTCGCGGGCTTGTAGGTCCGCTATCTTCTCCCGCACCAGGCGGAAGTTATCCAGGAAGTGTTGCTTGCGAGCCATGTTCTTGGATGTTATGTCGGCTTCGCACAGTGTCATAAGGTCGTCTATGTCTTCTCCGGCCTCAAACAGCAATCGCCTCACGGCAGAGTCTGTTACCACCTCGTCGGCAATTACCTGGGGGCGCATGTGCATTCCCACCAGCTTCTCCACATAGTGCATCCGTTCGTCCAAGGGGAGTTTCATGCGTCGGAACAAGGGGAGTATCATCTTCTGGCCAACGTAATTGTGGTTGTGGAACGTCCATCCTTGAGGTTCCTCCCAACGCTTGGTACGTGGCTTGCCTATGTCATGGAGCAGGGCGGCCCAGCGGAGGAAAAGGACATCACGGTGGCGGGGCTGAGCGGACGTGTTGGATGTATCGGACTTGTCTGACGAGTCTGACATGTCCGACCGGTCCGACGTAGCGCGGGCGATGTTGTCCAGTACCTCCAGGGTGTGGTAGAAGTTATCCTTGTGGGCACGCCCGTTGCGGCTTTCCGTACCGCGCAGGGCGGCTATTTCGGGCAGTATCAGTTCCAAAAGGCCGCACCGTTCCAGTTCTATGAAGCCGATGCTGGGTATAGGGGAGAGCATTATCTTGTTCAGCTCGTCGATGATGCGTTCCTGCGAGATTATCTTTATGCGTTTCGCATTGCGGCAGAGTGCCTCCTGTGTTTCGTCCTCTATGCGGAAGTTGAGTTGTGTGGCAAAGCGCACACAGCGCATCATCCTCAACGGGTCGTCACTGAAAGTTATGTCCGGGTCAAGGGGTGTTACTATCAAGCCGTCCTCCATGTCCAGCAGCCCGTCGAAGCGGTCCACAAGTCGTCCGAAGCTATTGCCGTTCAACTGTATGGCCAGGGCATTTATAGTGAAGTCGCGTCTGTCCAGATCGTCCTCCAGGGTGCCGTCTTCCACGATGGGCTTGCGGCTGTCTCGGGAATAGCTCTCGCGTCGTGCCCCTACGAATTCCACCTCTTCTCCGTGCCATTTCACCTGTGCCGTGCCGAAGTTTTTGAACACCGACACATTGGCACCGTGTCCCAGTCGTCTGCCCAGTGCCTTGGCCAGACGTATGCCTGGGTTCGGAGCCTCTCCCACCACCACACAGTCTATGTCCTTGGAAGGGCGCTCCAGAAAGATGTCTCGTACATATCCTCCCACAACATAACACTCCAACCCAAGTTCGTCCGCGGTCTCCGAGATGCGGTGGAACATGGGCTTGTCCAGTAGTCTGCGCAGGTCTTCTTCTGTATAGTGTTGCATGGGAGTTTGCTGACTCATAAGCCTAACTTCTTCTTGTCTTCCTGCAGTTTACGCTCATAGAACTGCGTCTTCACGGAGAGACGTTTCCATTCCTCGCCCGTTGCATTGTCCATGCTGTCGCGAGCTGCGGTCATCTCCACGCTGTCCAGCAGCAGCAGAGCTTTGGCGCGTGTCTCCACTGCGGTGGGAAATCGTCGGCGTAGGCTCAGTATGCTGTCGCGTGCGGCATCGTAATGTTTTTCGGCCAAATGTTGCCTGGACTTTTGCAGCAGCACGTCGGCCTCTGTTTCCGGAGATACTGAGGTGCAGGCAGTCATGCCGGCCAGTGCTGCCAACAGGAATGTGGCGTATGATGTCTTCATTTGTGAGTCGTGTGGTATGGGGGGGGGAGAGTAGGGAGGATGGGGCGTGTGTCTTCGTGCGCGCGTATATATAATAAGGAAGAATAGATGGAGCGTGCAGATTATCTCTTGCGCCCGAACAGATCTTTCATGCCGTCGAGGTCAAAGCCCAGTGTGAACCTCATCGTTTGGTCCAGGGGATTGGCCTGAGCCGTGGAGATGCAGTATGCGGCATCCACTGTGAACACGCTCATGTGCAGTCCGGCTCCCACGGTGAAATACTGGCGGTTGCCCTTGTGCGGGTTCTCGTAGTGGTATCCGGCACGCAGCATGAAGCGGTCGTTGTAGGTATATTCAGCACCGAAACTCCAGCGCAGCTCCTGCATCTCCTCCTTGAAGCCGCCCGGCGCATCGCCGAAACTCTTGAAGATACCGCCTATGGAGCTGACAGAGTAGTAGTCCTCCTGCAGGCGTCGTTCATAGTCCTCGGAGGATTCATCCTCGCCTTGCACAGGTCGGGTAGGGATACATAGTTTGTAGACCTCCGCACCGAAGGACAGCTTGTTGTATTCGTTCAGGGGTACCGTCATGTTGATGCCCAGGCGCAAGGTGGCAGGCAGGAAGTCCGCATTGTTGTCGTTGCGCATGTTTATCTTGCTGCCTATGTTGGTCAGGGCTATGCCCCATGCCAGACTGCATTCCCTGTTGCCCATGAAGAAGTATCCTTGCCTGTACATGGTGATGTCTGCAGCGAAGGCTTTGCCTACGGCAGCCTCCTGGGTTTCGTCATAGTTCATGTTGGAGAGTATGAACCTCATGGCCACGCCCATTGAGAATGTCCGTGTCAGCAAGCGGCTGTAGGCCACGTCGATAGACATCTCGTAGGGACTGACGCTGTAGCCCATGTTCTGTACGCTCACTTCGCCCATGCCGAAGTATCGGAGTGAGGCGCTGATGGCCGAATAGTCACCTATACGGTAGAAACCTGATACGTTGGCCAGGTTGATGCCGGTGACAATTTTGCGCAACCACGGTGTGTACGAGGCGCTTACTCCGGCACGGGCTATGTTCCATGGGTACTTGGCACAGTTCCAGTACTGGCTGTTGACGTCTGCCTCTGTGGCCACGCCCATGTCACCCATCGAACCTGCACGTGCGTCAGGCGCTATTGCCAGTGAGGTGACACCGTATATCTCAGGGTTGAAATGCTCGGCCAGCTGCGCCTTGGCTGCGGCCGTGCCCATCACTATGGCTATTAAGTAAACAAATAATCTTCTCATACGTGCTATAATAACTCTCCGCCGGGGCTATTTATTGCCTCCGCAGGACGAATTTCTTTTCCTTGTGGTTCTTTTTGCCTTCGCCGTGCGAAGCTGTCACACGGCATATATATATGCCATTGTCCACCGCAGCGCCTCCGCCGGTGCGTCCGTCCCAGGGTATGGTCACTATGCCGTTGTCGCCGGTGGCATTCACCTCGCGGCTCCACAGTACGGCTCCTGTCGGGGTAAATATATCCACGCGGAAGCGGCACTCCAGGCCCGGATAGTTGTAGGCGATGTGGAAGTTGGTTCTGCCCGCCACCACATCGCTCTCCAGCATCAGTGACAGCACTTCGGCTTCCAGCTCCTTGCCCACCACGAACCTGAGCGTCTGAAGCGAGGTGTTGTTGAGCATGTCCCATGCGCGGAAGCTCAGGAAGTGTGCGCCTTCCTCTAATTCTGGCATATCGTTGAAGATCACCGTACCTTGCGTATAGTCGCTCATGTCGCCGGTGTAGTAGTCGTTGAGGTTATAGGTCTTGTCCGGGTCGCCATCTATGCACAGTTGCAGGTCGTGCCCTATGCCGTTTCCGTTGTACTGTATGCCCGACTCGTCTTTCAACTCGGCCACGAATATGGACTTGGCCGATACGGCGTCTCCGTCAACGAAGTTCCTGTCGTTTAGGTAAATGAACATCTCCGGCCCTTCGTTGTCAGTGATTGGAGTGTCGTTGTATCCGCCTATCAGGAATTCCTCGCTGCTGCCGTTGGCCTCCATGCGCTTGTCGTTACTTACGGCGTAGAGGACTATGCGGCCGCTTTGGTCGCTGTAGCTTATGTCTTTGGGGATAATTACCGTAGTGGAGAAGCGTCCGTTGCGCACGCTGTCGGCCCCGTGATTGATTTCGCGGCTCCTGTAGGTGTATTTGAAGGGGCCGGCAAATTTGGTGGCCACGTTCTCGCGTGTGGTGATGGTGTCCATGGCATCGTACAGGCGATAGTTCATTACGCCGTTGAATGTTTCGTCAGTCACGCCGCTGCTCTGCTCCACGTGTCCGCTGAAACGCACACGGCTGCCGCCGCGCAGGTTTTGTTCTCCTGTCAATGCCTTGCCGTCTATGCTGTCCAGTACCACCTTGACACCGTCCGTTCCGAATACCAGGGCCGGATCGCCCAGCAGGGCATACTGCAATTTGTTCTGGGGTTGGCCGCTTTCGCCGCTCGTTCCTGTTATGCTGCCTTTGGCCAGACGCAAGGCTTCTCCCACGGAATTGCGGCGTCCTCGGGAGTCTTTCTCAAAAAGGTATTGCGAGAAGTATCGGTTCAGGAACATGTTGGGCGTACTGTATACCGTGTGAGCCGTGCCTACGAAGGCCACCGCTCCGTTGGGGTTCAGCACGGCCGCTTCGCCTATGTTCTCCTCCTGACTGTCAAACGGAGCCACCACGCAAGCGGCCACGAACCACAGCGGTGCACGGCTGGTGTTCCATGTTTTCACGTCATCGAGCGTCACCACACGTTCGTGGCTCAATATGTACGTGGCACCATGTCCCGTGTAGTTGAACATCATGGCACCCTCCCGCATCTGTTTCTCCACATAGTCGTGTATCTCGGGATAAGCATTATACAAGCCTTGGTTCACCATGGTATAGTTGTCCCACATCACCTTGCGTACATCCACGTCCGGGGCGGTATTTTCTATGCGTGTAGCCACCGTGTTAGCATCAGTCATGTGCAGGTTTTCGTCTCCGTCGTCGCCCAGGACTATCACTCGGTTGCACCATTCGCCCACGTTGTCGCGTCGCATGTGTGCTATGGACTTGTCCACCATTGCGCGGGCCTGTGCCTCGGTGGTGACCGGGAAACGGCCTATGGCCAGGTCGGAACGGTCGTTGTATGGCTGTCCGCCCTCGCCGTCGTCCATCAGTCCGAAGTAGTCCTCCCAGCAGTACGACTGTGTGTCACTGTAGCTGTTCTCACTCTGATAGCACAGCAGGTAGTTGTCGGGCGAATATGTGCGCCATGTCGTGGACTTCATCCTGTTGTCCCAGGCACAGTCGCCCATCAGCAGCAGATACCGTGGTGCGGTGTCCGAGGCCAGGCCACGGTCATAGAGCATCTTCAGGAAGCGGCGGTATGCCGTAGCATCCGGTGTGCCGGATGAGAATTCATTGTATATATGGTCGGCCCTCACTACTATGCAGTGCAGGTTGTCGTATTGCTCGTGTGCTTCGGCCAGGCGTTGTGCCTGTGCGTCCAGTTTGCCGCTGGCGGGCACAATGATTACCATGTCCGCAGGCTCCGTGGCGTGCAGGTCCTGATTGCTGATGGCCTGTCCGGCTGTGGGGACGGGAAAGGCGTATGTGGGGTCAAAGGCCACAAAAGCGTCCGTTCCGTCTTCTACCCGGCACTCCAGTCCTCCTTCCTCGCGTGTGGTGGTTTGCAGGGCAGCCGGACGTCCGCGGTGCCCTATGCGCATCACCTTCACGTCCGCGGTGGAGTTATAGGCTATGCCAAAGAAGTGTGTGGCCCCGGAGAACCGCCGGGTCACGCTGGAGAGGATGCCGGTGCCCTCGCCCGTGCCCATGTATCCGTCGCCGAAGCGCACGAAGCCATTCTTCAGTTCCAGTGGTGCGGTATAGTTCAGGGCGATATAGTCCAGACGTCCCTGCACACGGTCGCTTACGGCACCAGTGCCTTTGGCCGTGATGGTGATACGCCAGGTCTCGCCCTCTGTCTTGTAGGGAGAAATGTTGAGGTTGGGGAATTTGCTTTCAGAGTAATACTGGTGCAGGTCCTTGATGGCGGCCGGCACGGTTCCCGAGGTCACTGTCTCGCCGTTGGCCGATATGGTCAGTGGAGTGGAGACACTTCCGCCGGTGAACACCACGGTAAGGCGCTCGTTGCCGATGCTGTTGATATTCTGGAACGAATATGTCCGCGACTCTCCTCCACTTATGACAGTGCTTTCCACCAAGTTGCGTCCGCTGCGGAACCATGCATAGTCGTCCACCTCGTGCAGGGCATGCCCCAATGATGTGTTCACGCTCTGCAGGATAGTGCCCGTATAAGCCGGTTCGGTGGTGATGTCGGTTCGCGTGTCGCCCTCAGTCAGGAAATATGTGGCTCGCGTGGCATAGGCATTGAAGATGCGTTCCGTGCCGGCCCATCTCACCAGACCGTTGCCCCAGAAAAGCAGGTCGCCGTTGGGAGCTGTGACCAGGGGCACCTCCTCCAGGTCGTCAAAGTCGCTGTCGGCATTTATCACCTCGGGTTGCTGGTGTCCGCCGTAGCCATAGAGACGTACCTTGGATGGATTGTTGAATCCCATGCCGGAGAGGAACGACGGCGTCAGGCGGTAGATACCGTCCTCCGTGATGTGGATCTTGTGCCATTTTCCGGTGGCCAGGACGGAGTGTGCGGCGTAGCGCTCCTCAGGTGTTCCTGCGGCTGCCCGGACCTGATGGGGACGTGGAGTGGGGACTATGCTTATTTGGGCCGATACCAGCTTGCTGTAGGCATTGCCCCTGCGTATGATGGGCACCAGACTGTAGTTCAGCATTCCCTGTCCGCGCTCCAGGCTCAGGTATTGGTCCACGTGCAGGGTGTCCCCTATGAGGTGGTCGTAGCGACGGGCCAAGGCCGTTTCGCCTTGGGTCAGCGGTGCCCAGGTGGGGTATTCCAGAACCACCCTATACGTGTTGCTACGGTAGTCGGTATGTAGCGGCACTACCTCGGCATATACCGGGCACATCGTGTCCCTGGCCAGGACATCCCAGTCCAGATAAGTCATGCGTTCCTGGGCCAGGACTGCTGTGCCTGCCATCATGTACAGTAGTGTAAGTATGTATAGTATCCTTCCCTTCATATCTGCGTGTCTGTGGTCGAGTGTTTGTAATGTGTGTGTCTGTCTGTGTCCGGTGTCTACTTGACGTTGAATTCCAGCACCTTGTCCTCGTTCAGCCATCCCTCTATGTGGTCGTCTATGTGAACTGGGCCTACGCCTACAGGAGTGCCGGTGAAGATCAGGTCGCCCGTCTTCAACGTGAAGAACCGGCTGATGTAGCTGACCAGATAGTCTACGGAGTGTATCATGTCTGTGCTTATACCCTTCTGTACCGTCTGCCCGTTGACATCCAGCCGGAAACCAATGCCTGCGGACAGCATCTCGGCCACGCGGTGCCCTTCATACCTGCCGGTGGAGCCACCCAGTACCGGAGCCTCATGTCCGTTGAAGTCGCGGAAGTCGCCAATCACGGCACTGCCGTCGAACCCCTTGGCTATGTCCCAGGGCAAGCCTTCGGCACGAAGCCGGTGTTGCAGATCGCGTGCGGTGAAGTCCACGCCTACGGTGACGGCATCATAGTATCGGTGAGCAAAGCGCTGGCTGATGCTGCGTCCCATGCGGCAGATGCGCACTACCAGTTCGGCCTCGTACTCGCACTCTTGCGTGTAGTCGGGGATGAAGAACGGCCGCCCGCGGGTGACAAGGGCGCTGTCGCACTTGGTGAACACCACGGGGTCGGGGTACGCTTCCGTGGCACCCGTGTTCCTGCCCGGTGCTTTCGACTCCATCTCTACCGCATGCAGGCGGTAGTTCATTCCTATGCCAAATATCTTCATAATTAACGCACAAAGATATGAAGAAATTGCGTCGTTACCAAATTTGTGCGTCTTTTTCCGTGCGAGACCATGTGGCTTTGCGCAGTCTATAGAGTTGAATATTCGCTCGAGAAGTGCCATCTTGAATACTCAACAAGGCAAAGTCATTTATCCCGGGTACCGTATCCACACACAAACCTGCACCCCGAAGAGGGCAACAAAGCTTTCAGCCCACTGCCGTATAGACAACGAGATACAATCCACAAAGTATTTCTATTATGTCCAGTAATATGTTGTATCCCTAACTTACGTACAAGCATCAAGATTTTGTTCCAATACACTTCAGCAGTAGGAATCTAAAGATGTCCATACAACAATTTCTCCGCCTCATGCTTGATTTTTCTAACAGTAGGCGAACGTTCTATCTTTGCCGGCTTGTCTATTATGATTTGCGCAATACGGCATGCATTGTCATAATCTCCGATGTCCTCATAAGTCGTCATCTTATGGTATAGAGGGAGAAATCTGCATGGAACCATCGCATTGGCATATTCAAACGTCTCTATGGCTTTCGCGTTGTCTCCCAATTGTCTGTAATTATCGGCAATCAGCATTTCCACATTATAATCATCATAATTTTTTGCACATTCGAGAAGTACTTGCAGGCTTTCATCATGGAAAGCGTTACGATGCAGCCAGGCACCATAATTATACAGGAATGACGGATTCTTGCTTAAACGGTTATACAAGTCGCTATATTCTTGGTGAACACTTTCCACAGGGGCTGATGAAATTTGTAGTCTCTGCCATTGACATTCATCGTAAATGTGCCTGTTCTGATATAATAGCCACATAGCAGGAAAGGTCAATAAAAGCAACATGGGTATGTTTCTCTTGTGTGCCCCCATGCAGTAAGTGCCAATGACGGAACATACAAGATACGTGCTTACAAGCCATATCATGGGAACCGTATATGGATAAGAAAACATAGACAACACGAAAAGCGTCAATAGGACAGCAATGTAAAGACTGGTATAGACGTTCCTGGTTTTTATGACCGCATTTATGAAACAGGATATCACACTTGACAATATGACAAGCCCGATTACACCATATTTAACACCGCACAGCAGAAACTCATTGAACGGATGCGAGACATTGTCGGCCAAGTATGAGAATTTCGTCCCATCGTGCTCCAACAGAAATGCAGCCTGACTCGGCATATACGATGAGGAAAACCCGTCCGCACCCCATCCTGCCAAGGGTTTTTCTGCAAGCATTTTAAGAGAAACAGTCCATATCAGTGTCCTGCCATCGGCAGAATTGCGCTTATAGAAATATAATGCTGCCAACAGTATTATGCAAAACAGAATGGCCGGAAGCCAAACCTTCCAATTTGACAGGCAGGCACGAAACCTTGGCACTTCCATGAAAACAATGGCAAGAGACGAACATGCTCCGGCTATCATGCAAGTCCTGGATTCTGACAAAAAGATACATAATGTCACGCAAATAGACAGGAATTGCCAAAATGATTTGTTCCTGCCCAGGGGCTTTACTGTGTAAAACACACAGATTGGCAGGCATAGTGCCATCATCATTGCAAATACGGTCGGATTACGGAAAGTGCCGGTAAAACGGAAGAACGGGTGGTACGATGGCAGTATCTTCAGCAACTGCATAGCCACGACTCCCATCTCAATTGCACACAACAACACAAATGTCTCCAAGACTTTGTCCATATGAGCGACAAAAGGCTTCCTGTGCAGTATGGCAATACCGCAGGAAAAGAGCATGGCAAGTATTCCTGCAACAGCCCATTTCTCCCTGATCATCTCTGCCATTTCAGGGAAAGAACCGGAAACAGAAAACAGGCATCC
>DBLZ01000128.1 GCA_002297545.1 Prevotellaceae bacterium UBA711 | reverse complement strand
CAGGTGCAGATACCTCCACAGGTGGGACGCTACAAGGTCTTCATCATAGACGAGGTGCACATGCTCTCGTCCCAGGCCTTCAATGCTTTCCTGAAAACGCTGGAGGAACCGCCTTCATACGTCATCTTCATCCTGGCCACCACGGAGAAGCACAAGATTCTGCCCACCATCCTGTCCCGATGCCAAGTGTATGACTTCCAGCGCATGAGCGTGGAAAACACCATAGCTCATCTGCGCAACGTGGCACAGAAAGAGGGATACACCACTGAAGACGAGGCTCTGCAGCTGATCGCAGAGAAGGCCGACGGCGGCATGCGCGACGCCCTGAGCATCTTCGACCAGATGGTATCTTTCACAGGCGGCGCACTCACCTACGACCGCGTCTGTGCCAGCCTGAACGTACTCTCCACCGAGTACTACTTCCGTCTGGTGGATCACTTCCTGTCCAAGGAGGTACCCCAGTGCATGCTACTCTTCAACGAGGTGCTGCAAAAGGGCTTTGACGGCGGCAACTTCATTGCGGGACTGGCAAACCACATGCGCCAGCTGCTGGTGGCCAAGGACGAGAGCACGCTACCGTTGCTGGAGGTTTCCGAACGCACACGCCAACGTTACCGCGACCAAGCCGCCAAGTGCGACCACCGGTTCATCTATCGTGCAATAAAACTGTGCAACGATTGCGACCAGGCGTATCGTCAGAGCCACAACAAGCGCCTGCAAGTGGAGATATGCCTGATACAGTGCGCCCAACTGACAGACGACGAAGCCGCAGGGTCGGGGCGTTGCCCTGCCAAGACTCTTAAACCCATATTCCGCCTGCAAACCTTGGCTCAGCCAACTGTGCAGGCAGCCACGCCTGCGGTCCACACCGTTGCCGAGACGCAGGCCGATTATAACCATACGTCAAACCGTAGTGCAGCGAGCGTACACCAGATGCCAGCTGCAATAGAAGGCCAAACGGCCAGGAAAAAGATTCCAACCGTAAGGATAGGCCGCCTGGGACCCAGCATCCACCAGGCAGCACATACGCAGGAGAACGCTGTACAAGACGCTGTACAGATCAACACGCCACCAGTCGACAAACCGTTCACGCAAGAGGACATCACCCACCAGTGGCATGTCTACGTTGAACGCATGCCCACAGAACAGCGCGCCATGTCCATGCGAATGAAGATGATGATGCCCAAGCTGATAAACGACAACACCTTTGAGGTGGTGGCCAACAACGAACAGATAGGCACGGCATTGCGCGACATGGCTAACGACATCCTGTCACACCTGCGCCACGCCTTGGGAAACTCAGGCATACAGATGGAGGTACACATTGCCGAGGCACAGGAGGTGCAGCACATCACCAGCAAACCTGCCCTCTTCAAGAAAATGGCAGAAAAGAACCGCAACGTGCGGCAATTGGCGGAACTGCTGAAACTGGAGATATGCTAACCCATAGATGATAAACACAACGGACCGTATATGAAAGAACTGTCACCCGAATTAGAGGCACGCATACAGCAGGCCGTGGAGAACTTCATGGCAGGATATGGTTGCTGTCAGAGCGTAGTGGCGGCATTTGCCGACCTGTATGGCATGGATCGCAACACCGCCCTGCGCATAGGAGCCGGCTTCGGGGCCGGTGTAGGCCGCCTCAGGATGATGTGCGGTGCGGTATCCGGCATAGTCACCCTAACTGGACTGCAATGCGGTGCCACGGACGGCAACGACCGCGAAGCCAAGGCACATTGCTATGCAGTGGTGCGCCGGTTGCTGGAGCAATTCAAGCAACGCAACACCAGCATCATCTGTGCCGAGATCCTGGCCAACAGCAAGTGTCTGCCGACTAACGACAGCCATATTCCGAACGAGCGCAACGCCCAATACTACAAGACACGTCCCTGCGCACGTAAGGTGGAGAGTGCGGCACGCATCTTTGCCGAATACATGGCAGAAACGGAAAGTGCCGGATAGCAGCCCCCCTACTTTTTGGCCGGCATCAGTTCCTCAAGCTTGTCCAGCATCTCTGCGCCATGCAGGTTCTGGGCCACGATATTGCCTTTCTTGTCAAAAATGAGGGTGTAAGGAATGTACTGCACGCCATAGACCGTGGCAGCATTGCTGCCGGAGGCATTCACGTCGGTCATCTGGGGCCATGTCATCTCCATGCGGGTGACCGCTCCTTGCCATGCACGCTTGTCCCTATCCAGGCTGATACCAACCACCTCCAGGCCGCGGCTCTTGTACTTGGCATAGGCAGCCTTGACATTAGGCATCTCGCGCATGCAGGGACCGCACCAGCTGGCCCAAAAGTCAACCAGCACATACTTGTGTTTGCCTACATAGGCCGACAGCGATACGCTGTCACCCTTCAACGTTGCAAGGCGGACATCATGGAAATCCTTCTCACTTTCTCCTTGGGCACATGCTACGGTAGAGCACAAGCCCAACGCCATTGCCACAATCAAATTCTTCATATACATAATATAATAATTCTGCATCAGTCCGGGCATACCGCACGCAAAATGGGCGGACACGCCGTTTGGTCAGTTCTTCTTCTCCCTATCCCTACGTTCCTTGGCCTCGCGGATGATGGCATATACCTCGTCCTGCGTCATGCGTGTTTCCTGAAAAGAATCCTTATCGCGCTTGATGTAATGGGTGCGCAGGGCATTGTCTGAGGTGCCGAACACACGTGTGAAGTCAAACATCTCTTTCTCCGTGTCGGCCTGCTCGTTCAGCATATATATCCAGCAGTCATCGTCCTCGTATGCGATGGTCAGCTTCACCTCATAACCCGCACTTCCTATGGTGACGTACTTGACGGCGGGCTGCAGAGGATTGTTGTTGGCTATGCGCAACAGGCATGCTTGAGGCAACGTGCCCATATTCAACAGGAGGTAGCTTTGTGCAGGCAGGTACCAGACCAGACCACGGTTGAGGTCGTTCACCACAATCTCCTGTGTGCCGGTGTTCTCTATCATATATTCGCACGCGAAATTCATTTCCAAGCGATCTGTCATCTGTGCCAGCTTGTCAATACTCAAGGCGTTTTCCATCAGCCTTACCTCCCTCTTCATCGGCATCATGGCATCGGTATTGGCCTTGCCCTGATTTATTATGGCACGCAGTCCCCGCTTGCGGGCAAGCGCGGCATGCCATGGAGCCAGACGCTCCATGCTCTTGGTAGTGACACCTTGCTGCCAATCCTCGTGACGAACGCGGATAACAATGGTACCATCAGGAGACACCGACTCGTGCAATATGGTATTGCCTTCGGAATAAAGCGTATCCACACCCTGTATCCAATAGATAAAAGACTTGTAGGTGGGGATGCGGCCTATTTTGGCAAATGAAGCCAAGGGAGCAAAGAGAAAGAGCAATATAACGAGGTACCTGTTCATAGTCATTTGGATGTTTTTTCTTTCAAAGATAAGACTTTCGGACGAAAGAGCGTGCCCTTTCGCTCCATTTTTTTTGTGTATTAACATAAATTACATACGCATCGTTGCCATAACAAGCCTTTATTCATAATTTTGTGACACATCTGAATTAACAACACAACACATACGTATCATGAGACGTGGTATCACAGCACTATTGATTTTAGCCTTGCACACCGCCACCGTAGCGGCACAGGAAATGCAGCTGCAAGGCACTGTATCACACGATGGAACACCTGTGGCAAAGGCTGCCGTGATGGAGATAGACATCAATCACCGCATCCTGAACCATACATATACCGACGCGAAGGGACGCTTTGCACTGAAGACGACCGGAGGCAAGACATCGCTGAGGGTGACGGCATCGGGAATGCATAAATTCACGCAAAAAATAGGCCACACAACCAACTGGCAGGTGAACATGAAAAAGGATAATACGCCCGATGTCCCCAACAGGGTGAAGGCACGCTACGAGACAACAAAACTGCTCGTAGGCAAAAGTAACGCACGTGCCATACCACAGATCACATGGGTGGAGCAACTGACAGACACAACCTACACCCTGGTATTGCCGGTGCGCATGCCAACAATG
Source organism: Prevotellaceae bacterium UBA711 (assembly GCA_002297545.1). Classification (GTDB taxonomy): domain Bacteria; phylum Bacteroidota; class Bacteroidia; order Bacteroidales; family Bacteroidaceae; genus Physcousia. Next base: position 12,466 of record DBLZ01000128.1, on the reverse strand, counting down.
GTGGAGGAATATCCCACAGGACGCAAGATGACCGTGACAGACTTCAACGGCCATGTGGTGGCTCTGGGTGAATGCATAGAACAGGCCGTTCCTGAGGAGGGACTGCCCAAGAGTTGGGATCCGTTTGTACGTGTCTCCACAAGCAACTCCACCGACAGCGAGTCGCCGTTTACAACAGACGACCGCGACTACTTTGCATATCCACGCTTCGCTCTCACCAAGGCTGAGATGGAATATATGATTGACCACAGTTCGGATCTGGCATGCTTTGCCGTGGATACATCGCGGGGAGACAACTGTTGGCTATACTACCCGGCTACCACATTTGCAAAGGAGTTGCAGAAAATACTCAACCGCATGCTGAAATAGTGTACCGTATAATAGCCGTCCCACGCATGGATACGTAGTACTCATTCACGTATCCTCCATTTCCTCCATCCCCAGTGCCACAGGCTCCAAATTGGGGAGGAGAGGATTTCCGAGGGCGAGATGGAAAGAAAGACCAGACTGCGTTTGAAGCTCGTCCAATATCTGCCCAATAAACAGTTACACTTGGAAGTTTTGTTGCCACGAAACTTTCCCATGTTCCCGCATTCCAGCATATCGCTCATTATAATTTCGCCTACTTTCTGTCGAGGCTCGCAGAGCATCATTGCACGAGGCAACACAAAAACCTCCTGCATCACATACATCAATCCTTGTGTAAACCGTTGCATACCTAAACTCTTTAAGGTGTGCATTGCTTCTTCGTACAGCATTTGCCGCTTCCCCACAGGTAAGGAATAAAGCAGCATCAGATAGTCCATCATCTGCCGAAATCCTACTCCCTTATGAAGGAAATGCTGATACATATGTACAAGCAAGAAAATAAGGTTAAAGCTATCAGAAGGTACAATATAGTCTTTTACGCTATAGAAATCGTGCCAATCATAAGCTTTGCACCATTGTTGCAGTCTTCTGCTGTAATAGATATTTCGAAACAGAGCTGGCTCAGCATGCAACTCCACCGCTACCCGTGGAAAAAAATCACATTCCACATGTGTCGCCGTGGCCTTATATTCCAATCCTCGAGAACGTATATAATGCACCAACCGAGGGATATCTGTATCCTTCACCCACACATCGATGTCTCCGATTTGCCGAAGCCTTCCAAGAGACTTGTCCTCCGTATCATTCCATGACCGATAAAGGTTGGCAACCCCTTGACCTTTCAATATACATACCTGCAGGCCATCCTTTTCCAAGATTCCACACAATTCGGCACACCTCATGTCCATCATCTCGTTCTGCCTCTGTATTTCCGAAGCTGCCGCAAGCCATCGCATACGTAGCCCCATTGGCAATTCTTGTATCTGTTTCGGACATTGTTTATTTAGCGTCTGCACTCCCAGGAAACATATTCCGGTAATGCTCTGCTTCCCGGCCATATGATACAACATCTTCCACTCCTCTTTCGAAGGAGAATAAGATAGAGCCGGTCTCACCCCAAGCGACACTTGGATAAGTTCAAAGAAGATGGGAACAGAGGTATTAGGCAAATTGTTCATTCTCAACGTGAGTTCAATTGATTATGCTCGTACGTAAATTTGGTGATTGGCGAAACGTGCTATAGCGTTATATTGCTCCATGACAAAGTACCACAACCAATGCAATAATCACCCTTCTCACCGAAGACAAAGTTACAGAATTATTTTGTATTGCAGATGACCTCTGTAAGTATTTTGATGCCATGATGGGAAAATGCACCCTGAAAGCAAACAAGAAGTGGCGTTATCACCATGCTTCAATGACATCAAAGGCTGTAAACTAATATCGCCATGTCTTCGTAGATTTCATTATTAACTATTCAAGCATCCGGTACCTAATGTACTATTCCCCGGCTATCTGCCGTTTGACATTCTCAGCTATATCATCGTATGACATGGAGGAATCCGGAATAAATGCCGGCAAGTACTCAACCGTAATCTTACGAGGACATGGCACGCTCCTGTGGCGTGGCAATGCTTCGAATGCTCCGGTGATACGAACCGGGACAATTGGCACCTGCAACTCGCGGGAAAGAATGGCAAAAGTCTTTTTGAACGTGCCCAACTCTCCGGTGTTGGTACGACGACCCTCCGGAAATATGACAAGACTCTTGCCGGCACGCAGTACCTGTGCCATGTTCAGAATGGAAGTCTTGAGATTGGAGCGTTGCATAAGGATGATATTGCAACGGCGTGCCATATACTTGCGCAGGCGCGAACGGACGTGCTCCTCCGTGGCATAGAAATAGCAATCGTACAACGCTTTCCATGATAGTCCGGACGTCACGATAGGGCCATCAAGAAAACTTTGATGATTAGGTGCAAGTATAAATGGACCATCGGCAGGTATGTTCTTGCGTCCCTTCACCGAGAGGCGGAAATACAATCTATTTATCATCTCCATCGCCCCTGCACACAATGGCAGCAACATGGTAGGACGAGAAGGCAACACTGCCTCGGTCCCTGTCAGCAGATTGTGCCAGTCAACATCTTCAACCACCTCGGTACGTGTCTTCTGTCCTGCTATGTACTCTGCCAAAGACTGCAGAATGGAGAAAGACAGGATGGCATCGGCATTCACCTCGGTACCAAAAGTCTGCTCAATGAATTCCTGCATGCTCACTCTATCCAGCGAGTCCAGGCCCAAGTCGGTTTCCAAATGGTCCGTCGGCCGCACCATGTCCAGACGCTTCTCACGTTGTATGAAATCACGCAAGATACGGTACTCTTGTATCTGTAGTTCATCGGCCGGCACGGATGCCGCAACCGCGGTACGCCCGACACCACTTTCCAACATCTCCAGGACACGAAAACGTTGTATTTTGGACAAACGGGTGCGTGGCAGAGAGGTATGAAGAATGAATAGTGACATCACCTTCTTGTAGTTCAATGCCTCGTTGTTGTAGGGTTCCAGAACTTCATGCTTTAGCAAGGCTTCCAGTTCAGCATCCGTGCGCCCCCTGGCAACATCGGCCTGAGGCACTATCACGGCCACCAGTTTGTCACGATGATAGGACACGGCACACTCTTTCACGTAGCGTTCAAACTTCTCTATCTTGAATTCTATCTCCATGGGCTGGACGTTCTTGCCGTTGGAAAGGACTATTATCTCCTTCTTACGTCCGGTGATATAAACCCTACCTTTTTCATCCAGGCGGGCCAAGTCTCCAGTGTGCAGATAGCCGTTTTCATCAAACAGGGCAGCAGTCTCCTGAGGACGGTTGTAATACCCCTTCATAACGTTGTCGCCCTTCACACATATTTCTCCGTCTATTATCTTGCACTCACAACAAGGCAACGGCACCCCCGAACAGCCCGGGATAATGTCATTCGGACGGGTGAAACTAATCATTGGTGAGGTTTCTGTCATGCCGTACCCCTCCAAAACAGTGATGCCCAAAGTCCTCAATCCTTCGCCAATCTCTGTATCCAAGGCAGCACCACCACTGACACAGTATATCAGGTGTCCGCCCATCTGACGGTGCACGGCCGAGAAGACTATGCGGGAAAGCCACCGGCTGCCTGCCATCCGGCACAAGGCATACATGGCACGCCCCACGGGAGAGGCATCTACCTTCTTCTTGATACCGTAGAACAGCGTCTGCCACAGGCGGGGCACTCCCAACATGATGGTAACACGCCCATGTTGCAGCGAGGCCATAATATCCGGCCCAGTCATGGTCTGACACAACACCATACGAGACTCACTGAACATTGGTGCAACCAAAGTGCCGGCCAACGAGAAGATGTGGTGTAGTGGCAGAAGTACGAGGGTGCTGCTGTCCGGACAATAGATAGGAACCCCCTTGCCAGCGGTGATGGCGTCTATATTGACTAACAGGTTGCGGAACGTGAGCATGACGCCCTTTGGGAAACCGGTGGTGCCGGAGGTGTATAGGATGACAGCCACATCGGTGTCTTCGAAGCTGATACCCTCCTCCATGGTGGCCGTATGCGGTGCCACTGACGACCGGGCGAGAGCATCCATGTGCAGTAACTGCGTCTGCACGTCGCTCTGCTCCATGGCACGACGGACCACAGACTCTGTTTGGTCATTCACCCAAATGGCATCCGGACGAGCATCGTTCAGTATGTAGGCCACATCCTCGGCCGTACTGGTGGCATCCACGGGAATGGCTATACCGCGGTTTTGCCAAACGGACAGGAAACTGTATATCCACTCCACGCAGTTCTCGGCCAATATCAGTGTCTTGGCACCCTGCTGCTCAGGAGTGTAACGGGCATAGTCCCGTACGTGCTCCAGCACGGTGGCATAGGAAATCTCGGCATCGGCCGTAACTATGGCCGTGCGGTCTGTGGGCTTAATCTTGTTGCTATAGAACATATAGTCTGAGAGAATAAAAGTGTGTGGTAAATAAAAAGGGCGAACGGTGATACTCATCTTTCCCTTCCGGAATCGATGAACACACCGCTCAGCCAGAACATTATAATATGGTGCTTGATGTAGTTACGCTCTACGTACCGGTATAGCACGTTTACCAAGCAAAATTGAAACCAATACCCACCACATCGTTCGTGCGGCTATACAGGTCAGACTTAGTGCCCAAGCCGGCTATTTGAGTCTTCACCTCACGGTCCTTATAGAAGGTGTGCATGTAGCCAAGGTCTATGTTGAACAACTTAGTGGGATGAATGCGCACACCAAGCCCCATAGAGTTGCTGCTGAGGTTGAAGCTGACGTCATTCATATAGGCGTCAGTCAATCCGTAATTGGTCATCTGCCATGAGCAGGAAGCGGTAACCCACTTGCAGAACTTCCACTCCACACCGGCCAAATACTCCATGGTGTTGGAGTCGATATACTTGCTGGTGTGCTTGTCGGCAAACTTGGTGGCAGACTTGTCCTGGAAGAGGTGATATGCAGCAGCTATGCGTAGATCCTGAATGGGGCTGTACTGCACACCTATGGTCAGCAGACCGGGCATATCCTCGGCCACCTTGCGGCCATCGGCAAACTGTGACAGGATGGGATATGCAGGACTGGAGGGGTTCGTGGCCAAGAAGTTGGTGTACTTGTTCATATCAGAGGTGTTCTTCAGACGTATGCGTGTCTTGAACTCGTATTTGGCAGCCAGTTCCCAGTGCTTGTTAGGGCGATAGTGTATGCCCAAGATGGGAGTGACGCCGAAGCCTACCTGCTCACAGTTCATAGAGAGGTTCTGATTACCGAAGGGCACGCTTGGGTCATGGGCGGGAAGGAAGGTCTGGCCTCCGTCCACGGAGTACTCCATATCCTGGATGTAACCATTGTAGTTACAGGTGGCATACACACCACGTACACCGGCATAGACAGCCAGGTTGTCCAAAATCTTATACGTACCACCCACCTGCAGGCCAAAGTAGTACTGTTTGCCCTTCATATATGAGTTGAGGTCGTAGCGGAAAAGCTGGCCTGCCATGGCCCGAGCCTGATCTTCAGGAACACCATTTGACATGATATTGCCTACCAGTGCGGGAAAGACCACGCTGTAAATGGAACTGGCAGCGATAGTCTCCAGGGAGCCCAAGCCATTCTCGAACTCACATGCGCCGCCGCCACCTACGAGACCTAGATGTGCGGAGATGCTCCATTTATCCTGGTTATAGGTCACGTCTATGGCTGGCACCACAGGTGCAAAGGCATCGCCCTTGTACTGATGCATGCTATTGGGGTTGTTAGCATTGAACTTGAACAATGGAGTCGTGGTGTCGATGGTACGGCTCTGCATTGCAGACATGGATGATATGCCCATGTGCCATCCGTTACTCAGAAAAGCCTGACCGGCGGGGTTGGCATAGAGGCTGGTGAGAGTGATGTTGGCATCCTGCGTGAAGAAACGCAGATAATGCGCATTCTGACTGGTAGTAGTCAACAGACCGCCGGCAAAGGCCGATGTCGCAGCCATGGCAGCAGCCAGTGAGATAACAAGCTTTTTCATACTTTTACATTTGATTGTGCAAATTCGACCGCAAAGGTAACACAATTTGGCGATACATGTGCATTTGTTAATATATTTGTACCAATGCGCAAGGCATTTGAGCACCAGTCGCAGCATCATGCGTGCCATATACCTTATTATATATATGCGCACATGCGCGCACAGAGTGGCAATGTACTCACTCACGCCCACTCTGCATACCAACCTATCGCACCTGTAAGCCATTACCACAAGAACTCCAGATAGCAAAGGTGGGCTTTCCAGCATCATTTAGGAATTTTCCTTATAACAGTAGCAAGAGATTATGTACCTTTGCATTAAGAAGATTAACACATGACAAATAAGAAGATATGAAAAAGACACTATTAGCGACACTAACCATCTGCGCTGCAATGTGCGGCTGTGGCACGAATCAGGATACCACATCCTATTCACCCGAAGACCTGCATGGCAAATGGGTCATAGTAATGGCCGGTGACATAGCTACCGACCAGGCAGAACAAACACCTTTTATCAACTTTACCGATAGTGGCACTGTCAACGGAAATGCTACTGTCAACAGCTTTTTCGGCAGTTATACAGTCACCGGAGACAGTCTGTATTTCGGCAACATGGGCATGACCATGATGGCAGGTCCGGACATGAACATAGAGATGGCCATAGTACAGGCTCTCAATGAAGGCAGGACCGCAGCGATGCAAGGTGACACCCTATTGGTAAAGAATGACACGGGCAAAACAGTGATGGCACTGAAACGCGATTAACATATTACGTTCCCCCTCGCATGATATTACGCACCGGTAGCCGGGGCATTTAATCAAGGCGTCTCAATTTTACACTCAGAGCCAACAACGTGTGCAGAATTGAGACGTCTTTTTGTACCGATTACGCCCATATTGCAATAATTAAACTATTTTAGGGGAGCTTTGGCATAGAAAAGGGCAAAATAGACTACCTTTGTAGAATAATACGAACATAAGAACTGTGTCATGCAATCCAACACGACAGAGCAGGAGTACATTGCACAGGGGGACGCCTCGTGGAAGGTACAGGATTGGAAGTCCTGCCTTGACAATTATACAGAAGCCATACGCCTGAACCCCAAAAGCCGGGCTGTGGCAAAGAAGGAAATGGTCATGAGCATCATATCCTTTTACAACAAAGATATGCTCAATCCATGACCATGCGGTAGCATAACCCACGAGATCCGATACACACAATCAACAGCAATGGCCAAATACAGAGGAGTCATAGAGGTGGATACAGAACGGTGCAAAGGATGCAACCTGTGCGCTGTGGCTTGCCCCTTGCACTTGATAGAGTTGTCGACACGTGTCAATCATCACGGATATAATTATGCCGTGCAACCGGATCAGACACAATGCAACGGATGCAGCACATGTGGCATTGTATGCCCCGACGGCTGTATTACAGTCTACCGTGCAGAAAAATAATATCTACCCTATCTCCAACACAAAGATATGCAGACAGACAACGAAACACTCTTGCTCAAAGGCAATGAAGCCATAGCTCATGCTGCCATCAGATATGGCTTCGATGGCTTTTTCGGCTACCCTATCACCCCACAGAGCGAGATACTGGAGACCTTGTCACTCCTGCGCCCATGGGAGACCACCGGTATGGTAGTGTTACAGAGCGAAAGCGAGGTGGCAAGCATCAACATGATATACGCTGGAGGAAGTTCTGGCAAATGCGTCCTGACGTCCTCTTCCAGCATAGGTATCTCACTGATGCAGGAGGTCATACCCTACATGGCAATCTGCGAGATACCAGGCCTCATAGTGTCCGTACAGCGCGGAGGCCCCGGACTGGGAACCATACAGCCGTCGCAGTCGGACTATTACCAAGCCGTCTACGGAGGCGGCAACGGTGACTATCACGTTCTGGTCCTTGCACCAAGCTCGGTGCAGGAAAGCTGTGACATGGTGGGGCTGGCCAAGGAACTGATGATGAAGTGGCGTACGCCTGTGATGATCCTGTCCGACGGCAGCATAGGCCAGATGATGGAGAAGTGCGTGTTGCCACCATACACGCCGCGCCGCACCGATGAGGAAATACGCCGAGAATGCCCATGGGCTACCAACGGTCTTGGTCTGAAAGGCCGCAAGCCCAACGTATCCACCAGCCTGGAGCTTGATCAAAACCTCATGGAGCAGCGCAACCATGCCCTGCAGGCCAAATACATGAGAATAAAACAGGAAGAGGTACGTGCCGAGCACTATATGACAGAGGATGCAGAACTGGTGATAGTAGCCTTCGGTTCGGCAGCCCGTGTGGCCATGGGCACCGTGGACGAGATGCGCGAACATGGCCATCGCATAGGTCTGCTACGTCCCATCACTCTGTGGCCCTTCCCCGATCAGGACATACTGACACTGGCCTCACGAGTGAAACAAATGGTAGTAGTCGAGTTGAACGAGGGCCAAATGTTGCGCGATGTGGAATGGGCGGCTCGTTTCCGCTGTCCTATCAGTTTCATAGGACACTGCGGCGGCGTGACTATCACTCCGGACGAGATCACACACAAAGTCGGCGCATTACTATCCCAAGGGTGATACTGCTCTCCGGCCACACTACCCTCTTGTAACAACCGTTTCCCACCACAAACACGCGCCGGCACCGCTTTCGCCCCTTAGCCTGCACCACAAAGCAATTCTTACCACGACAATGGAAAGTATCAACATAAAATCACCACAAAACATCGTCTACGCCAAGCCGCGTCTGATGAACGACACCAACATGCACTATTGTCCCGGATGCGGACACTCGGTGGTGCACAAGCTTGTGGCCGAAATACTGGACGAGATGGGCGTAGAGGAGAAGACCATAGGAATATGTCCCGTGGGCTGTGCCGTGTTTGCCTACCGCTACGTGGACATAGACTGGATAGAGGCTGCACACGGACGCGCACCGGCATGTGCCTCGGCACTGAAGCGCCTGTGGCCGGACCATCTGATATTCACCTATCAAGGCGACGGAGATCTGGCATGCATAGGTACAGCCGAAACCATACAGACGCTAAACCGAGGAGACAGCATCACCATCATCTTCATTAACAATGCCATCTACGGAATGACAGGAGGACAGATGGCCCCCACTACCCTCATGGGCATGAAAACCAGCACATGTCCCTACGGACGTCAGGCCGACCTTCACGGTTTCCCCTTGAAGATCAGCGACATCGCAGCCACACTGGAGGGCACCTGCTACGTCACCCGCCAAGCAGTGAACACAGTGGGCAATATCCGCAGAGCCAGGAAGGCTATACGTCAGGCTTTCGAGAACAGCATGCAAGGACGTGGCTCCTCTTTAGTGGAGATTGTCAGCACCTGTTCGGCAGGATGGAAGATGACACCAGATCAGAGCAACCAATGGCTGGCAGACAACATGTTACCCTACTACCCGTTGGGCGACTTAAAGAACACTGTAGACAACAAGTAAACGGCATGCAAGAAGAAATAATTATATCCGGCTTTGGAGGCCAAGGCGTCCTCTCCATGGGCAAAATTTTGGCCTATGGAGGCATAATGGAAGGAAAAGAAGTAACATGGATGCCATCCTACGGTCCGGAACAGCGTGGCGGCACAGCCAATGTAACCGTCATCCTCTCGGACAAACGCATCACCTCGCCGGTACTCAACGCCTATGACACAGCCATCGTACTGAACCAGCCCTCCTTGGACCGCTTCATGCCTCTGCTGAAGCCCGGAGGTACTCTCATCTATGATCCGGCCAGCATTCTGACGCCTCCCACACGCACTGACATCAACACCTACAGCATCCCCGCCATGTCCGAGGCTGCGAACATGCAGAATGCCAAGGTTTTTAACATGCTCCTCCTGGGAGGTCTCATCCACGTCCGTCCTATAGTCACCGTGGAAAACGTGGTCCAAGGACTGCACAAGACCCTCCCGGAACGCCATCACCACCTCATCCCCATGAACGAACAGGCCATACGCCACGGCATGGAAATAATCACTCAAGAGCACAAGGCCGAAGTAAAATAATAACATGGAGATCCACCAAAAAGATGCGGCTGCTACCAACATGTTACATGAGCCACCCGCATCCTATGCAAGATAATGTTTCATCCATTATACCAAGAACTCTTTTGGAGCCACCCGTGCGTGAAGCATAGATGGCTCATTTAGCCATATTTCTATACATGAACTGCTCTTCCTCGTATTTCGCAAATCTCGGTGCCCATCACCCATACCCTTTGAGGGTTATAAATAAGTGACACCGGCTTCTACCATCAGAAACCAGTGTCATACTCCAGAGCCACCAGGGGGACTCGAACCCCCGACCCACGCATTACGAATGCGTTGCTCTACCAACTGAGCCATGGTGGCATGCTTCACTTAATGTTTAAGTACCGGCACATTGCAACCGGACTCGGGACATACTCGTTATAACTTGATGCAAAGGTACAAAAAAAAAAGCACACACACATGCTTTGGGCTCAATTTTTTCACATGTGACGACATGTTGTGTTCTAAACACTGGCTGATGAACAGATACACCGCCTTTCCAAATTCAACCCACCGTTCCGATATCCTATGTAGAATACATCTACGCAGACCTCGACGACCATTATGCGCCCATAACTTCGCAAGATATAGTGGAACGAGCTATGGATGAACCATCCTGTGAACAGTGCCTATGTAGCAACATCAAATGTCGATAACACCCACCTGCCTACACGTCCCTTGATAAGGGTAATAGGCGAAACGGATGACAACGCGGCCCCAGCCTCCACTATGCAGGTTGCCGATGCCCTCATCCGTGCCGGTAAGAACTTTGAGATAATAGTCCGGATTCAAGGCATAAGCAGACGCAGAAGCAACTGCTACAACTGACAGCCTATACCTACGCTCCTTCGTAGTTAACAGATAACGGCAGGTATCAAGGGGCTACGTTCACAGGCTCTCGTAGTACTCCAGCAGTTCCTTTGGAAAACGCACTGGATTGTTGCGGTCCAGATTGAAGTAATAACCAGCCTGGTGGCCTGTGCAATAGACACGCTCCTCGTCGGCTATCTCTATGTCGGCCTCCCATCGACTGGCACCAGTCAGGGTGATATTGACACGCCCCACAGGTGTCTTGTCCAAAGTCAGAGGACGCTTGTAGTAGACATGCGTTTCGGACAGGATTGGTGAGTTGTGCTCCTGCATCATCTCCTCCAAAGGGAAATACTTGTCCAGGATGGCATTGCGCAGATCCTCAAAGTACTTGGGATACACAGTGTTGCTGACTATACCCATATAGTCGGTATCATAGGTATGCACCTTAACGGGTGCCTCCAGATAGAACTTCTTGTTACATTCCATGATTCTTGTATTGAGTAGAGTTTGTGACGTGGTCTGCATTAGTACCTATGCAAAGATACTCAACTTAGAGCAATAAACCAACGGCCGTATGCATAAATTTACTTAACTTCAACACCGTGGCCATATCTCCGCACGGCAATTACTTGCCCTCATACACACAAAAGCCTCCCACCCATACATACTATGGAGAGGAGACTTGTTTACCCGGATATATCAGGCGCTCTAAACAAAGCACGCGCTATCTCCTGCGCAGAGGCTGAACATCGTTGCCCATCTTTATGTTGGCATCATCATTGGGAGTGATAATGGTGATGATGGTTCCTCGGCCGGAAGCTCGGAGCATGTCCTGACTTTCCGTACTGATATAGAGGACGCCATTCCTTACCTGATAGTCCAACAACGTGGTATCAATGATATTTGCGGCATTGGCCATCACTCCGTACTCCTCACCACGTACCAGTTTTATACGTGCAGGGACGTTAACGTTCACCTCTGTAAAAGGAGCCAACTTCAAAGGCTCATTTGCCTTGCTGTCTGTGTTATTGTTGCTCGCGTTTGCGGTAGCTATTATCATGATAACGGCTACCAGGGTCATCATCTTTTTCATAGTTCAATCTTTTTACCTTAATAATACCTTATGTGTCTTTCTCTGTTGCCCTCTGGCAACCCATCTTTATGTGTGTGTCTTTCTTACTATCTCGTAGCGTCCATCTCCGGGGTTCCGCTTTTTCTGTTGCAAAGATAAGGCCATTTATGCTGTCTGGAGTAAGGTAAATCTCTAAAACGAATAGGAAAATCCCATTTCCTTGACCATTGTCAATAGTTGCTGACATAGTGGCATTGCACGGCAGTGTCATCTTGACAGGACGCAAGTATGCCTTATCAGACATGCCATCATTCTCTCTCTCCTCAGGCGCTTAAATTATATATATAATGTATGGCGAGAATCCGCTTTAGACGGCAAGAGGCCCTACATGCTCTTTTTTTTTACAAAAAACTTGCGCTATTATTTGGCTGGTAACACAAAAAAGCGTACCTTTGCACTCGCAATTAAGAGTTACCCGGCGGGGAACATACAAACAACATTCATTGCACAATGGGCAATTAGCGCAGCTGGTTCAGAGCATCTGCCTTACAAGCAGAGGGTCGG